>NZ_OUMZ01000007.1:640407-960611 GCF_900327775.1 Roseovarius sp. EL26
AAACTTGAGGTGTTTTTCAAACAAGACGGTCGCAACGTCGGCCATGCCCATGGGCATGCCGGAGTGACCGGAGTTTGCGGCATGGACCGCATCCAGTGTCAGGGCACGAATGGCGGCGGCTTTGGTCCAGTGATCGGGGTTGGCGGTGCGAAGTGCGGCGATATCCACGGGGGTGCGTCCTTTGGCAGTGGAAACTGATAAGGCGCTGCATATCAGCCCAGCGGCAAAGATCAAGCGCAGGAGTGCCGCTTGGGACGTAACGGGACATCGGGGGGCGCATTTTTCGCGGTCTTTGGGTAGAGTTGGGCATAATCCGGCGGGCAGACGATTCGCCGCTGCCGGGACAAGAACGTGAGGGGCTGAGGATTATGAGTGAAATTGATGCGTTGAAACACAGGATTTCCGCCGCGTTAGAGCGGATCACGCAGGGGGTCGAGGCATTGCCAACGACCGTTGCAGCACCTGCCGTGGACCATTCTTCCGTGGACCATGAGGAATTGGAACGACTACAGGCTGATCTTGAACGGCTGGCCTCTGAGAACATAGCGCTGACAAAGCAGGTCGAGCACCTAGAAACGGCCAAGGCCGAGGCCGAGGCCCGCACTGACGTTGCACGGGCAGAGGCGCAAACCAGTTACCAACATCAAATGACCGCCGTGTCGCGGTTCGATGGCGAATTGCAGTCGCTGCGCGAGGCGAACCGGCAACTGCGCACCAACAATCAGGCGCTGCGTGATGCCAATGCCGCTGGCGTGGGTGAGCCGCATTTGATCAACAAGGGCCTGATGGCGGAGCTGGATGCCCTGCGCGCCGATCGCGCGGCTGAAGAAGCCGAAGCAGGGGCGATCTTAGGCGAGTTGAAAAACGTGCTAGATTATCAAACCGGGGCGTCTGCAGATGCTGAAACATCGGAGGCCATGTAATGCCAGAGATTAATATTGAAATCGGTGGCCGTAGCTTTGAAGTGGCCTGTCAGGAAGGCGAAGAGCATTACCTGCGATCTGCGGCTAAGATGCTGGATGATGAGGCGGCAGTGCTGGCCGCACAGATCGGGCGCATCCCGGAATCGCGGATGCTACTGATGGCGGGGCTGATGTTGGCCGATAAAACAGCCGGGTTTCAGGACAAACTGCGCGAGGCCGAGGACCGGGCGGCAGAGTTGCAAGCTGAGCTGAACCAACTGCGTGCGGCCCCTACGGCTGAGGCGGAGCGGATCGAGGTTGAAGTCGAAGTGCCGGTGATGCCCGAAGGTTTAGCTGAAACAATGGCCGAATTGGCCGCGCAAAGCGAAGCGCTGGCTGAAGCTGTTGAAGCGCGGGTGGCGTCGGAGGGGTAGGACCCCACAAACGCTGGGATATCTATGAGCCGCGCAGCGGCGTGCGCGGGGGGCGATCCAAACATTGGGGATTGCCCCATATCTCTTGCCAAATCCGTCTATTCTTAACGTTGTGATACATCCTCACCCAATCGCCGCGGCGTTGGGGCGCGTCGCCGATGCGCGGCGGGCTACGCCCGCTGTTTCGCGCAGGGAGTGCCCGGTTGCGCGAGCTTCGATTTTCAGTCGGATCTACGAGCTGAATCTGGGAAAAGACCTAACTGCGTTCCTTTGCCGGAGACAACGATGGCATCATCCGGCTTAAGGCTAGCCACGAACTCTTCAGAGGAATTGCAAACACGTTCAAATGAAGAAGCCATCCGATTTACCACAATCGGGTTTTTGCATTCACCAAAGGAATGAAAATAGGCTCTTTCAACAGTAAAGGGCACCTCAATTTCCTGACCGAAAAACGTTGCCGCAATAATCGGCATGCCGTATTTCACTGGGCCTTTGTCAGAGAAAATTCCAAACACATATATCATAAAAGCGAAAGATGCCCCGGAAAGCACCACCAAAGATTTCTCATGAGAAAGGTATTGTTTTCTCCAGCTTCTTAACGATGCAGCGCCGATGGCGCAGATCAGGATGGTACTTAAGTACGCGTCTATCGATGATGCCTTCATCACCCAGCTTGGAGATACGAGGTCTTGAACATCAAAAATAAGATAAAGTAACGAGGGCAAGCCGCAAAGAATAGCATAGAGGCCAATGAATATTCGAAACCAAGCTGGCCCGAATTGACCGCGTTCTAGTGTTGAAACATTTGTTGGCATTATCATTAATAAGTCCAGACGCAATTATAGCTGGTATTATCACCTTTATTGCAATCATTTGTGGATGCAAAGATATTGTTTGCGCAGTTGAAGTAAGTCAGTCGTGATAGTGGTTTGCAATATCCGTGCCGCGTCCGATCTGAAGGGCGTCTAGGCGATGTATTGTATGCGAAGTTTGCGCCCAGTTTGTGACGCTGCTCTATCTTGTAACGCTGCAAAAGCGCCCTGCCACACCAGAGGCGTGCTAACTATAGTGACGCACCTTTGGTGCGACGGGGAGGTCGGGCGCTGCCCGGTGATGCCGGGCGGGGCTTTGGCGATGTATGCCTGTGAAATAGGCGGCAGGTGAGTGTCGCCTTTTTTTGACCAAGAGTTTGGCTTACCCCCGCATGCGGCTGAAATCCGGATCAAACAGGTGTTCGGTGATCAGACGAGCAGGGCGCATTTGGCCGAGGATTTCGATTTCGACCTCAAGGCCCTCAACTGCCAATTCCGTGGGGATCAGGGCCAGTGCGATGGATTTTTCCGCATGGTGTGAATAGCCACCAGAGGTGCAGAAGCCTTTGACCGCGCCGTTGATCCACACGGGCTCATAGGCGTTGACGTCAGTATCCAGCGCATCGACCTCGAATGCGACCAGCTTGCGGGCGGATCCTGAGGCGTGTTCCGCCTCGGCGGCGGCACGACCGATGAAATCGGCGTTTTTGCCCCAGCTGATGAAGCGGTCCATGCCGGTTTCAACTGGGGTGTAGTCGGGCGAGAATTCTGACAGCCACGAGCCAAAGAAGCGATCAAGCCGCAGGGACATCATCGCGCGCATGCCAAAGGGTTTCATGCCGTGGTTTTGCCCCTCTGACCACAGCGCATCCCACAGGGCGCGTTGGGACAGTGGGTCGCAGTAGATCTCGTACCCCAGATCACCGGTGTAGCTGACGCGTTGGATCAGGCAATCGGCCATACCGACGGTGGCGCGGCGCAGGTCCATGAATTTCATGTCGCTGATATTGTCGCGGGTACAGGCTTGCAGAACATCACGCGCCTTTGGCCCGGCGATTTGGAAACCGTTGAGCTGATCCGAGATATTGTCGATGCGCACGTCGCCCGATTGGTTTTGCAGGAACCAGCGCATGTGGTTGGCCTGCGCGCCATAAGAGGCGGTAAGCTGGAAGGTTTGTTCATTCAGGCCTGACACGGTGAAATCACCAATCAAGCGGCCCTTGGGGCTGAGCATCGGGGTCAGTGACACGCGACCCGGTTTTGGGATGCGGCCCGCCATGATGTGATCAAGCCAGTCGCGGGCATCCGCGCCGGTGATGCGGTATTTGCCGAAGTTGTGAACCTCGTTAATGCCGACGGCCTCGCGCACGGCTTTGACCTCGCGCGCTGTGGCCTCCCACGCGTCGGAGCGGCGGAAAGATGGAGTTTCATAGCGCGGCTCGTCACCTGTCGCGAAGTAATTGACCACCTCAAGCCCGTATTGCGCGCCCCAGACGGCGCCCATTTTGTCGAAGGTGTCGTACATCGGGGTGGTGCGGAACGGGCGGGCGGCAGGAAGTTCCTCGTTTGGGTAAGAGACGGAAAAGCGCTTTTGATAGTTTTCCGTGACCTTTGGGCGGGTGTAGCCCGGCGTGATCCAATCGCCAAAGCGGGCAACGTCCATCGCCGTGACATCGCGTTCGCATTCGCCTTCGATCATCCATTGGGCCAGCATGAGGCCGACGCCGCCGCCCTGACTGAACCCGGCCATGACGCCACAGGCCGACCAATAGTTGCGCAGGCCCGGAATGGGCCCGACCAGTGGGTTGCCATCAGAGGCAAAGGTGAAGGGGCCGTGGATCACGGATTTGACGCCTGCGGTTTCCAGAACCGGGAAGCGTTTATAGGCGAAGGCGATGGAGTCCTCGATCTTATCCAGATCATCAGGCAGCAGTTCGTGCCCGAAATCCCATGGGGTGCCGTCGACGGCCCAAGGTTTACAGGGTTGCTCATAAAAGCCGATGCACAGACCGCGGCCCTCTTGGCGCAGGTAAGATTCGCCTGCCGGATCCATCACGTGGGGGTGTTCTTCAGCGCGCTCATAGATCTCGGCGATCTCATCAGTGACGATATACTGGTGCTCCATCGGGTGCAGGGGCAAGTAGACGCCAGCCATGGCGCCGACCTCACGCGCCCAAAGGCCACCAGCGTTGACGACATGTTCGGCGTGGATGGTGCCCTTGTTGGTAACCACATCCCATGTGCCATCTGGGCGCTGGTTGGTTTCCGTGACCTTGCAGTGGGTTTCAATCTCGGCCCCGCCCATTTTTGCAGCGCGCGCATAGGCGTGGGTGGTGCCCGAAGGGTCAAGGTGGCCGTCCAACGGATCATAAAGCGCGCCCAAGATGCCATCGGTGTTGGTGATTGGGGCGATTTTGTTGATTTCTTCTGGGCCAACGATGTGGGTATCCAGACCCATGTAGCGGTGCTTGGCGCGTTCAGCGAGGATCATATCAAAGCGGTCTTGGTTGTCGGCCAATGTGACGCCGCCGACGTGGTGGAGGCCACAAGACATGCCAGTGATCTCTTCCAGCTCTTTATAGAGCTTGATGGTATAGCCCTGCAGGGCGGCCATATTTGTATCGCCGTTCAACGTATGGAAACCACCTGCTGCGTGCCAAGTCGAGCCTGATGTGAGCTCGGACCGTTCAATTAGCATGACATCAGACCAGCCTAATTTGGTCAGGTGATAAAGAACTGAGCATCCAACGACCCCGCCGCCAATGACGGCCACACGCGTAGTGGTTTTCATAAAAGCCTCCTGCAATATGTCCGTTTAACCTGCGGGATCTGATGCACCGCGCTTGTCGATCAGCGACAATCTGTGTCGTTTTGACTATACATATTGTGGGATGTGTTTGGATGGTGATTTGTTGAAGCGGCCTGAAAACAGTCTCTATAGGGTTGCTCCTTTCGAGAGAGGAAATTTTGCAAGTAACAACTGATAGGCCGAGACGATTGGGGAGAGAGGTGCGATACGGTGAGGTTTTACTGATTTATGTGATTAAGTAGCAATTTTCAAAATCAGCCCCCTCCGATGCGCGGCTTGGTCAGGTGCGCCGGAAAATTGATGGGTTGGCACCCAACCAACGGGGGATTGCGGGCAAAATGCAGCTCTTGAGGTGGTTTGGCCTTTTCACCCGTTGATGATCGTCTTACATAAAGGGGAAAGTTTTTTCGGGGGGACCAAAGCAACCCCGAAACTAGGGAGAAAAAAGAACATGCTGAACAATATTGGCCTTCCAGGCATTCTGCTGATCGCGGTTGTGGTGCTGGTGCTTTTCGGGCGCGGCAAGATCTCGTCTTTGATGGGCGAAGTGGGTAAGGGCATCACCTCGTTTAAAAAGGGCGTGGCTGAAGGCACCAAAGAGCTAGATGAAGCTACAGAAGAGGCCGCAGAAACCGCGAAAGACGTGACCCCGGCTGACGAAAAAGACAAGGTCTAAACCTTAGATGTTTGATCTGGGCTTTATGGAGCTGCTGGTCATCGGCGTGGTTGCATTGATCGTCGTTGGCCCCAAGGATCTGCCGGGCATGTTCCGCACGGTTGGTAATTTCGTGGGCAAGGCCAAGGGCATGGCGCGCGAGTTTAGCCGTGCGATGAATGATGCAGCTGATGACAGTGGGATGAATGAAGTGGGCAAGATGCTGAAGACGGCATCAAACCCAATCCGTACCGTTGCGGATGAGGTCAAATCATCGACTGAAGGCTTTGTGCAGCAGACCATGAACAGCGGCAAGCCCAAGGATGACGCAGGTAAGGTTGATCCTGAACGCCAGGGAAAAGCCGACAAGATCAAAGCCAAAGCTGCCGAAAAAGCGACCGAGCGTAAGGCGGCAGAAGCTGCAAAAGCGGCTGAAGATAAGCCTGTGAAAAAGGCAGCGCCTAAGAAGGCTGCTGCAAAAACGGCAAGCAAATCGACGACTGCAAAGCCCAAGGCGGCTGCGAAGAAGCCCGCAGCTGCAAAAACCGCAACAAAGAAGCCTGCGGCAAAAACCAGTGCAGCCAAGACGGTTGCCAAATCAGCGGCCAAGAAGCCCGCCGCAAAAAAGACCACAAAACCTGCCGAGGATAAGGCATGAGCCACAGCGACGAGATTGAAGACTCCAGCGCGCCGCTGATTGAGCATCTGACCGAACTGCGTAACCGCCTGATCCACAGCGTTGTGGCGTTTATTATCGGGATGGTGATTTGTTTTACTGTTGCAACGCCGATCTTTAATTTTTTGACCGCGCCCTTGTGTTCGGTTCTGGCCGAACGCGGGCAAGACTGTGATCTGATCTTTATCAGCCCGCAGGAAGGCTTCTTTGTTGCGATTAAAGTCTCGCTATTGGGCGGCTTTATTCTGGCGTTTCCATATATTGCCAACCAGATGTGGCGTTTTGTGGCGCCGGGCTTGTACAAAAATGAAAAAGGCGCGTTTTTGCCGTTTCTCGTTGCGTCGCCATTTATGTTTATTCTGGGGGCGTCATTTGCATTTTATGTTGTGACACCATTGGCTTATGACTTCTTCCTTGGGTTCCAACAGTTTGGCCAAGAGGGTGAAGCTGTTGTTGGCGAAGAAGTGACCCAGGGGCTGTCTGTTGTATTCCAAGGCTCCGCGCAGGAATATCTGAACCTGACGATCAAGTTCATCGTGGCCTTTGGCCTTTGTTTCCAATTGCCGGTGCTGCTGACCCTGATGGGTAAGGCGGGACTGGTGACTGCACCGGGCCTGCGCAGCGTGCGTAAATACGCGGTGGTGGGCATTCTTGTGCTGGCCGCTTTGGTGACACCGCCCGATGTGATCACGCAGGTGATCTTGTTCGTTGTGGTTTACGGTCTTTATGAGATTTCGATTTTCCTTGTTCAACGGGTTGAGCGCGAACGTGAGAAAAAACTGCGTGCCGAGGGCCTGTGGTTCGATGATGACGAGGACGACGACGCTGAAGCTGAAGCCGAGGACGAAGACGATCAGGGGGATGTGATGGATCTACCCGAGGACCCCAAACCATGAGCGACCCGCTGAAGCGGATTGCAGCGGCGCTGGAACGGATGAGCCCGGCGGCGTTGTCCGCCCCGGACTTTGCCGCAGCTGATGCCTTTGTTTGGCATGTGGAACCGGACCGGCTGGAGCCTGTGGCGCAGGTCAGCAGGGTGGATATGGCGCTTTTGGTTGGCATCAACCGATCACGAGATACATTGCTGGAGAACACCCGCCAGTTTGCCCGTGGCTTGCCCGCCAACAACGCGCTTTTGTGGGGCGCGCGGGGGATGGGTAAATCATCGCTGGTCAAAGCGGTGCACGCTGCGGTGCGGGCCGAAAACCTGCCGCTGAAACTGGTTGAACTGCAGCGCGAAGATATGAGCAGTGTCGGGCGTTTGTTGAACCACCTGCGCGGAGCGGAAGAGCGGTTTGTGCTGTTTTGTGACGACCTGAGCTTTAGCCATGATGACCAGCATTACAAATCACTTAAGGCGGTGCTGGACGGCGGCATTGAGGGCCGGCCAGAAAATGTGGTGTTCTATGCGACCTCTAATCGCCGTCACCTGATGCCGCGTGATATGATCGAGAATGAGCGCTCAAGTGCGATCAACCCGTCTGAGGCGGTTGAGGAAAAGGTGTCATTGTCGGATCGCTTTGGCCTGTGGCTGGGCTTTCACCCCTGTGATCAGGATGAATATCTGGCGATGATCAGGGGCTATTGTGATGCGCATGGTGTTGCTATTGACGATGAAACCTTGCGTGCTGAGGCGATCGAATGGCAGGCCACACGTGGCGCGCGCTCAGGCCGGGTGGCGTGGCAGTATTTCACCGATCTGGCTGGACGTCAGGGCGTGACGGTTTAACCCGACACGCAATACGGCTCTTCATCATTCCCTAAATACTTTGGGGGAATTGGCCACAGGTCAAAGGGGCAATGCCCCAAAACCCTACGCCACCCAATAGTCTGGATAGTCAGAGCCTTCTTGCGCCTGTAAATAGATCTTTGCACGAATCTCACGTTCTTTCGCGATCAGTTCCTGTGCTGTGCGCCCGGTGATCCAGATCTGCTGCAACATCGCACCGGCGGCGGTCATGTCACCGGCGGTCAACGTGTCATTACGTTGCTTGGTGTGGCGGATCAGGATGCCCTCGTTTTGTTCCAAATGATCGACGTAAGCATAGTTCAGAATATCACTGACTTGCCCAGTCTGTTTGGCGGTGATCAGAACGATCAGTGTATAGTTGTGATCTTCGCCTGCGCGCCATTTGCGCCAGGGGGTATCGGGTAGTTTGCCGCCATCTGCCACAAGGCTGAGGTTGTCTTCGAACAGGGACGACCCAAACGAATAGACATAGTTATAGTGATAGCTATGCGCGGCGCGGGGGTTGATCTCGGTCAGGGCGATGGTGCCGTCGGGCATGATCCAGAACTCAAGATTGAAGAACTGATTGTGATAGCCCAGATCGGACATCCGACCCATGTAGTCGTTGACCCAAGCCTCGATCTGGCTGGTTTGCTCGGCCGACAATGACAGGGGCGGGGTCAGATACCCCAATGCCTGATGGTTGGAAAAATACACCTCTTCGGTCAGGGCATAGTGCACGACTTCGCCGGTGGCGGTGATATAGCCCTCGTAGCAGTATTCAATCGCCGTATTCATATCGACCAGATGTTCGGCGATAAACGGCGGCACGACGGGGGGTATTTGTTCGGCTGGGATGCCCTTTGAGAATGTCTCGTTCTGAAAGGCGATCAGGTCTTGCAAGGCGGTATCAGCACGATAATCAGCCAGAACGGCGCGTAGATCATCGGGGGTTTTGACCTTGAAGATCCCACGTCCCAACGACAGTGAGGTGTTTTTCAGCATGAACGGCCATTCAGCGATCTTTGCGATGATATCGTCATCGCTTTCAGACAGCGGATCTATTGGGGCAAACCAGAATGGGTCGGCCTCGAGCGTGCGCATCAGATATTTGTTCATGCAATACAAAAACGCCAGACGGGAAATTGTTGGATTGCCAAGGCGTTCGTTGATCAAGATATGATGAAAGGCGTCTTTTTGGGCAAACCCTGCCACGGCCTGAATGCCTTCGGCTTGACAGTGAGTGACGACGTCATCAATTTCAGCGGCATCCCACGTTTCAGGCGTCAGGATACGCACGTCCAAGCGGTTACGCATATCCGCAATTGCATCTTGCATATAGGCTTGGGGGTTGAGAAACCCGATGACTGGTTTGCTTGTGGTCATGATGTGTCCTCTGAGTTGCTACGTGTGTGCAATACAAAGGGCAATCAGCGCGTGACGGATACGACCATAAAGCCAGCGAATGCGATAAGCGGAAAGGGGGCGTTTGCGGCCCCCTTGCCATAGTCTTATTTCAGATAGGGAATTGGGTCGGTGCTGTCGGTGCCTTTACGGATTTCAAAGTGCAGAGCCTCCGCGCCTTGTTTGCTGATCTGTGCAATTTTCTGGCCGCGGTTGACTGCCCCACCTTTTTTCACCGCAACGGCATCGATGTTGGAATAAACAGTCAGCAAGTTACCGGGGTGTTTGATCACGATGATCGAGGTACCGCGGGTGTCTTGCGTGACGGCTGCGACCACGCCATCTGCGGCGCTTTTGACGGCGCTTCCGGCCTTGGCAGCGATATCGATGCCTTCGTTTTTACCCTTTTCATAATCACGAACGATATTGCCCTGCACTGGGTATCCCATACGGGCCGTGGATTTTGATTGTTCTGCGCCCAGATCCGGCGCAATGGTGGTGGTCTTAACGGGTTCGGACACGGGGACGGTTTTCTCATCCGGCAAAGGCTTTGACGCACTTGGTGGTGTTGGGGTCGGGCTACCTGAGCCGGGTGTCGATGTTGTGACCGTGGCCGCACCAGCATCAAAGGGTTCGTTCTTTTTTCCCGGCAGGGCGACAGGGATCATCAGGAACTGGCCTTCGCGTACGGTGAAGTTGCTATCCAATCCGTTCCATTCCGACAGGCTGCGGACTGAGACATTATAGAGTCGCGCGATGGTAAAGGCGGTTTCGCCGCGCTCGACCTTGTGGCGGATCGGTTCAACACCAGTTTGCTGTATGGGGCTTGGCGACAGTGTGCTGGTTTTAACCGTTTGTGAATCGGCCTTGTCGATGGCTGATCCTGCCAATGTGCTGATGTCAACGTTGCCATTCGGCTGGATGGGGCCACCAGAAGGTTCCGCAACACGGCCGGGCAGGGCAAGAACTTCGCCGTCACGCAGGTTGTCTTCGGGTTTGACGCCATTGAAACTGGCCAGTTGACTGGCATTGGCGCCAATTCGCGCGGCAAGGCTATTCACAGTGTCGCCGCGTCGGGCAACAGCGACCTGATATCCGGGGTAAGAGATGATCCCACGCGCGTCCGGTTGCGGGCGATCTGCTGTTGCGCCAAGGGCTGCATTCGATGTGGCGGCACCATTACCAACCTGATTGCGAAGGTCCCAATCAAGCGGCTCTTCGCAGGCGGTCAGCGCCAAAAGGGCGGAGCCAGCCAGCATTATGCGGGGGGAAACTCTGCGGTGGGTCATCTCGATTAAATCCTCGTCAGTTGCCCCTTATGGATGGGGCTTTGCAGATCGTTATTTTCTTTATTCTGTATCGCGTCCCAGACCCTCGACCAAGGGCACAAAACGGACCGGGCGTAGCTCGTCATAATCATAGCCGGTTTCGGATCGGGTGACCCTGATCAGGCTTTGAACGGTGTCGGACTGACCGACCGGTAAAACCATAATACCCCCGATTTTGAGCTGCGCCAAGAGCGGCCCTGGCGGATCTTCGGCAGCGGCGGTTACAAGGATGCGGTCAAATGGTGCTTGGTCAGGTAAGCCAAAGCTGCCATCGGCGGTCAATGTGGTGATATTGGTCAGGTCCAGTTGGCGAAAGATTGCCGCCGCTTCAGTGGCCAGACGTTTGAACCGATCAACCGTGTAGACCCGGCGGGCCAGTTGGCTGAGGATCGCGGCTTGGTAACCCGAACCGGTGCCAACCTCTAGTACCGTGTCGCGTGGGCTGATTTTCAGCGCTTGCGTCATCAGGCCTACCACTGATGGCTGGCTGATGGTCTGGCCACAGGCAATGGGCAGTGGCGTGTCTTCATAGGCTCGGTCGGAAAAATGGCCGCGAATGAATGGTCCACGGTCAACGTGCTCCATTGCGTTGAGGACACGCTTGTCGGTTACCCCTTTGGACCGCAGGGCAAACAGGAACTGCATCTTGCGTTCGGCAACCTCATTCATAGCGCTCATGTTTCGATCGCCTTGAGAGGGGATAGAATGTCATGGGCTGTCAGGTCGGCGCGCATCGGTGTCACGGAAATGTAGCCCTTGAGATTGACGTCTGCATCGGACCCTTCAGAGGTGGGTTGTTGTTGCGGTGCGCCTGTGACCCACAGAAACTTGCGTCCGGAAGGGGAGTTTTGCGCCTGCACACCAAAGCCCATATCGCGGCGAAAGCCCTGATGGGCGACGCGGATTCCTTGGACATCCTTGGCCGCGACGGGTGGGAAGTTCACGTTGTAAAAAATGCCGTAATCATCTTTGGTCCAGACGCCGTGATCCAGCAATTGGCGCACGGTTTTCAGTCCATATGCACGGGCGGTTTCAAACTGATCCGCAAGGCCTTGCGTGGCGGGGCCGTAATATTGGCTGAGCGCGATGGCATCGACACCTTGAAGTGCGGCCTCCATCGCGGCACCGATGGTGCCAGAGTAAACCGCGTTCTCAGCTGAGTTATTGCCGCGGTTCACACCGGACAGAACCAGATCAGGGCGCGCGTCTTTCATGATGTCATGACAGGCGGCCAGAACGCAGTCTGCGGGGCTGCCTTGTACGGCGTAGCGGCGCTCGGATACCTGCGAGATCATCATCGGTTGGGTGAAGGAAATGCAGTGGCCAACGCCCGATTGCTCGAACGCGGGTGCAACAACCCAAACCTCGCCCGTGTCCCCGGCGATGGCAGTGGCGATCTCTTCGAGAACAGCCAGACCGGGGGCATTGATCCCGTCGTCATTGGTGATGAGGATACGCACAGCTTTGTCCCTAAAATACTTGGGCTTTACTAGCTGTGCAGGGCGGAACGGGCAAGTCTGTTGGTTCGCAGATCAAAGTTCTTTAACGGGTGTGAGAATTTGGCCATCTTATCCCGATCAAGGGCGTTCATCATTGATTGATGCATTGCTCAAGCCATGCCGATGATTTTGAATTTGTTAGCACTGAGACAACGAAGTTTCAAACAGTACACATCAGGTAAAAAGAGGCCAATCCAGACCATTACCCATGGATTCACTTGGCCTTTACAGCAAGAGCATAAAGAGAGGTATGTGCTATTGCACAGTCAGAGTACGGACGGTTTGCAGCTGCCCCAGGGCTTTGACCGCAGCCAGATGCGCATGCAGTTTGCTGGGGTTGATGTGTGGGGTGAAGAGGCAGTTTGTCGCCTCGCTTAGCACCGGGCGCATTTCGCTGCCGGTGATCTTGTGGTTTTCATATGTCAGATACAGCGCCTCAAGTGTTTCGCCAGCAGCAGGGCCGCCAAGCATGCAGACGGCTGCGGGGTCCACCGTTTCAATGCCGCCGCTTTGGCCATCATAACTGTAGCTGCGGCGCTGATGATTGATCCCAGCCAGAAGGTTTTGCGGTAGATCGACCGCTTTGCCGTCAATCTCTAATCTGTATTCATCATCGGCAGAACGCTTGTTGGGGTCAATTTCACTGACGTAGAGCGCGACGACTTGGACAACCTCGTCATCGACATGGGACTTTAGTTCCAACACGAGATGTAGGTCCTCGGCGACGGCAGGCGTAGTCAGCCCAAGCAAGAGGGCGGCGGCGAGGCTTTTTGAAACTGACATATTTGGCATCCTGCGATTGTTACCTGCATTAGATGGGGTAACGTGTTCGTGATGCAAGTGGAACCTCAGGTCAGATCTGTGCCAACAGGCGTTTGGCCTCGGATTGCGCGGATGTCAGCGTATCACGGTTTTCACCAGGGAAAAAGCGTGCGCGCACCGCTGTGGGCATCGGATTTGGGGTGAGAATATGCACCTTGGGGCCAGATTTGGCATTCTCTGCCTGCCAACTGCGCGCCAGAGCGATTTGCGCGGCTTTGCTGGCACCGTATGCGCCAAAGAATTTGTCACCTGTGCAGGGATCATCAAAAAATACTGCCTGACCCTGATCGCCCAACAAAGGCGCGATAAAGGTGATCAGACGGCCGGCTGCGGTGACATTGCTGGTCAGGGTCTTGTCCCAGTCTTTCATGTCCATATGCGGGGCCGGGGACATTGGTGGCGCATGCACGGCACAGTGGGCCCAGAGATCAATGCTGCCCCAACGGTCATAGATTGAGCGGCACAGCTGCGCCATGGCGTCGGGTTGGTTGATGTCCATCGGTGCAAGGGTTGCCTGACCACCAGAAGCCTGAATGCGGTCGTCCAGCTCTTCCAGCGCGCCAGTGGTACGGGCCACGGCAACAACGTGATGCGTCTTGGCCAGATCTTCGGCCAATGCGGCGCCCAAACCACGGGATGCCCCAGTGACGAGGGCGATTTTTGATGTGCTCTGATCAGTCATAAACGGGGGATTTCATTCCTGCGGCCATAAATCAAGAGGTATTGCTGGGCTTTTGCAGGCCTGCGACAAAAAATATCTCTTTAAGCGGAAAGCAAGGCTAATCGGGGTGAATGATGACGGAAAGTTACCGCGTTGACGCACGCTAAGCAGACGCAACTGAACTTCGCTGCGATGAGTTCAACGGCGGTTTTCTGATGTGGTCGAGACATAGGCATTCGGCATACTCGGATTGAGGTGATTACATAACACCGGTGAAATGCTGCGCTTTGCACTAATTCATTTGAAGGTGCCGCTTCGCGGCAATATAACCTGAGCGATCAGCCCTCCTTCGGTGTGGTTGCGGAGAACAACGTCTCCGCCATGGAGGCGAACAAGGTTGCGCGCAATCGAGAGACCCAAGCCCGTACCGCCGGTTTCTGGGTTTCGGGATGTGTCGCCCCGAAAGAACGGCTCAAAAACCTGTTCGAGAAGAGTATCCGGCAGACCGGGACCAGTGTCTGTTACGGTCAAGCGGAATTCGCGCTCGGAAGCATCTAGCAATATCTCGGCCGTTTCACCGTATTTGAGGGCATTTTCGACGATGTTCCTTAGTGCACGACGCATCTGAACCTGACGAATATCCGCCATTGCGCCTTCGGTGAACGCAGTTGAAATGAAACTGACCTTTGACGCGTCGTAGTCCTTGATCAGATCAGCCACAAATTCGGAAAAGTACAACGTCTGCGGCTGCTCTTTTGTTGCATCCAACCGGGCAAATGCCAATGTAGATTGGCTCATAGTGCTAATCTCTACGATACCCTGAATCAGCGACTCGCGAATGTCTGGATCTTCCACCATTTCTGCTTGCAGGCGCATGCCGGTCAGTGGGCTGGCAATATCATGTGAAATCGCGGCTAACATCCGGGTGCGATCTTCAACAAAGTCGCGAATGCGGCGCGCCATGACATTTAGTGCCCGCGCGGCCTGACGGGTCTCCAGCGGGCCGGTTTCGGGTATTTCTTCGAACTTCCAGTTACCGTGTCCGATGCGTTCAGCAAATTGCGCCAAATTGCGAATTGGTCCAACCAATTGCCGAATAATCAGGATCAACAATGGCACAATACTGAGCGCAATAAGACTCACAAACAGGGGATCCGGACCGACGCTCCAAGGTGTGATCTCAGTATCAAATTCAGCGGTCGGCGTCAGAATGCGCAGCCAGGCTCCGGGACGGATTTGAGCTTCAACCAATAGATTTTCCTCGGCCACACCAAAACCGTATACCACCCTGTCAGGCGCAGAAAGGATGGCTTCATAGTCACCCAGATCATACGGGACAAAACCTGTTACAGTGATGTCCTCTACCCCATTAATTGGGGTAAGCACTTGCATAAGGGCAGTTGCGCCTTGTGTTACTGGAAAGCCTTCATACTCAGCTAGAGAACTTGTATCCTGCGCCAACCAAGCGTGAAAATCCTGCCCATTGGCAATACTCAATATTGATATGGTTTGTGTTTCGGGCGCATCGCGCAATGTTTCGATTAACCGCTGCACGCGAGCCTGTTGTTGTGCGGCATATCTGGCTTGATCCTTGTCCCAGAAATCCTTTTCAAAGGCCGCAAAAATTAACCAACTCAACGCAAATTGCGCTGCGACCACGACAGCAACCACCGGCAGGATTATTCGCCAGGCAAGACGATCTGGCCAAAGACCTCTCATAACTTGCGAGCTTCTGTTACGATCTTGTACCCACCGCCCCATACGGTCTGGATAATCGGATCCGCATCAGGTCCAAGATCCATTTTCTTACGCAAACGGCTTATGTGGTTATCAATGGCGCGGTCAAACGGGTTTGGATCGCGTCCTTGGGTCAGGTCCAACAATTGCGCGCGCGATAGAACGCGGCCCGCACGTGAAACCATCGCCTCCAACAGTGCCGCCTCGCCAGTACTTAGAGGAATGTCAGCTGCTTCAGCGAGGCGTAGGCATGGAACGGAGATATCAAATTGCCACGGCCCAACCTGCCAGATATTGCCGTTGCCCTTGATCTCTGGTGGGCTAGATTGGCTGCGGCGCAACACGGCACGGATCCGGGCCAGCAATTCCCGTGGGTTAAACGGCTTTGTCAGATAGTCGTCTGCTCCCAATTCAAGCCCAACAATACGGTCAGTTTCATCTGAAAGCGCGGTCAAAAGGATGATTGGAATCTCCGACTTTGAGCGAATATCGCGGCACAGGGACAACCCGTCTTCGCCGGGCATCATGATGTCGAGGACAATAAGATCGACCGCAGCGTCGGGTAGCATTTTGCGCGCCTCTGCCGCGCTGGCTGCAACGCTCACTCGTAAGCCTTGTTTAATAAGGTATTTGCGCAAAGGGTCGCGAATATCTCGTCGATCATCAACCACAAGGATATGCGGATCAGTAGCGTTTGTGTCTTGGGGCATCGGTAGTCTCGATTGCAAGTTTCAACATACATAACCGGAAAACGCGGCGGGGTCTTCCAAATGTCTTAAAGAGTTTGTCGCAATCTGTCGCAGGTCTTTGATGTTGCGACAGATTGCGACAAATCAGGGTCATCTTGGGGATAGTTTTGCGACAAACAATTGGCATGTCGACGTCAACAGAACATGAAAATGCGTGGAGACGTAAGATGATGATCAATCGTAGAGCCTTGCTTGGAAATACGGCAGTGGCGCTTGGCATGGCTGGGCTTCCCAGCATGGGGTTCGCGAAATCCGCGATGACCTCATCCTTATTGAAGTCTACCCCAACAGCAGACGGATTTCGGATGCCGGGTGAGTTTGAAAATCACGAGGCGATCTGGCTGGTTTGGCCGGAAGCCGAGGAATGGCGCAACGAAGGCAAGTTGGCTGAGCCGGTGATTGCTGAAATGGCAACGGCCATTTCAGATGACATTAAAGTGCGCCTTGTGGTCTCGCGACGAGAAGCTGCACGGGTACGTAAAATGGTGCCCGATACGGTTGATCTCGTGGAAATGCACGGCGGAACCAATTGGGTCCGAGACGATGGAGCAACCTTCTTGCTTAACGATGCGGGAGAGCGTCGAGGGGTTGATTGGAAGTTTAATAGTTGGGGATACCCTGACGATTACTGGGACACCAGCAAGATGGCCCGCCGCATGCTGAAACATGAAGGGGCAGATCGGTATCGTGCTCCTCTTGTTATAGAAGGTGGATCCATCCACTCAGACGGACGTGGCACCATTTTGACCACTGAGGAATGCTTGTTGAACCCCAACCGCAATCCGGACCTGAGCAAGGCAGAGATCGAAAACCATCTCAAGGCCTACCTTGGGGCCCAGAAAGTTGTCTGGCTGCCGCGCGGTGTGTTTGAAGACAGCACCAGCGGTCACGTTGACAATATGGCGTGCTTTGCCGGACCCTCTGAGGTCATCCTGACCTGGACCGACGATCAAAACGATCCGCAATATGAGCGCTCAGCCGAAGCGTTGCAGGTGCTGCAATCCAGCACCGATGCACAGGGCAACAAGTTCAAAGTGCACAAGCTGCATCAGCCAGGGCCACTCTATGTAACGGACGAAGAGCTCAATTCGATGCCCTATGCCCGCATAGGGGAAATCGAAGACCGCATGCCCGCCTCTTATGTGAACTACATCCTCACGAACAATCGTGTGGTGTATCCAAAGCTTGACCCGGACATGGATCAAGAGGCCGAACGGACCTTCGTGCGTGCCTTCCCGAACCGCGAAATCATCGGTGTGCCCGGACGAGAGATTCTGCTGCATGGTGGAAACTTCCACTGCATCAGTCAAAATTTGCCAGCAATCGCGGGTTAACCGCTGACCACTCACGGAACGCTGGCAAGAGAGCCCGCATAGTTATCGCGGGCTCTCACTAATAGAACAGCAACATACTTTGGATGGGCGTCGACATGATAAATACAGAGACAAACGAGACTGCAACCGTATCTAAGGCGCCGCGAAGATGGGTTTGGATCTTGATTTCTCTACTTGTGTTGGGGGCGGTCTTCTTGTTTTTGCAATCCGCTGAAAATACTGTTGATGTTGAGCAAAATGAAGACTTTGGGGCCGCGCCAGTTGTTACGGTTGAGCCGGTTTCAGTTCAAACACAAAGTGCCCGCGTTGAGGTTTATGGAGAGATCACACCACGCTGGTCTGCAGAGATCCGTGCAGAGGTTTCGGGCCGGATCACTCAGGTTGAAGGAGCCGGCCTTGCCGGTGCCCGGGTCGAAGCTGGTCAACCTCTATTCGCAATTGATAAAACACAATACCAAGCAGACGTTGCCAACACCAAGCTGATGCTGGCACAGGCGCATCTGGCGTTGCTAGAGGCGCAGAATAAAACCGAAGTCGCCCGCCGCCAGTTCACCCGCGATGGGACCCAGCCGCCAAATGATCTGGCACTTCGCTTGCCGCAATTGCAGATCGCGACGTTGTCTGTTGCGACAACAGAGCGTCAACTCATCGCCGCTGAGGCGAAACTATCCAAGACATCCGTTGATGCACCGTTTTCGGGAATTGTTACTGAACGTTTTGTCAGCCTTGGGCAATCTGTTACCGAAGGTGACCGTCTGGCGAAGCTGGTCGATCGCGAGAATTTCGAGTTGACGATTGAACTTGATCACGATGAATGGGCTTTGTTGAAACATCCTTTGGCAGGGCAATCCGCCGATGTGCTTGATCGCAATGGCAACCCTTTTGCAACTGCAGTGGTGCGGCAAGGGGGTGGTTTTCTTGATCAGAAAACGCGGCAATTCAGGGTGTTCTTGGATCTTAGTGCCACAGACAATGAAGTAATTTTACCCGGTGACTTCGTGCGGGTGATTTTGCAAGGCCGCTCGTTGGACGCAACCCTCAACGTTCCAGCAACGGCCCTGACACGCGAGGGCTATGTCTGGCACGTGGATAACAATGAACAGTTGCAGCGCTTCAAGCCAAGCATCCTGTTTCGTGCGAACAATCGTGTCGTTATCGCCGCCCCTGAGGGCGAGACGTTCTTACAAGTCGCAGTCACCCCACTGGCAATATTCTTGCCCAATCAATGGGTGCAACCCATGAACGCAGGAAAATAATCATGCATGCCTTGACCGCCTGGTTCATCCGCAACCCCGTCGCTGCCAATCTGATGATGGGCTTTATCCTGTTTCTCGGTGTCATGACGCTTTTGTCAATTCGGATCGAGGGGTTCCCTCGTGTTCCACCTGAAAATGTCGTTATCTCCACGGTTTACGAAGGTGCAACAGCGCAACAAGTAGACGAGTTGGTCTCCCGAAAAATCGAGCAGGCGCTGGAAGGATTGCCAGGTGTGCGCAGCATCACCTCAGAATCCTCAAATGAACTTTCAAATATCTCAGTACGACGTGCCGGCGGGCAAGACTTGCAAAAGTTGCTCGATAAGGTGCGATTAAAAATCGATGGCATCACTGATCTTCCCGAAGCGGCAAAACGCCCGGTGATCGAAACCGACGGGTATGACCTCCCGGCGTTATACGTCAACATCTCAGGCGATGCAGATCCAGCCAGTCTTCAAACCCTAGCACGAGGATTGAAAGAGGATCTGCTTGCGCGATCCGAACTGTCGCGATTGAAAATTTGGGGCATTATTCCGCAGGAAATCAAGGTTGATGTTGACCCCGATCGTTTGCGCCAACTCAACCTGACGGTCGCGGACCTATCGGGTGCAATCCGCAAAAATTCTATTGATTTTCAGAGCGGAAAACTTCGCACTGAAGGTGGCACCATATCGCTACGAGCTGACAACAGGGCACGTTATGCCGGCGATTTCGCGAGCATTCCGGTGATTGAACAGCCCAACGGTTCGGTGGTGACACTGGGCGACGTGGCGACTGTGCATGATACTTTTGCAGAAGGTGACTATCTGTTTCGATTGAATGGCAAGCCAACCATCGGAATGGTGGTGCTTGTCGGGCAGAAAGAAAACCTGCTGGAAATCTCGCGCGCAGTGAACTCTGTCGTTGCTGACTATGAATATCAGCTGCCACCAGGGACATCAGTGACCGTTTGGGGCGATTCAGCTGGGTTCATCGCAGATCGGTTACAGCTTTTGAAATCCAACGGTATTCAGGGTCTGATTTTGGTAACTCTGATGCTGTCGTTGTTTTTGAATGTGCGGCTGGCGTTTTGGGTCGCGATGGGGATCCCTGTATCTGTCATGGGGGCAATCATGGTCGCAGGGTCGCGTTGGGTGGATTACTCGCTCAATGATGTGACAACTTTCGGCCTGATCATCGCGTTAGGTATCTTGGTAGATGATGCGGTGGTTGTCGGTGAAAGCGTCTTTGAGGAACGTCAGAAAACCCGTGATCCGATCCGCGGTACAGAGGCGGGTGTAAACAAGGTTGCGGTTGCTACTGTCTTTGGTGTTTTAACGACGGTTGCAGCGCTCTTGCCAATGTTCGTTTTGGACAATCCGCTAGGCAAGGTTTTGGCTGGTTTTTCCGGAATGGTGATTTTCGCACTGCTGTTTTCGTTGTTGGAAAGTAAATTCATCCTTCCAGCGCATTTGGCTGCACTGCCAATGGATCAAACACCCAAAACCCTTTTGGCGCGTGTCTGGGCCAAAATTCAATCCGGCGCAAAAGGCGGCCTGACGTGGTTTCGTGACCGGATATACCTTCCTGCTCTTGTTCAATCGATCCGCCACCGCTATGCCGTTTTAATATTGTTTCTGGCTGCTGGCTCTCTGGGGGTTGGCCTGATCGGGTTGGGAAAGATCAAAACGGTCTTTTTCCCTGATGTTCCGGGGCAAGTGATTACAGTCAGCCTCGAAATGGACGCCCGGGCACCGTTTCAGCTGACGAAAAAGAACATCCTCCACATTCAGAAAGTTGGTGAAGAGCTTAACACTGAGCTGCAAGAGAAATCCGGGCTGGAAAGCCCCCCGATCCGCACTGTCTTTGTTCAAGTCGAGGGCGGTGAATCTGCGGAGCTTTATGCCGAGATGACACCCGTCGCTGACAGGCCAGGCGTGGAAATTCTAGATGTGATCCGGGAATGGCGCGCGCGTACCGGCCCGATCGAAGGGTCCACTCAGTTGAAATTTACCGGGTCGGAATCATTTTCTGGCGGGTTTGTCATTGAGCTCATGTCAAAAGACACGGAAACACTGGCGCAGGCCAGCAAAGAAGTTCGCGAATTTTTAAGCCAGATCAACGGTGTCAGCAATGTACAAGACGGGTTGAAAGGTGGCCAACCTGAGTTGCGCCTGCGCCTGAGGCCCGAAGCACGAAACCTCGGGTTTACCGCAGAAAGCCTCGCCCGTCAGATTGGGTTGTCTTTTGGTGGCTCCGAAGTGCAAAAGGTTCGCCGCGGCACCAACGAGGTCAAGGTTATTGTACTCAACAGCCGCGCAGCCCGTGATACTGTGGATGATTTGTTGCGCACACAGCTGCGCAGTGAAACTGGTGCCTGGGTGCCATTGACGACCGTCGCCGAAGTTGATGGCGGTTATGTTCCAAAAACGGTTCTACGTTTGGATGGGTTTCGGGCCAATTCCATCACGGCAAACATCGACCGATCCGTTGTGCCCCCAGAAGAAGTGGGACAGGCCGTCCAAGAACAGCTGATGCCAAAACTGTTGGATCAATATCCGAATGTCTGGGTCGAATTGGGTGGAGAGTTGGAAGAAATTGGCCAGATCCGCGGCGGGTTACTTCAGGCGCTGATCATGGCAGTTGTTGCGATCTATGTCTTGATGGCGGTTCCGTTGAAATCCTACTGGCAGCCTTTTGTGATTTTGGCCATTGTTCCGTTTGGCATTGTCGGCGCGGCCATCGGGCACTTGATCATGGGCGTACCGCTGTCGATCCTGTCGTTCTTTGGAATGCTGGCGCTGACGGGCGTTGTAGTGAATGATAGCTTGGTCATGATGACACGTTACAATGATGCTCGAGATGTAAACATGCCGGTGCCCAACGCCCTCAGAGATGCAGGTGTAGGTCGATTTAGGGCAATCTTTCTGACAACGGTCACAACTGTTATTGGCTTGACCCCCTTGTTGACGGAAACTTCTGAACAGGCACAGTACCTTATCCCGGCAGCCATATCCTTGGCCTACGGAGAAATCTTTGCGACATTGCTGATGCTGATCCTCGTTCCCGTCCTGATCGCCATTGTTGAAGACGTCAAATCAGGGGCTGAACGAGTGTTATTCGTACGACGGGCAGGGAACCAATAAAAGACGACTCTTTACATATTTTTGGAAAAGCATGACGCAAAGCTGTAGCGTCATAGAAAAACTTTAGAGTCATCAAAATGAATAAAGTAGATAATTATTAATCAGACCTACCTTACAATTTTGATCTACTGACACAGACACAGGCACCGCTTGCGGAAATGAAAGTAAGATTGCGCGGGCAATGGCTTTGTCGTTCCTAGAAGCCATTCCTGCACAGCACAGAACGTGACCCATTGGGCCCAATGCGGTCATTTCTATATTTCTGTGTTGAATAGCTTTGAAGCTCGGCCTGGTGTTTTACGCTGGCTAGGTGTTTTGGTCATGCAAGGCTTGCAGGGCGGTTTCACACAGGCCAAGCTCTAACCATTGGCAGCCTTTACAAAGTTGGGTGAGCGAACTGGGGGGGACGCGTTTGAGGATGCGACGTTGGGCTTCGCCCCAAGTCAATTTAGAGCCAACAAACAGACCCAAAGCGCGGGCATGGCGGGCATCGAGTGTTGCGATTTTTTCTTGATTTTCGCACAGGTTTCCGCGGCGTTTGGGGCAGGGGGCGCAGATGGCATCGGTATCGCCGACAACTTCGATTTCTGTTTGGTCGCCGCCTTCAGCGCGGAGTTGCCCAACCACGATGTCGGCCATATTGGCGGTGAATCCGTCTGAATAGCCTTTGCCCTGAAAACCCAGAGAACACAGGAAATGGTGTGGGCGAAATTTAAGCGGATCGTCAGCCATAACACCACCCTGCAGGTGGCTTGCCTGAAAATACGTCCCGGATCACGCGAGTGCGGACCCGGGACGTGGTATTATTCTGCGGCTTTAAGCTCAAAACCTTTGTTGATCATGTCGGTCGGAGCGACAGGATACTCTCCTGAGAAGCAGGCGTCACAGTATTGCGGGCATGATGGGCTGCGGCCCTGTGCCTCGCCGACGGCACGGTAGAGACCATCCAGTGAGATAAACTTGAGGCTGTCCACGTTGAGGTGCTCACGCATCTCTTCTTCGGACATGGTCGCGGCCAGCAGTTTTTCGCGATTGGGCGTGTCGACACCGTAGAAGCAGGGCCAGGCCGTTGGGGGGCTGGCTATCCGGAAGTGGACCTCTTTGGCGCCGGCATCAAGGATCATATCTTTGATTTTGCGGCTGGTTGTTCCGCGCACAACGCTGTCATCGACCAGAATGACCCGTTTGCCTTCGATAAGCGCACGGTTCACGTTCAGTTTTAGGCGTACACCCATGTTGCGGATTTGCTCGGTTGGCTCGATGAAGGTTCGGCCCATGTACTGGTTTCGGATGATGCCCATCGCATAGGGAATACCGGATTCGTGGCTAAAGCCGATCGCCGCCGGCGTGCCGCTGTCGGGGACTGGGCAGACGAGGTCAGCTTCAACAGGGGCTTCGCGTGCCAGTTCCACGCCAATCTGGTGGCGGGTTTCATAAACGCTGCGCCCGCCAATCAGGCTGTCGGGACGAGAGAAATAGACGTGTTCAAAGATGCAGAACCGTGATTTCGCTGGGCGGAAAGGATAATGGCTTTCGACGCCTTTCTTCTCAGAGATCACAACCATCTCGCCGGGCTCGACCTCGCGTACAAACTGCGCGCCGATGATGTCGAGGGCGCAGGTTTCTGAACTGAGCACGAAGCCGCCGTCAGCGAGTTGACCAAGCACCAGTGGGCGCACACCCAGCGGATCGCGCACACCGATCAGTTTGGTGCGGGTCATGGCCACGACGGAAAACGCGCCTTCGACACGGCGCAGTGCGTCTTCCATGCGTTCGGGAATTGTACGTTGCAAGGACCGCGCCATCAGGTGAATGATGCATTCACTGTCCGAGCTGGATTGGAAGATTGAGCCGCGTTCAATCAGTTCACGGCGCAGGGCATCAGCATTGGTGATGTTGCCATTGTGGGCGATGGCGGCACCGCCCATTGCGAACTCACCAAAGAAGGGTTGAACATCGCGGATCACTGCACCTTTGGATCCGGCGGTGGAATAACGCACGTGCCCGATGGCCAGAGGGCCAGGCAGGGTTTCCATCAGGGATTGTTTGGTGAAGTTGTCGCGGACATAGCCAAACCGGCGGGCCGAGTTGAAGCCATGTTCGGGGTGATGGCAGACGATACCGCCGGCTTCTTGTCCACGGTGTTGTAGGGCATGCAGACCAAGGGCGACAAAGTTAGCGGCATCTGTGACGCCGATAACGCCGAAAACGCCACATTCCTCCCGCAGTTTATCATCGTCAAAGGGATGGGCGGGGGGCATTTCTAAGGACACGGGGAGCAGCTCCGATTCCGATTGCGTATGTGCGCCTCTCATAAGGGGTAATATAACATATGTCACGCAGGGATCAGCGATTCATCTGCGGAATGTAACATTCTAATGAATGGGGTCAGGCGGCTGATGCGAATAAAGAGCTATTTTTGTTTTGTGCATAAGCTTTTAGTAAAGCCGCCTCATAGGTTTTAAGGGCTATGGTTGCAGTGGCTCCCTGATTTTGAATGCCCGAGGCGAGATCTGGGAAAAGCGATAGCAACTCTATCTTTTGATCTTTGTCGATCGCGTTGACGGAGTTTTCGGATAAAAAGAAACTTTCGCTCAATATGCCATTGCCCATAATGATCTGATGGCGATCAAACATGAGGTGGAAATAGTCGATATGGCCACCTTCCTTTAGGGTGACACCGGGCATGCCGCAAAGGTGCTTGGCGGCAACAAGGCAGTCGTTGTGAGCAAAAAGTAATTCGGTGTGGGCGGACTTTAAGTACATCCTGTGTTCTTGTGAAACGATAAGCTCTTGTTCGTTACCGATACTGCCTGGAGCAAAAACAACCGGCGCATGAGAACCCTTTGCGGCAACGCGTGTGTGGCCGATCCAGCGCACGGATTGGAAGCCGTTGTTTAGAGTCCAAACCTTTTGGCCAATTAAGATGTTTTCAATTGGTTGAGCACCGATCTTAGTTTTGATCAGAGTTTCTTTGCTAAAACATGTGATGAAGTCGGTATATAACGTGGTGCCATCATTGTTGCCGCCAACTTTGATATATTGCGTTCCATTGACAAGAGGGATGTCGGAGCTAAAACCCCAGACATCTTGTGTGACACCATTTTGCGAAAACACAGTGACGGTAATGAGGGGGCCGGTGGGGTTTCCACCTGCATCAACGGCTTGAAGTTCAATCCGCGATTCGGCTTCGACTTCGGTGCCGTCGGCAATTAGCCCGGCGCCATCTATAATCCTGTGGTCTGTAAGTTCGTCATCATTGAAAAACAGATTGTTGTCAGCGGCGATGGCATCCGCAAACTGGCCATCGTCTTCTACGGTGATCGTTGTGCCGCTGTTAGCCGTGAATGTAAAAATAGTGCCATCAGGTGTATCAGAATTATTGATAACCCCGTTGCCAACTATGTTTGCCGCAGAGCTGGAAGCAACAATCAGTGCCTCGTTGTCGAAAGCAAATATCGTGCGCTCTATCATTGTGTCATACTCGAATACTAAGTCAACTGCGCTACGCCAGAGCGGCTATAACGGAATGCCTTGTAGTCAGAGCAAGGTACGTTTTTGAAATGATATTAAAGTGATGAAAAATTCAAATTTGTGAACGAATAATTATGGTATTTCAGTCGTTTAGTAATCTTTTGGTTGTTTTAAGTCACGCCTTTCAGCTAAGGCGGGACTTTGCTCTTTTGCGCTGCAGTTTCTACTTTCTGCGCTTGGTTCGCCTAAGTTATTCCGTTGGTCCGCAAACAGAAACCAGCTGTTCATACTGCTGTGTGATCCAGCCCAAAGCTTGTTCAGGGTCACCTTCTTCAACCTTAGAGGTCAGGTTTGAGAAGACGCGTGCTGATCGGCTGTCATCGATGATTTCGATACTTTGCGATGTTACAACGGTTTCGTAGACGAAATAGGCTACGGCAACCAACAAAATGCCGCGGGCAACACCAAAGAGGAGGCCCAAACCCTGATCCAACCCACCAAGGACAGATCTTTGAACAATTGATGAAAACAAGGGGGTGATGAACGATGAAATAATCAATGCGATTGCAAAAACACCAGTAAAGGCGGTGATCATGCCCAACTCACAATTGTCGCCAATGACATCGCGAATGACCGGGATCTCTTTCACCAAAGGATAGGCTTGCGGGGCAAAGATGAAAGCCAGAATGCCGGCTGCCACCCAACCCGCGATCGCAAGAGCTTCGCGGACTAGACCGCGAGAATAGGCCAGCAGGGCAGACATGACGATGAAAAGCGCGACAACGCCGTCGATAATGGTGAAACCTTCCATGGATTCTATCCTGTCCCTTTTTGCGGTTGATCCGCGTTCACTAAGTCATTCACAAACTTCTGAAGTTCACCAACGCGTGTCAAC
Source organism: Roseovarius sp. EL26 (assembly GCF_900327775.1). NCBI lineage: Bacteria > Pseudomonadati > Pseudomonadota > Alphaproteobacteria > Rhodobacterales > Roseobacteraceae > Roseovarius > Roseovarius sp. EL26. The sequence goes on from NZ_OUMZ01000007.1 coordinate 666,709, forward strand.
TTCAAACCTGCAGATCCCCCTGGTTTACCACCGGCGGGAATGGTTGCGCTGGTGAAACCAAGTTTTTGCGCCTCTTTCAACCTGTTTTCGGTCTGTGAAACCGGTCTAAGGCCGCCTGAAAGGCTGATTTCACCGAAAATCACTGTTTCCGGCGGCAAAGCGGCGTCTTCCCGCGCACTCAGAAGGGCCGCGGCGACGGCCAAATCGGCGGCCGGTTCGGTGATGCGGATACCGCCAGCAACATTAAGATAAACATCAAGTCCGGTGAAAGGCACGCCACAACGCGCCTCAAGCACGGCAAGAATCATCGCCAATCGTGCGCCATCCCAGCCGACAACGGCGCGACGAGGCTGTGCGTGCGGGGTGGGGGCGACAAGTGCCTGCATCTCAACCAGCACCGGGCGGGTGCCCTCGATGCCCGCAAAAACCACGGATCCGGGGGTGGGGGTGCCGCGACCGGCCAAAAACAGCTCGGACGGGTTGGAGACCTCAGATAAGCCGCGGCCAGTCATCTCAAACACGCCGATCTCATCTGCCGGGCCAAAGCGGTTTTTGACACTGCGCAAGATGCGGAACTGATGGCCGCGCTCACCCTCAAAATAAAGCACCGTGTCGACCATGTGTTCAACGACACGAGGGCCTGCGATCTGACCTTCTTTGGTGACGTGACCCACCAAAATGACCGAAGTACCCGTGCGTTTGGCAAATGTTGTCAGCTCATGCGCACAAGCGCGAACCTGGCTGACCGATCCGGGCGCACTGTCGACGGTGTCGGCCCACATGGTCTGAATTGAATCGATGACCACCAACTGTGGTTTTTCGGCCTCGAGCGTGGTCAGAATGTCACGCAGGGCGGTGGCGCAGGCTAATTTGACTGGGGCCTTTCCAAGACCAAGCCGCTGCGCCCGTAATCTGATTTGTGCGCTGGCTTCTTCGCCAGAGATATAGACGGTCGCCAGTCCAGCTTGGGCAAATTTTGCTGCGGCCTGCAGCAAGAGCGTGGATTTCCCGATGCCGGGATCGCCGCCAACCAGCACGGCGCTGCCGGGTACCAGACCTCCGCCAAGGACGCGGTCCAATTCACCAATACGGGAATGGCTGCGGGGTGGTGGGGCTTCGTCATGGTCCAAATCGCTGAGAGCGATCGGTGTGCCACGTTTATTGCCAAGCGATTTGGAGGACGGGCCTGTTGAGAGCGGCGCATCCTGTGCGATCGTGTTCCATTCACCGCAGGCGTCACAACGGCCCGACCATCGAGAATGGGTTGCGCCACAGGCAGTGCAGGAAAAGACAGTGGTTGTTTTTGCCATATCCTGCTCTTGCCCGAAGTGGACAGGCGGGTCAAATGCCTATTCGGCGGCGTGACGAGGAATTTTGATCACTGTGCCATCACTGCGCGCTTTGACAGCGCGTTTGAGCTTGGGCAGGACCTCGTTCAATTCGTCCTGCAGGCGGTTCAACTGGCTGGCGGCGATGCTTTCTTCCATCTCGACCTCGTGCAGCCAATGTTTCAGGTCGCCGCTGATCTGTTTGGCATGCTCCAGCCGGGTGTTGAAGGTGTCCATTTCCTGTTGTCGCTGTGTCAGAAAAGTCTGAGCACGTGCGACATTTTCATCTGAATAAGTGTCTGCAAGCTCTTGACTTACATGCGACATCTGCGCCGCTGCCTCGAGCGCACCGGGTTCTAAATGTTGCAAGTCAGGATGGGCGCGCAGAAATTTCATACGTTCGCGCACGGCATCAAACTCGGACGACAGACTGAAGAGATTGGCCCGGTCACTGGCGTGGGCCAAGGCATAGGCCTGCGCCACATCTTGCATGCCGATGGTGAAGGAGCGGTGCGAATTTTCGAGCTTCATAACGCGCGTGTTTGTCGGCAAGAAGAAACACAACAAAAGCGTAAAATTGGCAGCGCCTATTTGCATATACATTCCAGCATTTTCAATGGTTAATGTGCCATAGCTCATTTCAAAGCTAAGCCAGGGCAGAAACCCTGCTGCGGCCATGGCCGACGAGCCGAGCAAAATGCCAGAGATTAATATCAGGGCCAGAAAAGCCACGCGTTGAAAAATCTGTTGAATGTAAAAAAGTGTTGGTTGAATAGACTGGTTATTATTCATGGCGCCCTCCATACACAGAAACGACCATGCTCAATATAGCAATTTTTCGCTTATTTTGGCGTGAAAACTGCGTGAAAACGCGTGATGATATGCTTAGTGAGTTAATATTTAATGAAAATTAGTCGCCTAATGTTTTTTCTTTTCGGTTAAAAACCCAATGAAAATCGACGCCAGAATACAGGCCGTGAACAGATAGAGGCCCCAGGCGACCTCGATCCGGCCGATGCCGATGCCTTTGCTGAGGGTGATATAGAGCGCAATGAGAAAAATATCTGCCATGGCGAGTTTGCCAAGGATCTGCAGCGCTGGCAGGGCCCTGCGGCGCATCAGGCGGAAATGGATCAGCGCAAGGCCGATAGTTTTCATGTAGGGCGCGAAAAGTGCGAATATGGTGACGACAAGGGCGAGGAAAACATCGCTTTGCCACAGGCTTTGCAGGCCTGAAATGACGCTGATCTCTGACAGGCCAAAAAGTGGCAGCACACCTGCACGCATCAGCGGGGCAAACCACGCGATGGGGAAGAGGATCAGCAGGGCGAGGTTGGCATAGCGCAGGATCATGAACGCGATCTAATCACATGGGGCGAGGGGTGCAAGGTAGTGGCGCTGCCTCCGCCGCGTGGAACACGTGACTATCCCGTAGCATTTTGCGAAAGATGAAGGCAGGTGAAATTTTACTCATAAGCATATAAAGGTCGAATTTTGATACCTTATGAGACTTATTACAAAGTAAAATAATTCATGCTGGCGAAGCCTATAGAAAGAACAACTGTCCAGACATCAAATAGCAACATTGGACTGCGATCAAAGAGAGCCCGAATGCTGGGGGAGTGGGTAAAGAAGGAGGACATAAATGGAGAGGGATAGCCTACTTCGTGTTTCAGGTACTGGCGCGTTTTTATGGCCGCGAATAACGGGAAAATTCCCCCGAGAAGTATAGTTATACGTGGATATCCTGTGTACGGGGCTAGAACTAGTAATCCCACTCCCAAAAAAACAAGTGCAAAATAGAGGAGATTACCCTTGAAGAAGCGCCCGACGTAATCAGGGTTCTTAGCTTTATATTCTCGGTCGATATAAAATGAGGGAAAACCGTTAGCGACCTGCACTGCGATGATGAGATATGCGAATGATCCAAACCATATACTTATTGCCATTGAAGTTACCGCACCGCCTCAATCGGGCCTTCGGCGCGGCCTTGGATGAATTGCTCAAGGTAAGGATCACCGGATTGGTCCATATCGCCCACAGGGCCGGTCCATTGGATGACACCATCGTGCAGCATGGCAACGTTGTCGGCGATGGCGCGGACGCTGGACATGTCGTGGGTGATCGTCATGGCGGTGGCGCCCATTTCGACGACGATCTCGCGGATCAGATCGTTGATCACGCCGGACATGATCGGGTCAAGGCCGGTGGTGGGTTCGTCAAAGAAGATGATCTCAGGCTCGGCCGCGATGGCGCGGGCAAGACCCACACGTTTTTGCATGCCGCCAGAGAGTTCGCCGGGGAATTTATCAGCAACATCGGCCTTGAGGCCGACACGGCGCAATTTTTCAACGGCGATTTCACGGGCTTCTTCCTTGGGGCGCATGAGCGAGCCGCGCAGCAAGCGGAAGGCGACGTTTTGCCAGACGGGCAGGCTATCGAACAGCGCGCCACCTTGGAAGAGCATACCAAAGCGCGCAAGGAACGCATCGCGGTCAGCTTTGGTCACGTCTTCCTCGTCCAGGGTGATGATGCCGCTGTCGGGGTGAATGAGACCCAGCACGCATTTCAGCGTGACGGATTTTCCGGTGCCAGAGCCGCCAATGATCACCATCGAGGTGCCCTTGGGAATCTCAAGGTTCACGCCTTGCAGGACGCGGTTAGGGCCAAAGGCCTTGTGGACGTTTTCCATTCTGATCATAGCGAGAAGAAAACTCCTGTGAGGACAAAGTTAGCGGCCAAAATCAGCACCGCGGCGGCCTGAACCGAGCTTTTGGTGGCGCGGCCCACACCTTGAGCGCCGCGACCAGAGTTCATGCCGAAGTAGCAGCCCATGATTGAGGCGATGACGCCAAAGGCGGCGCCTTTGACCAAGGATGACACGATATCGCGCATCTCGAGGAAGTTGACAGTGTTGTGTAGGTATGTGGCGGGGTTGAAGTTCAGATTTTGCACCGCAACGGTAAAGCCACCCATGATGCCGATGATGTCACCGACCGCCACCAAAATTGGCACGGTGAGTAATGCGGCCAGAACACGTGGGGCGACGAGATATTTCATCGGGTGGGTGGAGAGCGTGACCAGAGCGTCGATTTGTTCTGTCACCTTCATGGTGGCGATCTCGGCGGCGATTGAGGAGGTCACACGCGCGGCGATCATCAGGCCAACAAGAACAGGCCCCAATTCGCGCACCATGCCGATGGCAACGATCTGAGGCATCACCGCCTCGGCGTTGAAACGTCCGCCACCGGCGTAGATTTGCAGTGCCAATGCGCCGCCGGTGAAGAGGGCGGTGAGACCAACCACCGGCAAGGACATCCAGCCGATCTGGAGCAGCGCAATCAGCAGCTCGCGAGGGTAATAGGGAGGCCGCAGAATATGTGCAAAAGTCTGGCCCGAAAAGGTTGCCAGTCGGCCAAGAGAAGCCATCCCGTTCAGTGCAAATCGCCCGAGGGAGGCCAGAAAGCCCAGTATGAAACTCATATACCGATATACCGCCGTGCATAGCGTGACCCCAAAGAGGTCAAGATTTCGTAACCGATGGTTCCGGCATCATCTGCCAGATCATCAACAGTTTGTTCCGCCCCTAAAAGGCGCATGTCTTTCGGGTCTTCACCTAGATCGGTGATGTCGACGCCGATCAGGTCCATTGATATGCGCCCGGCGATCGGGCAAGCGACGCCATCTGCGAACAACATGGCCCCAGCGGCTATGGCGCGCATAATACCATCGGCATATCCGGCAGAAATTGTGGCAATACGGGTTGGGCGCGTCGCAGTAAAGCTGTTGCCATAACCGACGGTTTCATCAACCTCTAGATCACGGCATTGAACCACCGGAATATCGAGGGTGACCACGTATTGCGCTTCGTCAAAGGGATGACCACCATAAAGGCCGATGCCGGGGCGGGTCATATCAAAATCATATTGGCGGCCGAGAAGGATGCCGCCGGTATTAGCTAATGAGCGAGGAATATTCAGGTCGGATGTTATCGATTTGAAAACATTCAACTGTTCTTGGTTCATGATGTGGTTTGGTTCATCCGCACATGCCAGATGGCTAATGATTAGCCTTGGGGACATCTGTAGCATAATCTCACGCACGGCACTCCATTCCTGCGGCTCCATGCCGAGGCGGTTCATACCAGTATCTAGCTGGACGCCAAAGGGATGGCTGGGTAATGATTCCACATGGCGGATCATTTGTTCCAGAGAATTGAGCATCGGAACCAGATCAAGATCACCTATCATGTCGGTATCTCCGGACATGTGTCCGGAAAAAACGTTAATGGTAGGGCCGGGGCCAAGGGCCTGCCGCAGGGCGGCACCTTCTTCGGCATTGGCTACAAAGAATGTTCGGGCACCTGCGGTTGCCAGCGCGCGTGCTACGCGCGATGCGCCCAGACCATAAGCATCAGCTTTGACCACAGCTGCGGTTTCGGCGCGGGTTACGGTATCCAGCGCGCGCCAGTTGGCGCAAACCGCGCCAAGATCGATTGTCAGTCGTCCACTGCTCATGGTGCTGTTCATGACATGGCAGCGCGCAGGGTCAAGGGGGAATCCGCGTTTGAGCCCGGTCTGATGCAGCCATAATGCTGTCAAAATATCGTCTGATTGGTCGTTTACCACATCTTCGGACCTGAGTGGAGAGGCACCATGAGTTTCAAGTATGATTTCGATATGTTCTCGGTTGTACCAGACGAGATGAAGCAAGAATTTCAGAATGCTTTTGATGATCTGGGCATGGGGGGGCAGGCCTCAGAAGAGGTGGCTCTGTTTCGCGATCCGGCTTTGGCTGTGGCGTTGCAAAATGCAGATGACGAGGTTCGTCAGCTCTTTTTAAATGCAGGATTTGGCCTGAACATCTATGATTCAGGTGCGCCAGACGATCGGTATCTGGCCAAAGATGAGGAGCGCCGGACGGCCTGTATCAACCGTTTTGCCCAACGCGTGATCAACGAACGGGATGTTTTGTCACGAAACTGGAATGGCTTTGATATTGATGCGTTTCTGGATCACGTCTCGCGTGCCAGTGCGATTGAAGAAACCGGCGTAATTGAAGAAACCGGTCCCGCGCCAGAGATTGTTGAAAAACCGAAACATTCGAATGTAATCCGTCTGGCCAGTCTCGGCGTTGTGGCTGCGAGTGTTGTCCTGGCGCTGACCACTGGGGCGTGGTCTTTTTAAGCACTTGAAATATGATCAGACCGGTGGTTGTTGTTTCTTACAGGGCAGGCAGTTGCTGTGTTGCACAGTGAATGCCGCCTCCGACCTCACCTAAGGCATCGACATTAAGTGAGACAATCTCGCGATTTGGATAATGCTTTCTCAGCGTATCCTCAGCAAGGCTATCAGTTTCCTGATCACCAAATTTCGAGGCTATTATTGCGCCATTACAGGCATAATAATTCGCATAGGATGCCACGAAATCTATGCTGTTGATGCGGGGGGTAACGGGCTCTGGGATAACAGTTACCTCAAGGTCCTCGGCCTGCAGTTGAGCGTGGGTTTCAAGGGCCGCAATATGGAACGGATCACGCATATCCGGCTCTTCGGGTAGATTGATAAGTACCCGACCGGGGCCCGTGAACCGGGCCAGACTGTCGATGTGATAATCGGTGATGTCTTCGCCCCAAACGCCGGCGGACCAGATCATGCGGTCAGCCCCGTAGGCTTGTAGCAATTTTTGTTCAATCTGGTCGCGGCTTAGCCCGCGATTGCGGTTCGGGTTTACCCAAGAGCTTTCATGCGCCATCAGCAATCCGTGGCCGTCATGCTCAACGGCGCCGGCCTCTCCGTGTAGGCCGCTGGAAATAAGATCTAGGCCAAGGCGGTCAGCCACAGCGGCTGCGACTTGCCCGTCATGTGTATGGACCTGTTTTTGGCCCCAGCCATTAAACTGGATGTGGCTGACGGCAAGGGTGCCATCAGATTTTTGTGCAAAGAGCGGGCCAGAGTCGCGACACCAAAGGTCTTCGGTCGGGATATCCCACAGTTTGACCTTAGAGGAGAGGTATTTTTTTGCCTGACGGTGCGTACTGCCTTCGGCCAGCATGATCACCGGCTCAAAAGCCGAAATAGCATTGGCAATATCGGCAATAGCACCACGCAACATGTCCAAAAAGACCGGATCAGGATGCACTTTGCGGCTGGTTGGCCATTGCATGAAGGTCAGGGCATGGGGGGATTCTTCGGGTGGCACCCAAAGCGGGGCTTTTGCCTGTGCCAAAGTCGTGCCTCCAATACCTGAAAGGGTGCAGCAGGCGGCGCCACCAGCCAAAAGCGTGCGTCGGTCCATGTGTCTGCCCTTTCAATTCATTCAGAATGGTTGGCGAAGCTTGGCATGATAATTTGCGCCGGTAAACTGTTGTAAGCAGCTCATTGGCTCAAAGCGCATGTCAGCGATCAACAAACATGCTGTTGCCCGGTGTCACACCCCGGTGATAGGTGCAAAACGTATCGGATGCATCCGGCGTTGTGGTATGTATTTTAATGTTCGTGATGACCTCTACTGCACCATGATCCAAACAAGCCTGCTGCGCCTGTTTCACGATCTCCAGCAAGTCGTTCAATTCGCCTCGCATCGTGGTTTCCATGGCTCCAACCTGAAACGGGACATTGGCCGCTTTGACGACATCAATAGCGCGATCCACAACCTCAAAGTTGTTTCCATGTCTCACCCTCGGGATGACCTGAAAGGCAAGGTAGGTTTCAGTGGCTTTTTGATCTGACTGAGGCATGTTTTTGCTCTTTCGGCACCACAGAAGCGCTTTTCCGTAAAGGTTAGCGGTCCAAAAAGGCGCGATTTTGGTGCATTTTTGACTTTAGAATTCCTGATCGCTGCCTTGCTGCCAGGGTTTGACCAGATTGCCAAAGCGGGTGAACTGGCTTTCAAAGCTCAGCTCGACTGTACCGATGGGGCCGTGACGTTGCTTGCCGATGATCACTTCGGCCTTGGCGTGCAGGCGGGCCATTTTTTCCTGCCATTCGGCCATTTCCTCAAGCCGTTCATCGGATGGTTTCTCACGTTCAACATAATATTCCTCTCGGAACACGAACATGACCACGTCGGCATCTTGCTCGATTGAGCCCGATTCCCGCAGATCTGACAGCTGTGGGCGTTTGTCGTCACGGCTTTCGACCTGACGCGAGAGCTGGGACAGGGCAACAACAGGAATGTTGAGTTCTTTGGCAATGGCTTTGAGACCCATGGAAATTTCGCCGATTTCCTGCACCCGGTTGTCGGATGTACCGCGCACCAGCTGCAAGTAGTCGACGATCAGCAGGTCAAGACCGTGGGTCCGTTTCAGGCGGCGGGCACGGGCGGCCAGCTGTGCGATCGGGATGGCGGCGGTGTCGTCGATGTAAAGCGGGCAAGATTCCAGTGTTTTGGCGGCTTCGACAAAGCGGCGAAACTCGACCTCGTCCATGTCGCCCTGTCGGATCTTGTGCGATGAAATCTCTGAGGCTTCGGCCAAAACCCGGCCAGCCAGCTGTTCGGCGCTCATCTCAAGGCTGTAGAAACCGACGACCCCGCCTTCAACCGCGCCTTCACTGCCGTCGGGCAGGGTGCCGCGTTTATAGGCTTTGGCGACGTTAAAAGCGATGTTGGTCGCCAGTGATGTTTTCCCCATCGAGGGGCGGCCAGCCAAGATCAGCAGGTCAGATTTGTGCAACCCGCCAAGCTTTCCATCCATATCAAGCAGGCCCGTGGAAATGCCTGCAAGCCCGCCCTCGCGCTGATAGGCAGCATTGGCCACGTTCACCGCATCGGTGACGGCCTTGAGGAAGGACTGGAACCCGGTTTCGGTCTGGCCCTGTTCCGATAGCTTATACAGTGCTTGTTCTGCTTCGACGATCTGATCGCGCGGTTCGCTGGCAACATCGGCACGTGTGGCTTTGCCAGCAATGTCGTGGCCGAGGCCAATCAGTTCGCGACGGATAGCCATGTCATAGATCATCTGCGCGTAGTCGCGCACCGCAAAGCTGCTGATTGCCGCGCCAGCAAGACGTGCCAGATAAGCGGGACCGCCAAGTTCCTTGAGGCCCTCATCGTTTTCCAGAAACGCCTTGAGGGTTACGGGGGAGGCAAGGTTGCCTTTGGCAATACGAGCGGCCGCTGTTTCATAGATGCGGGCATGTACAGGGTCATAGAAATGCTGTGCGCCAATGATGCTGGCAACGCGATCATAGACATCGTTATTCGTCAGGATCGCCCCCAGAAGCTGTTGTTCAGCTTCGATGGAGTGCGGCATTGAATCAGCTTGCTCGACTTCGACGCCAGTGGCGTTGAAGCTGGTGACCTCGTTCATAATCTTTCCCCGTCGGCTTTGTGGGGTTCATACAGATTCCACGTGGGTAAGAGCAAACTGTATGTTTTTGTGGACAGGCTGTGGATAACTGTCCATGTCCCACATATTGCCGTATTGATTGGCATTTCGTCAATATTTAGTATTTCGTGCGCTATTTCCCGCAGAGTGCAATTGCGCCAATGTTGTAGCCCTGACGCGTGGTCAGGGCTGTTGTGCTTGGTTCAGCTGCGTGCGGCCTGCCAGGCGCGCGGATCATTGAGGAACGATTCGACACCATCGAGCGTGGCTTTGTCGAAAGAGCCCTGCGCACGGGCCTCGGCCAGAACATCCCACCACGTGCACAGGTGATGCAGGTTAACACCATGATCCCCAAGCGTCTTTTCTGTTTCCGGGAAAATGCCATAGTAGAAGATCACAGCCGTATGGGCGCAGCTGGCACCGGTTTCACGGATGGCGTCCACAAAGCTGAGCTTGGAGCCACCATCGGTGGTCAGGTCTTCGACCAGCAAAACGCGCTCGCCTTCGGACATCGCGCCCTCAATCCGGGCATTGCGGCCGTAGCCTTTGGGTTTTTTACGAACGTAAGTCATCGGCAATGCCATACGTTCAGCCACCAGCGCGGCAAAGGGAATGCCCGCGGTTTCGCCACCGGCGATGTTGTCGAACGCTTCAAAGCCAGCATTGCGCATCACAGTGACAGTGAGGAAATCCATCAAGGTGCTGCGGATGCGGGGATAGCTGATCAGCTTGCGGCAATCGATATAGGTCGGACTCGGCAGGCCAGAGGCCAGAGTAAAGGGCTCGTCCGCGTTGAAATGTACCGCCTGAATTTCCAGCAGCATGCGGGCGCTGAGACGGGCGATTTCCTTGGCATCGGGATAGGAGGAAGGGATCATGATCTTGTCCTTGTTAATCTTGAGGGGCGGGGAGGGTCACTCCACCCGCCAATGCAGGTCAAAGCCGGGGTTGAAAACGGTAACGGGGCCATCTTCGGTTTCGATATGACTGGGGTAGGTTACCTGATCGCCTTTGGTCAGGGTGATCTTTGCCACATTCACTGACAAACGATAGAAAGCGGGGCCATTGAGCGACGAGAACTTCTCGAGCTGATCAAGCGCATTTTCTTCCTCGAACACATGCGCCAAGAGCGACATGGTGTTGGTGGCCGTAAAGCAGCCAGCGCAGCCACAGGCGCTTTCTTTATTGTCATCGGTATGAGGCGCGCTGTCGGTACCAAGGAAGAACCGGGCATCACCCGAGGTAGCAGCTTTGCGCAGGGCAAGGCGGTGCTCTTCACGTTTGGCGACGGGCAGGCAGTAGTAATGCGGTTTGATCCCGCCGACCAGAATATGGTTGCGGTTGATGATCAGGTGGTGGGTTGTGATTGTCGCGCCCAGATCGTTGTCGTTGGCTTTGACATAGTCCACCCCGTTGGCGGTGGTGATATGTTCCATGACCACGCGCAGGCCCGGTGTGGTGCGGCGGATCGGGTCCAGAACCCGGTCGATAAACACGGCTTCGCGGTCAAAAATGTCGATGTCTGCGTCGGTGACCTCGCCATGTACGCATAGCGGGCAGCCAATCTCGGCCATACGCTCCAGCACCGGGCGCACCTTGTCGAAGTTGCTGACACCGCTGGAGGAATTGGTCGTGGCGCCGGCCGGGTACAGCTTGACCGATTTGATCAATCCGCTGGCATGTGCCGCGGCCAGATCATCGGGGTTGGTCTCTTCTGTCAGATAAAGCGTCATCAACGGCTCAAAGTTCATGCCTTCAGGCAGGGCGGCCAAAATGCGGTCACGGTAGGCCGCAGCCTGATCACCGGTTATCACTGGTGGTACAAGGTTTGGCATGATGATCGCGCGGCCAAAATGGCGAGCAGTTTCGGGCAGGACGGCGCGCAGCATTGCGCCATCACGCAAATGCAGGTGCCAGTCGTCGGGTCGGTGCAGGGTCAGGCTTTGGGTCATGTCCCGGCTTTACACAATCCTGCGCGCCAGTGCCAGTGCCCGAATGAGGACTTAGTCAGCCGATTGTGGATCATGTATGCTTTGCGTATTTAACACGAGTTCGCTGTGCTCCAAGGCGGTGCGGAACAACGGAGCAGAGCGTTCCTTCAACACACGGCGACAGAGCCGCGTAATCAACCAATGGCGATCTTCCTGACGCAGACGTCTGAGCAAGTTGAGTTGATAACGTGGATCCCCGTGCCGGGCACGACATAGCCGCGCAAGACTGCTGGATGATAGCCGGTCCGAGCTCATTTGTGCCAGGATACGTAAAATCAAATCCATCCGAATGAGTGCAGCCTCAAGTGCGGCGCCCATGAAACGTGTGCGAAACGACACCACATTGGGACGGTTGAACAAGGCTGCATGCATTGCATCGGTTGTAATTGCAGGGTCATAAAGCAAAAATACGGTTTCCGCGGCTTCGATCATATCTGGGGCATAGGCGTAGCGACTGCTGAAATCAGTACGCCGCATATGACGGAACCGATCATCCCATTCGGTTAGTTCGGGGGCTAGCGTGGCTTGTGGCTGCAGTAGCAAAACCTTTGCCCCAGGTGCCGATACAGAGAACGCCGCAGCGGCATAACCGCAGGGCCCGGCGCCGTAAAAAATGACCTGTTCGAAATCCTCAAAAAATCCATCATCAATCAGCCGGTCAAAATATCCGTAAACCCAGTCGTCTCGAAACCATGTGTCACCTTTCGACATCAAGCAAAGGTGCGACCAGCCTAATGCCCGCACCATTGACCAGCCCAAGGGGTGCGCTGTTTCTGTTCTTGCGGATACCGCGCCGAAGGATTCAAACGTCACTAAAAGGGTTGGTTTTTTTTCAATCAGGATGGCAGCGTGATTTTTGCCCAGGTATTCGACATATCCATCCTCGTCCGCGATCTGCTCCGCTGTTTCTAGCCAGGCTTGCCATTGCAACCCTCCAAGGGAGTGTTCGAGAGAGGGGGGGGGCTCGTGCATAGTGTTAAATCCTAAATACCATTACTAACATCAACTGGCCCAGTTACAGCGGGCTATTGTCCAATCTGGTCAAAAATTTGAAGAATCCAAGAGGTTTCTGGATATTAGAGTAAAGATGTGATCAGTTCTGCCTATTGACCACCATTGTAGACTATGCAGGGATCACCCCTGAACGGAGGTCCTAATGCAATCGATCTCATCCATATGTGATGTACAACACAAACTGAACGCAAAAGGCTATGTTTGCGATAGATCACTGGCCACGGTGGTGTTTTTAGGGCTGCGTTTGGGGCGGCCACTGTTTTTGGAAGGCGAGGCTGGCGTTGGGAAAACCGAAATCGCCAAAACGCTGGCTGCGGCTTTGGGGCGGCGTTTGATCCGGTTACAATGTTACGAAGGTCTTGATGCCGCAACTGCTGTTTATGAATGGAATTTTGCCGCCCAAATGATTGCGATTCGCGCGGCAGAGGCGAGTGCGTCAGATCAGGCACAGCTGACAGATGAAGTTTTTAGCGAAAAGTATCTGATTGAGCGCCCGCTTTTAGAGGCCATGCGTCCGCAACCGGGTGGCGCACCGGTATTGCTGATTGACGAACTGGATCGCACGGATGCGCCGTTTGAGGCGTTTTTGCTGGAAGCTTTGAGTGATTTTCAAGTGACAATTCCTGAGCTGGGTACAATCATCGCGCCTGAGCCGCCGATTGTTGTTGTCACCTCGAACCGCACACGCGAAGTGCATGACGCGCTTAAACGGCGCTGTCTTTACCATTGGGTCGATTTCCCCAGCTTTGATCGTGAGATCGAGATCTTACAAGCCCGCGCCCCTGAGGCATCCGCGGCGCTGAGCCGTGAGGTCGTTGCCTTTGTGCAAAAGCTGCGCACAGAGGATTTGTTCAAAAAGCCCGGTGTCGCAGAAACCATCGATTGGGCAAAATGCCTGCTGGCGCTGGATGTGGTGAACCTTAGCCCTGAGGTCATTTCTGACACTTTGGGCGCTTTGCTGAAGTATCAAGATGACATTACAAAGTTGCAAGGAAGTGAGGCCACGCGGGTTTTAGAGGCGGCGAAATCAGAGCTGACTCTTGCATGACAAGTTCTAAGACACAGCATTTGACTGTTTTGCAGCCACACCCAGGGATTTACGCCTATTATGACGGGCGTGTATCCGGCTATCGCTTCATGGAGGAAAAAAATTGGGTTGATGACGGCGCCATAGCTCTTGGGATTGCCACCTACACTGTGGTCGAAGGCAAGCAGGCGTTCGTTTACGATACCCATGTATCACCAGAGCATGGCGCGTTCATAAGGGAGCATTTGAATGGGTTAGGGGTTACCGATGTAACCGTGATTTATAGTCACTGGCACCTGGATCATGTGGCGGGCACCTCTGCTTTTAACGATTGCGATGTGATCGCAAACGAGAAGACCTTCCACCATTTAAATGCACGCAAAACCGTGATCGAAACAGGACAATATCACGGACCGCCTGCAGTCAACCCTTTGATCTTACCAACGCAAACCTTCTCAGGAACGATGGAACTGACACTGGGTGACCGCCGGGTCGTGTTGATCGAGGCAAACATTCACAGTGATGATGCAACGGTATTGTGGTTGCCAGAAGACGGCATCTTGTTGGCGGGCGATACGATTGAGGACCCGCTGACCTATGTCGATGAGCCTGCGGATTTTGCCCACCATCTGCGTGATCTTAATCATCTGGCCGCGTTGGAGCCGCGGCACATTTTGCCAGACCACGGTGCGCCTGAGATCATCGCCCAAGGCGGGTTTGGCCCTGAGGTTATCAAGGCAATGAAGCGGTATATTCAGTGGCTGATGTCGCTTGAAACCGCCCCGGAACAGGCGCGTGATCGGCCAGAGGATATACTGGCTGTGGACATTGAGGCCGGGACATTAAAATGGTTTGAGCCATATCGTGATGTGCATGCTGCCAATGTTGCAGCTGTTTTGAAATTATACGGTCATGCCTGAATATGCGCCACTTGATCTGCCAGACACTCCACGCCTGACGCATAATATCACCCATTTCGCCCGGGCGTTGCGTCGTGCCGGACTACCTGCTGGCCCGGGCCGGGTGGTGGATGCGGTGCGAGCGGTGCAAGCGGCAGGGTTCACGTCGAAACAGGATTTCTTTTTCACCCTGCGTGCTTGTTTTGTGAACCGTCCTGAACAGCGCGACGTCTTTGCTCAGATCTTTCGACTTTACTGGCGTGATCCGCAGTATCTGGAACAGATGATGTCATTGTTATTGCCGTCGATGCGTGGTGTGCAGGATGATCGCCAAGCTCAAGCCGCAGAAAAACGTGCGACTGAGGCGTTGCTGGATGGCTTGGGGCCAGAGCCGCCAGAGATGGATCACCGACCCGAAGAGCTTCTGATAGAAATTGATGCCTCGCTAACCATGTCGACTCAGGAGCGGCTCAGATCATTGGATTTTGAGCAGATGAGCACGGATGAGATTACGCAAGCCAAGCGCATGCTGGCGCGTCTTAAGCTGCCGGTCAAACCTTATGCATCACGACGTGGTCAGGCGAATTCGCATGGTTCACGCATTGATGCACGTGCAACTTTGCGTGCGGCCTTACGTCGTGGTGGCGAAATTCGTTGTATTCACAAACAAAAGCCGCGCGAACGTTGGCCCAATCTGGTGGTGTTGTGTGATATTTCAGGCTCGATGAGCCAATATAGCCGCATGGTGCTGCATTTCCTGCATGCTGTGAGCAATCACAAGGGCGCAGGTTGGGCACAGGTGCATGCCTTTACCTTTGGTACGCGGTTGACAAATATTACCCGGCATCTGGCGACCCGCGATGTCGATGCAGCGCTGACGGCTGCAGGGGTCGAGGCGCAAGATTGGGAAGGCGGTACAAGGATCGGATCGTGCCTTCACGAATTTAACCGTGATTGGTCGCGTCGGGTGATGGGGCAAGGTGCGGTGGTGTTGTTGATCACAGATGGGTTGGATCGAGGCGCGCCTGACGATCTGTCACATGAGATGAAACGCCTGCAGCGCACCGCGCGGCGGCTGATCTGGCTTAATCCGCTACTTAGGTGGGATGGGTTTGCACCCAAGGCGCAAGGGATTGCGGCGATGTTGCCGCATGTTGATAGTTTTCGGGCCGGACATTCGATCGGGTCGTTGGAAGAATTGGTCGAAGCTATTTCGCGCCCGGATGATACAGGCCAGAAGATGCGTTTACTTGATATGCTGTAATCCGGGTTGCGGGGCAGGCGGTTTTCGCCGAAGACTCTTATCTCAGCGGTATGATCGAAATTGAGGAACGAAATGGACCGGTTCGACAATATTCCCGAAATTGCACTCGAATGGTATCGCGCAGGTAAAGGCGCGGCCTTGGCCACAGTCGTGGAAACCTGGGGCAGTGCCCCGCGCCGTGTTGGTAGCCAGTTGGTGATTTCCGGAAGCGGTGAGATCGAAGGATCTGTATCTGGCGGCTGCGTTGAAGGGGCGGTTGTCGCTGAAGCCATGGATGCGATAGAGGCGGGGAAGTCTATGGTGTTAGAGTATGGCATTTCTGATGGCGATGCCTTTGCCGTTGGTCTGGCCTGCGGTGGAACCATTCGTATTTTGGTTGAACCTATTGGGACGGTGATGCCAGAACAGATATTGAAAGATCTGGTTGCGGCGCGCGCCGCCCGTACACCCGTGGCTTATGTAACGGGTGCATCCGTCCAGCGCCGGTTAGAAAGCGAGGGATTTAACACGCGGTTCCGGGCGGATCGGTCTGGATTTGAGGATGATGGAGACACTTTTGTCTGTATTCACAATCCACCTTTGCGGATGATTGTGGTGGGCGCGGTGCATATCACACAGGCACTGGTGCCGATGGCGCGGATCGCAGGCTATGATCCAGTGCTGGTCGATCCGCGTGAAAGCTTTGGATCGCAGGCGCGGTTCCCGGGTGAAACGATCCTGAACGAGTGGCCGGAGGAAGCTTTGCAGGCCTTGGGGTTGGATACGCGCACAGCGCTGGTGTTACTTACACATGACCCGAAACTGGATGATCCTGCTTTGGAATTGGCACTTGAATCTGATGTGTTTTATATCGGTGCATTGGGATCCAAACGAACCCATGCCAAGCGGTTGGAACGCTTGCGTGCCAAAGGGTTCAGTGACGCGCAATTACAGCGCATACACGGACCAATAGGTCTGGACATTGGTGCGGCCAGCCCATCAGAGATCGCGGTTTCCACGCTGGCGGAGGTCACAAACGTTCTGCGACAGGGTGGAGAATGAAGTTTGGTTCTGTTCCCGTTGACAAGGCCGAGGGCGCCATTTTGGCCCATTCCGAAGCGGTTGTTGGCAAGCGTCTGCGCAAGGGTGTTGCTTTAACCGCATCGCATATAGCGGCACTGCAGCAGGCAGGGGTTTCCGAGGTCACGGTTGCACAACTTGAGCCTCGTGATGTGCATGAAGATCAAGCCGCTTTGGCTTTGGCACAGGCTCTGCAAGATGGAGCAGAAGGCCTAAGGTTAAGCGAACCATTTACGGGACGGGTGAATCTGATTGCAGATGGTCCCGGTGTTGTGTTGCTGGATGTTGAGAAAATTAATGCAGCAAATGCGGTAAATCCGATGGTTACAGTGGCCACTGTCGGGCCATTTCATCAGATCCATGCCGGGGGCATGATTGCGACGGTCAAGATCATTTCCTATGCCGTGCCTGAGGGTGAGATTGCACGCGCCGCTGAACTGGCGAAGGGCGCGGTAGGTCTGGCGAAACCGGTGAAGAAGACAGCGAGTTTGATAATAACAGAAATCCCCGGTGGCCCCGGGCACAAGGGGCTGGCGGCGATCGAAAACCGGTTGTCTGCGCTAGAGATAACTCTAACTGAGACCCGCAGTTGTCCGCATGATGAAGGCGCGTTGGCGGACGAGATTGCCGCTGCTAAAGGAGATGTCGTTTTGATCCTGACGGGTTCAGCAACATCAGATCCGCAAGATGTTGCTCCGGCGGCATTGCGACGGGCTGGGGGCACCGTGGACCGGTTTGGCATGCCCGTGGATCCGGGCAACCTGTTGTTTTTGGGGGATATCGAAAGTAGGCCAGTGATTGGCTTGCCGGGTAGTGCGCGTTCACCCGTGTTGCATGGCGCAGATTGGGTTTTGTCACGTGTGGCCTGTGGTATTGCAGTGACCAGCGCCGATATTGCGGGAATGGGGGTAGGTGGCTTGCTCAAGGAAATCCCTACGCGACCAATGCCGCGCAGGGGACGGGCGCGTTAGAAGCTTTCGGCAAGAACGCCCAAGATATGCGCCCACCCACCTTGGTGGTTGTCGCGGCTTTCCTCGTTGGGAAAGCGAATATGGGTAAGGGTCACATGAGTGCCCTCGGGGACCGCGCTAAAGTCTAGCGTGACCTGGCTACCCTCGACTGAAAACGGGCTTTCCCATGAAAACACTAACCGGTTGGGGCGGTCGATTTCTTGATAGACGCCGCCGTGGGGCATTTGATCGTCGCCAGCCTGCATGATCAGATCAAACCGCCCGCCGACTTTTGGATCGGTTGTCGCCTTAGGCGTGGTCATTCCGGGACCGGGGCACATGAAACGCATCAGCATTTCAGGGTTGAGCCAAGCGTCGAATACGACCTCGGGCGGGGCGGAGATGATGCGTTCGACCTGTAAATACAGGTCAGTTGTAGCCTTAGTTGTTGTCTGTGTCATTGGCAGTCTCCTTGGTGATCAGGTCATCCAGAGCCTCAAGCCGCAAGGACCAGATCGAGCGCAATTCCTCGAACCAGTCGTCTATTAGCTTCAGGCGTTGCAGCTGTATTTCAATCAGATGCTCACGCCATTCCGTCCGGCGCAGCACCAGACCAGCCCGTTCCAGCACTTTGATGTGTTTGGAAACGGAATTGAGGCTCATGTCGAAATGGGTGGCAATCTGCGTCACACGCAGCGGGCCGTGTTGCGCCAACAGTGTCAGTATGACCCGTCGTGTTGGATCACTTGCGGCCTTGAGCAGGTCGGACAGATTTTGCGATTCTAATTCATCCATATGGTTGAATAACATTGCGCACCATATCAATCAACCAATAAGGTGAATGATTTCACGAATATGCGCTTTGGTGTGGAAACCTGACCAATCGCAAAGTTTTTTCTTCTCATGTAAGCGGCCCCGTGTTTAACTCGCCCTAGCCAAGAAAAAATAGCTACTGGGAGGAGCCAATGTCACAGGTCACCATGACCGTGAATGGCAAGGCCGCGTCGGGCGAAATTGAAGGCCGCACGCTACTTGTCGATTTTCTACGCGAAACTTTGAATTTAACGGGGACACACGTCGGTTGTGATACCAGCCAATGTGGGGCCTGCGTCGTTCATGTGAACGGCAAGGCGGTCAAGGCTTGTACCATGTTTGCTGCCGAAGCTGAGGGCGCCGAGGTGGCCACCGTCGAAGGGATGGCAAATGCCGATGGGTCATTGGGTACAATCCAACAGGCGTTTCAGGACCATCACGGGTTACAATGTGGGTTTTGTACGCCGGGCATGGTGATGTCTGCGGCAGCTTTGCTGCAGGACAATCCAAAACCATCCGTGGCAGAGATCCGCGACTATCTGGAAGGCAATATCTGTCGCTGCACCGGGTATCATAACATCGTCAAAGCCATTCTGGCCGCCAGCGGTCAAGACGCAGACGCAATCGCCGCCGAATAAGGCGCAGGGGCGGGCGTGACCCGTGAACCCGATAGGGAGGATTTGATATGCCAGCAGATGGAGGCATTGGCGCCAGTACCAAACGGCGCGAAGACGTGCGGTTTCTAAGCGGAACCGGGAATTATACCGATGATATTAACTTGCGGGGTCAGGCCTATGTGCATTTCCTGCGCTCGGACGTGGCGCATGGGGTGCTTAGTAATGTTGATACATCTGCCGCCACACAGATGCCCGGCGTGCTGCGTATCTTTACGGGTGCGGATTTCGCCGAGGTAGGCGGGTTACCCTGTGGTTGGCAAATCACCGATCGGCACGGCGAAGTGATGCAGGAACCGGCGCACCCGGTGCTGGCACAAGGCAAGGTCCGGCATGTTGGCGAAATTATCGCTGCTGTGGTTGCGGAGAGCCGTGAGCAGGCGCGAGATGCAGCCGAAGCCATCGAAGTTGATATTGATGACCTGCCTGCTGTGGTTGATATGAAAGCGGCACTGGCGGATGGATCAACCAAGGTCCACGACGATCTGACCAGCAATCTTTGCTATGACTGGGGCTTTGTTGAAGAGAACCGTGATGCGGTTGATGCGGCCATCAAAGGCGCGGCACATGTCACGACGCTGGAGCTGGTCAATAACCGCCTGATTGCTAACCCAATGGAGCCGCGCGTTGCAGTTGGCGATTTCAACCGTGCCACTGGCGATAGCACGCTTTATACCACCTCACAAAATCCGCATGTCATCCGGTTGTTGATGGGTGCTTTTGTTTTGGGCATTCCAGAGCATAAGTTACGGGTTGTCGCACCTGATGTGGGTGGCGGGTTTGGGTCCAAGATCTTCCATTACGCGGAAGAGGCGTTTTGCACCTTTGCCGCCAAGGCCATGAACTGCGCGGTAAAATGGACGTCGAGCCGATCAGAAGCCTTTATGTCAGATGCGCATGGCCGTGATCATGTGACCAAGATCGAATTGGCACTGGATGCAGACAACAATTTTGTCGCGCTGCGCACGGACACGCATGCCAATATGGGCGCGTATTTGTCAACCTTTGCGCCATCTGTACCGACATGGCTACATGGCACGTTGATGGCGGGGAATTACAAGACACCGTTGATCTATGTGAACGTCAAGGCGGTCTTCACCAATACCGTGCCAGTTGACGCCTATCGCGGGGCCGGGCGGCCCGAGGCAACATTCCAGCTGGAGCGGGTGATTGACAAAGCCGCGCGTGAGCTAAGCCTTGATCCGATTGCGCTGCGGCGGCAAAACTTCATCACTGAATTCCCCTATGCCACGCCCGTGGCTGTGGAATATGACACCGGCGATTACAATGCCACCATGGATAAACTGGAAGAAATTGCAGACCTGTCCGGGTTTGATGCGCGGCGCAAAGCCAGCGCGGATAAGGGCCTGATCCGAGGTCTTGGCGTGAACTGTTATATCGAGGCTTGCGGGATCGCGCCCTCAAATCTGGTGGGCCAACTTGGTGCGCGTGCGGGACTGTATGAATCCGCGACTGTTCGGGTGAATGCGACCGGTGGCATTGTTGTGATGACCGGATCACACAGCCACGGGCAGGGGCATGAGACGTCTTTCCCACAGGTGATTGCAGATATGATCGGCATTGATGCTTCAATGGTGGAAATCAGTCATGGGGATACGGCCAATGTGCCGATGGGCATGGGCACCTATGGCTCGCGTTCTATCGCCGTGGGCGGCTCGGCCATGGTGCGGGCGGCCGAAAAGATTATCAGCAAGACCAAAAAGATAGCCGCACATCTCATGGAAGCTGCTGAAGCAGACATTGAGCTGAAGGATGGTCAGTTTAGCGTTGCTGGCACGGATAAATCTGTGGCCTGGGGTGATGTGACGCTGGCCGCTTATGTGCCGCATAACTATCCATTGGATGAGATCGAACCGGGACTTGAAGAAACGGCGTTCTATGATCCTGCGAACTTTACCTACCCTGCAGGGGCCTATGCCTGCGAAGTTGAAGTAGATCCTGATACCGGCAAGGTCACGATCGAGCGTTTTTCGGCCACAGATGATTTTGGCAATGTGATCAATCCAATGATCGTTGATGGTCAGGTTCATGGCGGCATCGCACAGGGCATTGGGCAGGCGTTGTTGGAAGGTTGTAGCTATGATGAGGATGGTCAGTTGCTGACCGGCTCTTACATGGATTACGCCATGCCGCGGGCGGATGATGTGCCGTTCTTTGCCGTGGATCATTCCTGTCAGACGCCCTGTACGCACAACCCGTTGGGCGTGAAAGGCTGTGGCGAAGCAGGGGCGATTGGGTCGCCACCTGCGGTGGTGAACGCTGTTGTCGATGCCCTGCGTCGTGCAGGCCACGATGTCACACATATCGATATGCCACTGTCGCCGTCGCGCGTCTGGTCAGCGATGCAAGGGTAAGGAGAAAAATCATGTATGCATTTGATATCGAACGCCCCGCCACCATCGCAGACGCAGTGGAGGCATTACGGACAGAAGAGGCGCAAGCACTTGGCGGCGGTCAAACCCTGATCCCGACACTTAAGCAACGCCTTGCCATGCCATCAAAACTGGTCAGCCTGTCGGGCATTGGTGAAATGCGGGGCATTTGCCGTGATGATGATGGCAGGGTTTGTCTTGGAGGTGCCACAACCCATTCCGAAGTCGCTGCCGGCGTCGAGGGCTACACTGCCTTGGCCAGTTTGGCGGCAAACATTGGCGATCCCGCGGTGCGCAATCGCGGTACAATTGGTGGAAGCCTTGCCAACAACGACCCCTCGGCTTGCTATCCTGCTGGGGCTTTGGCCTCGGGCGCGACAATCGTCACAGACCGGCGCGAAATTGGGTCGGATAATTTCTTTGACGGGTTGTTTGGCACTGCGCTGGATGACGGTGAAATCATCGTAGAGGTGAGATTTCCGGTACCTGAAAGAGCCGCCTATGTGAAGTTTGAACAACCTGCCTCGCGCTTTGCGCTGGTTGGTGTCTTTGTCGCAAAGTTCTCCAGTGGCGTGCGCGTGGCTGTCACCGGCGCGTCAGAAGAGGGTGTGTTCCGCTGGTCCGAGGCCGAGGCCGCGCTTAGCGCAAACTTTTCAGCTGATGCCATGGAGGGGCTCAATCTCGATGGTTCCGGTATGATATCCGATCTGCATGGATCCGGCGCATATCGTGCACATTTGGTGAATGTGATGACGCGCCGCGCTGTCACCTCTGCGTGACGTTTTGTAGAACTGAATTGAATTTCCAACGCCCTTCATCTTTAATGGGCGTTGGAGGCCTTTGTTAAATAAAGAAAATGCTGTTCAGCTGTCATGTTTTTGACGCGGTGATTGTTGAAATCAGCAATCCCTTGAACGTGGCAAAGTGGGCTGCGCTTGGGAAATCAAAGGGTGATTTGCGCCATTAATGAGGCGTGGGAACACCGATACGGATTGCAGTCGAAAACCCTTGTACAAGTCCTGTGTCGTTTGCCCGGGGGGCAATACGGCCCAATTCGCGCAGCTCAGCCAAGGGAAGAGCGGTTTGTACGATCCCACGTTCGTAAAAATACTCAGGTAGAAAGCCATTGATCAGTATGCGCCAGTCGAATTTGTTTTTTATGCCCGCGGCATCCAGCAACTGATAAATCACGGTTGTGCAATTGGTCGTAACGGAGTTGTACCATTGGGCGTTTGCGCTCAAGTGGTTTGAGTAGCTGACATATTGCTCAAACAAAGCACGTGCCGGGCTGGCGGGAATATTCATACGGTATAGCTGAACATCCTCTTTTCTGATGTTTGAACGCAGCCCGACGACGTCTTGTTCAACTGAGGCCACCGTGGCGAGGGTGTGTTCTTTGAAAAAATCCGCAATCGGGGAAAAACCGCTATCGATTTTGCGGCGTACTTCGACCGACCAAGACAGATACTGCCCGTCAGAAAACCCAAAGCTTACGATGATATGGGCAATATTGGGACTGTCCCAATAGGACATGAAAACGTCTAGAGTGTCGATTTTGCTCAGATCAAATTCCCGCGTGGTCCAGTTTTCGGTGAAATCCTCAGGGCTGCGCCATTCGAATTCGCGGACATTGGTCAGGGTGACGATGTCGCCTGATATCTCGCCGGTCACTTGGCGAGCAACATCAGGGGCCCAGCCCCCATTTTTGGGCGGATCTATGGACTGCCACCAAAAGAGAAGAACGCAGAAAGCCACACCAAACCCAGCCAAAGCCTGAGTGGATTTTGAACTAAACTGGGCCAAGATGGTGACCAATCCAGTAAGGGCAAAAACGGCCGCCGCCCCGGTGCGTAACTGGTCGTATCCCGGTAATCTGTACCACAGGGCCATGCTACCCCAGACGGTCATGATCAAAAGTGTAATCAGAAGAGAGATTTTAAATACGATTTTCAAGATCTTGATCATCAATTGGCCTGTTATATTTGTGGCAGTCTTTGACGGTATTGATCCTCTATTTTCGCATGTGTTGACAAGTTGAAATGCGATTTTGGAGTGTGACGCCGGGTTGTCTTGTGCTGATGCGTTTCATGTAATGCGGCAAAGGGTTTGGCTACATCGTCGTCTGATGTCGATCAAGAGAAACATGAAATCCTACGTGACCAATCGGGCCATAAACAACAAAAAGCCGGGCTTGGTACCCGGCTTTTCTAAGGTGTTTTGATCCGTGTGGCTTATGCTCGGGGATCCAGTAACTTTTCCAAGACCCGATCTTTGGTCACCTGACCGATGATCTGGCCATCTTCGATCACACCGACCGGCTGATCACTATCGCCGATCCGGGCCATGACTTCACGAATGTCAGTATCTGGTGCGACCGTGATCGTGGGGGTGGTATTTGCAGGTTCAATCACATCACGGGCGCAGAGGACCCCCAGTGGGTTCATATGGGCCACAAAGTCCGCGACATAGTCGTTGGCCGGGGCGGAAAAGATTTCTTGCGGGGTGCCGCATTGCACAATCCGTCCGCCTTCCATGATGGCGATGCGATTGCCGATTTTAAACGCCTCATCCAGATCGTGACTGACAAAGATGATCGTGCGCTTTAGGTCGCGCTGCAGCTCCAGCAACTCATCTTGCAGCTTGGTCCGGATCAGTGGATCAAGCGCAGAAAAGGGCTCATCCATCAACAAGATCGGGGCCTCGGTTGCAAAGGCGCGGGCAAGGCCCACGCGCTGCTGCATTCCGCCCGAAAGTTCACCAACTTTGCGTTCTGCCCAATCCGTTAGGCCCACAAGCGCAAGTTGCTTGTCAACCTGTTGATCACGCTCGGCTTTGGTCATTCCGCCCAGCTCTAACCCAAGCCCGGCGTTTTCACGCACAGAACGCCAAGGTAGCAGGCCAAACTGTTGAAATACCATGGCAATATGGTGCTGCCGCATCCGTCGCAGGGTAGCGGCATCAGAATTGGTGACATCCACCATAGTGCTGCTGTCACTAACGCGCACAGCACCGCGCACCACTGGGTTCAACCCGTTGACGGCACGCAAAAGTGTGGATTTCCCCGAGCCGGACAGACCCATCAGCACAAGGATCTCCCCTTCGGCCACATTGAGCGAGCAATCATGAACCCCCAGTACTTGACCTGTTTCGCGCTGGATTTCTCCGCGTTCTTTCATGTCATCCATCAAAGGTAGGGCAATTTGTGGTTTGTCGCCAAAGACAATGGAAACGTTATCGAATTCTACTGCATTGCTCATGGCTTAATGCTCCACTCTCAGAACCCGGTCGAGCATGATCGCTACGACAACAATGACAAAGCCGCTTTCAAATCCAAGGGCTGCATTCACAGTGTTCAGCGCCCGGATCACCGGCACACCCAGACCGTCGGCGCCAACAAGGGCGGCGATCACTACCATCGACAGCGACAGCATAATCGTCTGGTTCAGACCGGCCATGATTTGCGGCATGGCATAGGGCAGCTCGACCTTCCACAGTGTCTGGCGCGGGGTTGCGCCAAAGGCCTCTGCCGCTTCCAGTAATGGCGTGGGTGTGGAGGACACGCCCAAATGAGTCAGGCGGATTGGGGCAGGGACTACGAAGATCACCGTTGCGATAAGTCCAGGCACCATTCCAAGGCCAAAGAACACGATCGCTGGGATCAGATAAACAAATGTTGGCAGGGTTTGCATTAGGTCCAGAATGGGCCTCATCACCGAATAGAGCTTAGGCCGGTGGGCCGCTGCGATGCCGATGGGAATGCCGATGGCCATACAAACCACACAAGCCGAGAGCACCAATGTCAGGCTTTCAGTGGTTTCTTCCCAATAGCCTTGGTTAACGATGAAGAGGCTGCCAACTGCCACGAACAGGCAGATCTTCCAATTGCGCTGCAAGATCCATGTAATGCCGATAAAACCGGCAATCACCAACAAAGGGTGCGGTGTTTGCAATACCCACAAGATGGCATCAATCAGCCATTCCATGACTGTTGCAAGTCCGTCAAAGAAAGGCTCCCCGACATCTTGCATCCAGTCGAATATGGCTTTTGAGGTCTTCCCAACCGGGATCTTGTTTTCTTCCAGCCAATCCATCAGGCCCCTCCATCTTGCATATATCCAAAACAAATGGTCCCGGAAAATCCGGGACCATTCATCATCTTATCTGGCTTAAAGGTCGAGGGCCGACTTGACCGCGGCCATTGCATCACCACCGTCTTGGGTGGTGACGCCGTCGAGCCATGGGCCAAGCACGTCAGAGTTTGCTTTCAACCAGGCCGAGGCTGCATCCTTAGGCTCTTCGCCGTCGTTCAAGATTGCACCCATGATCTCGTTTTCCATGGCCAAGCTGAATTCTTGATTGTTCAGAAGCTTACCGACGTTAGGGCATTCTGTCACATAGCCAGCACGGGTGTTGGTGTAGACTGTCGCGCCACCAAGGTTGGGGCCAAAGAAGTCATCACCGCCGGTCAGGTAGCCCATGTCAAAGTTGGCATTCATCGGGTGGGGTTCCCAGCCGAGAAAGATGATCGGTTCTTCTTTGCCAGACAAGCGGTCAACCTGTGCCAGCATGCCCTGCTCGGAGGATTCGACAACTTCAAAACCAGACAGACCAAACGCGTCATCATCGATCATGGACTGGATCAGGCGGTTGCCGTCATTACCGGGCTCGATGCCGTAAATCTTACCATCCAGCGCCTCAGATTGTGCGGCAATGTCAGCGAAATCTTTGATGCCCAGATCCATCGCAGCCTTATTTACGGCCAGTGTATATTTGGCCCCTTCAAGATTGGCGCGCACGGTATCGACGGTTCCAGCTTCGCGGTAAGGAGCGATGTCGCCTTCCATTGTTGGCATCCAGTTGCCCAGAAATACATCAACGTCGCCTTCGGCCATACCAACATATGTGACTGGCACGGACAGAATTTTTACATTGGTCTCATAACCAAGCGCATCAAGTACAACGGTGGTTGCTGCGGTGGTTGCTGTAATGTCAGTCCATCCCACATCAGAGAAGGTGACCGAGCCACAATCAGCAAAAGCCGCAGAGGCAACTGTCGACAGTGCAAGCGCAGAAACGGTTAATTTAAACATTGGGGAAGGCTCCTTGTTGAATTTTTATTGTTCGTTCAGTTTCTTGTATAGCCGTATAAGTTTTAAAAATCTAGAGGCGTATACTGGCTATTCGAGTCGCATAAATCAGAAGTACACCAAGACGTCAGGAGTGTGAACGGAAACGAGAAAATCGACTTTTACAAAGCATCATGAGTACACCACAGGGGAGAGCCGAAAGCGCTGCAAACTAAGTACACAGGACGGTTTCGTGGGGTTTAGCGCCAGAATCTCGTATGGCTGGCAAATAGACCTTGCAGTTTCGACAATAGGCGGTTGCGGGCATTGCGTGGCAACGGCGCGTCACTGGAGAGCCGGCCGACGATGACTTCGACCGGGCAAGGCAGATCGGTTACCGGATCATGATAGCGAGGATAGTCGATAAGAGTGGCGTGGATCAGGCCATGAAGGTCGGGACGGGCTGTGCGCCGCGCGGGAATGTCCCCAAGATCACGAGTCAGACCCCAGCCCGCATAAAATGGTGCACCGGTGGTGGTGACGGGCAGGCCGCGCATCAGCGCCTCAAATCCCATCAGAGAGGTCATGGTCCAAACCTCATCCACATGTTCCAGCAATGTCGATGGATCTGTATTCGTGCAGATATGATCAGCCAGTTCAGAAACCTGTGCCTCAGGTATAGCGCCGGAGCGCAGGCCTGCCTCAACATCGGGGTGTGGTTTGAAAAGGATTACCGCATCAGGGTTCTGCTGTCGGGTTCGCTCCAGCAGGGCAAGGTTGGTGTTGATCTGGCCAGTACCCTGTTTGATTGAGGCGTCATCTTCGACCTGTCCGGGCACCAAAATGCGGTGGCCGCTGGTCAACGTACTGATGTCCTGACCGATGTTATATTTGCTGAGACCGGCACGTTTGATGGACGTTATTAGCGCCTCGACACGGCGTTCTTGATCGGGGCGCAGGGTTGCACGTTGCGTAATGAGGCGCTCTAACCGGCTTTCATTTGTGGGGTCATAATAAATGCCCAAATCGTCACAAACCAGCGATAGCGGCGGTGTTAGTTCCGCCCCTAATCCTTTGGAGCGTAAAAAACCGTCTTCGACGTGGGTGACATTGGTTTCATTTGTAGTGGCTTTGCTGGCCCAGATCATGCGCGGGGCATTGGAGTCCTTGGCGGAGCCAAAACGCACACGCTTATGTGTGCCGAAAAACGTTTGAAACGAGGGGCGTTTCCACAGGCGGATCTCTTCTGCGTGCCATCCGGAGTGATCTTCGCGCCAGCATCTAGTTGTGGCTTCAAACGTATTAATAACGTCTTCGATTTCGCAGAGCTGGTCGTGGAATGGATTATACCATTTCGGATACAATATCATCGCTGCCGCGAAGAGTTGCGCCTTGGTCAGGTTGCGTCCTCGACGTGGAAGAGGGCGCGGATTGCGATCTTCGGTCAAGCCCCAGCCCGCATAAAAGGGTTGGCCGAAAACCTGCGGGCGGTGACCGGCAAAGATCGCTTCAAACCCCATTTGCGAGCTGGCGGTATACACCGCGCATGCGCCCTCTAGCAGGTGCCAGGGGCTGATCGGGTCAGAATGGAGTT
Source organism: Roseovarius sp. EL26 (assembly GCF_900327775.1). Lineage (NCBI taxonomy): Bacteria > Pseudomonadati > Pseudomonadota > Alphaproteobacteria > Rhodobacterales > Roseobacteraceae > Roseovarius > Roseovarius sp. EL26. The sequence continues at coordinate 695,110 of NZ_OUMZ01000007.1, forward strand.
GGATACGGTCGTTGGCATCATCGACCGAGTAATAACCGGCCCGATGGCCTTGAATGGTTTCCGGATGTGTCTTGATCAAGATCTGGGCGCCGGGATGCTCCAGCTGGGCACAGGTCAGCATTTCCCTGAAAGTGTTAGCGTCCGCCTGACCGTATTTAACGCTGGCATCTTTGTGTAATTGATCCACCACTAGGACGTAGCCGGGATCGGGCAGGGGAGCTGTAGTCTTAAAGGCTGCGTATTTGCTCAGATGAGCCTCGCGCAGGCGGGCGATGGCCGCACGGGAACGGTTCAGTAATGGGGTGTCATCCAGCGGGTGCGTGGCAAGAAGGAGCTCAAGGTCTGATGCATGCTGGCTGTCGAAGTGCACGCCTTGATGATCGACCATCAGGCCAAGGGGGGGCTCTCCACTGCGCCCGGGAAACAAGGACCGCAGAAAGGCGTCTTCAATCCGGATCAAGCTGGCTCCGGTTTTTTCTGCCATGGCCTCGCCGCGGTGGGCATAAGGACCGCGGCCCCAGACCGCGATAAGATCATCGCCTCGCGGTTGGCCCAGCTTCAGGTCATATCCTGCCAGCTCTAAAATGCGCCGGACGCGTTTTTGTTTTAAAAAGCCTGCGTTGAAATAGTAAGCGCGCCGGGGCTGGTCACCCTGACGCGCAGATTGATCAGGCATGCTGGACATCAAAGCCCCAAAGTGTCGCCCGCGGTTGAGATCGAACCAACTGCACCCAAGGTCCCGGTAAGCGCACCGGCGAGTTTGCTCCACTGAGAGAAGGGGGCTTCGGTCACATAGATTGTATCGCCATTACGGATGGTGAAATCTCGCAGCATGAACAGTCCGTTGGCCTCTGTTATGTCCATGACATAAACCAAGCGTTGGCTGCCTTGAAGGTCATTGCGTCCCATCACTTGATTGGCAATCTCAGAGGGTTCATTGCGCAAGACAAATACACCGGTCGGGTCACCAGTGGTGGATGATAGACCACCAGCACCGGCGATTGCTTCGGCCGCCGACAATACCGGCCGCCGAAATGGCAGGTGAGCCTGAGCGCCGGTTGCACCAAGTGTTGTATAGGTGCGGGTATCTTGTTCTATGACAACCCGGTCACCACTGCGCAGAGGGATATCGTATTGTGGATTTTTGAACAGATCCTGAAACCAGATCGTGCCTTTTTGATTTCCGCGTAAAACGCTGACGAGGGCAGTTTCCGGCTCGATGCTGATTCCACCAGCCGCAGAAATCATCCGTGACAGCGTCCGTGTTGGTCGCTCAATGGGATACACGCCTTGGCCACTAACACCGCCAAGCAATGATACGGTCGAGCCATTGCCCGCAATTCGGCGTACCTGTACCTGCGGGTCTGGCGTTTGCTCCATTAGCTTGTTGGTGATGATCCGCCGCACGCCCTCTGGCGTGTTACCAGCTGCGCGAACACGTCCAGCATAGGGGACGAAGATAAAGCCTTCACCGTCGACCTGTATTTCTTCCAGTGCGGTTTGACCGCCAACTTGGCTAGACAACAGCCCATCGTCAACGTTTTCCCAGATCGACAGACCCAAAGTGTCACCGGGGTTGATGGTATCCGATCCGACCAACCCTGCAGATTTGAAACTATCGGAAAAGCCCAGAGACTTTTGTACAGCTGTTGCCTTGAGGACCCGGTCATCGACACTGACGATAAATGCATCGCCCGAACGTTCTACGGATCCGGAAAAAATTTCAGCTTTGGTTGGGCCAACCCTCGGGAGGGCACAAGACGACACAGCTGAGATGATAACAGCAGCCGTAACTGACTTTGCCAGCTTAACATAAAGGCAATTCACCGCTTAAATCCCTCAATATGATTCTTGTGTTATTGATTGACCCGTACACTAAATAAGGTTGTGTGTTAAATCTATAGTGGTGCGGCGAGGGTTTATGCGGAAATATTCAACTGTTGCCGCGGAGACGCGGTGCCCGATCTGATCGCATCATAAGGGTCATTACCAGCCAGCATCATGTCAACTGCCTGTCTAAGCAATTGCCTGCGGCCTTTTGTTGAATAAAACCCACCTGCGACCTGGCTGGTTTCCAGTAAATACTGGCGATAATCAATATAGGCGCGGCGATCTGGGCGATTAGGTTCTTTGAAGAAATCGGGCAGGGTTTGTGTGCTTACAAACTCTGGCTTGGCGTAAACTGCATCACCAAAAGTTTTCAGCGGGATACCGCGCCATAACACCTGCTGAGCCGCTGTCGAGTTGACGGTCACAGCGCTGCGCGCCTGATCCAGAAGGGCGGCAAGCTTTCCACCCCGAATATAATGGATGCGGCCGGTAACGGCATGCGTTTGAGCAATACGCTTCAGTTCTTTTACAAACGATGAACGCCCGTCCTCTAGGGGATGTGCTTTGATGATCAGGTGGTGATGTGTTGGTACACCTTTGGCAAAACCTTCGATTACGGTTTCCAGAAACTCCGTGATAGTTGAGAAGGGCGAATGCGCTTGAAATGATGCGTCGTGCTCGAGTTGTAGCAAAACCAGATGATAGGGAAAGCTGCCGCGTTTGATCCTAAGTGTCGCAATTCGGCGCTGTATGGAATGATGAGGCATAAAGAGTAAGCGCTTGAAGTGAAGCCTGAATTCCTCTGAAATGCTGAGTGATCGGTGCGGTAGGAAATTCTTGTAGTGACGGTTCAATAGCAAGACTACACCGTGATAGACTGCGCCGTAAAAAACATGTTGGCGCATATCTCCCCAGCTGGCTGGGGGGATGGGGCTATCGATGTCGGACTGCTCCAGAGTGTCGCGCATTTGTGCGATGGTCATATCCATCAGGCGCGAATTTCCGTTTGAGCCACCGCGTTCATAGGTGACCCAATAGGGGCGCATATAGCCTTCTTCGAAAACATGGATGCGCAAATCATGCTGATGCGCGATTTTTATCGCATCTGCATGGATACGTCTGGTGTCACCGTAGAGAACAAGATCAGTGACCCGTTTATCAGTCACAATATTTAAAAGCGTATTGGACCAGTCATTGATATTGTCTTGGTAAGGAATATAAGACGCCGCAGCTGGCCAAAACGCCCGGTCGCCAGCGTTAAAGCCAACGCGCCAAACCGCTGCACCCGCTTGTTCGAGCATTTTACCCAATTTGTAAAAGAACGGCCCGTGCGGTCCTTGAAGAAAAAGAAACACCCGGTCTGCGTTCACTGGTTCACGCATAATCTGATTACCTGCAATTTGTTTGAAATCATATAACGCATGATTGATATCAGTAAAGCCTGCAGCAAGGCGGCTTGTCATCGTGCAGGTCAAAGGGTAGGTGCGAAGGATCAACCTGTGGAGGCTTTCAATATGTTCACCGGGATCATCACCGACATCGGCACCGTTCAGCAACTGGAACAACGTGGTGATATGCGTGCCAGAATAAAATCGGCCTATGATATGGCCGGTGTGGATATTGGTGCATCCATCGCCTGTGACGGTGTGTGCCTGACCGTGGTCAGCAAAGGGCAGGGTTGGTTTGATGTTGATGTGTCAGCCGAGACCCTGACCAAAAGTAATCTCGGTGGTTGGACAATGGGTCGTCGGATCAATTTGGAGCGCGCTTTGCGGGTTGGCGATGAATTGGGCGGTCATATTGTATCGGGGCATGTTGACGGAATCGCAAAAGTGGTCGCGATGAAAGATGAGGGCGACAGTACTCGGGTCAGTCTTGAGGCACCTGCAGAACTGGCGCGCTATATTGCCTCAAAAGGATCAGTTGCGCTTAACGGCACGTCTTTGACCGTTAATGAGGTGGAAGGCACAGTGTTTGGTATCAATTTCATTCCGCACACCAAAATCGCAACCACCTGGGGGGATGTGGGTGTAGGGGATTTGATCAATCTGGAAATCGACACTTTGGCGCGCTATGTCGCGCGGCTGTCCGAATATAGTTAATTACCAGCCTTAAGCACTTCGGGCACCCCGCACAGGTGCCTGATTTGACGTGGCTTTAGCCACGCCTTGGACGTGGTCGGTGCATGGGGGGACGCACAGACGGCGGGCGCGATGCTGGCGGGCGTGCGGTTGGTGGATGCGGGCGGCCTGCTGGTGGCCGTGCAATTGGCGGTTTGGGTTTTGCCGGGGGACGTGTGACCGGAGGCTTTGGCCGAGGGGGACGGTCAATATCAATATCGACGTCAACATCGCGATCATTTTGGTGCCAGTGGTTCCAATAAAAGGCGTCATTATAACCATAAGAAGCACCGACATAAACACCGTCACATCCGGACAGCACCAAGCCAGAAAACATGATCAGAGATAGGCGAATAAATTTGCTGTTCATTGTCCTGCCCCTCTTAGCGTGCCACATGAAATGATTCGTATACACCATTGATTTCATCATAGAATTTCACATCTGTTCCTGCCTCGACCACTGAGGCACCGATTGCAATGCGCGACCCCGGCAAATCGATGATCGCGATGAAAAACTGCAAATCTTTGCCGTCACGACGGCTTGTGCCTTCGATGACCTGCGCCTCGCGACCTCCGATGATACGTTTGGGTCGATCGGTGACTGTAGGGTCAGAACCCAGAAAGCTTGCAACCTCCTGCAGGTAGGTCCTGCCTTCGGCTATCGTGCGCACACCAGGTGGGGAAAAGAACCCCATCCACAAAGTCGGATCTTCTGTTGGCCGGATCGATATGATCTGTGGCACGGAACGGGCCTCATCCGAGCCGGGGAGGGTAAGGCGTTGTTTCCCGCCGGATTGCATAGTCCAAAAATCAGGAACGGTAAAAGAAAAGAGGGATTTACCGCCATCACGTAGGGTTGCGACGGCTTCTGCTTGCACGGGTTGGGCAAACAACGACAATCCCGTCACAGCGGTAATTGCAAGGTGTTTGAGCATGAAATTTTCCATTATTATCTCAAAACCTTGTGTGGGATTCTGTGGAATGTCAAGAAAATCAACTTTACCTATGAGGGACTGTGGTGCTTTGGAAACGGGTTTCTATGAAAAACACGTCAGGCATCAGGTTTGTATGGACGACACAATTATTGCGTGAAACCTTTGAGTGACCAAAGGATGAGGCTGTGGTCGCATGTTTGCCAACAACAGATTTTATGGCTGGATCAAGCGTTTTTGCTCACTGCTTCGGACGATGAGCGGATGTGTACTGATATGTCTAGCCCCAGTCGCTGCAATCTCACAATCAACAAGCAGCACTGTTGAACAAAACATGCAGCCGATCAATCAGGCCGCGACGCAACAAAATATTGGCTTTCGCAAGGGTTCATTCATTGCGGTGCCAGTGCCGTTTTCTAATCCTATGATCGAACAAGGGCTTGCCATTGGTGGGGCATATCTGTTTCAAGCCGATCCCGGTTCGGATACTTCGATGTTCGGGGTGGGGGCGTTGAAATCGACAAATGACACCGAAGCATATGGTCTGGCTTTCAGCTTGTCCTTCAATGACAATCGTTGGGGGGTGTCTGGTAGCTATATTGATGCAGACGCCAATTATGATCTGATTGGAAATCATTTGACTATCCCGGTGCGGCAAACCGGGAGATTAGCCAGCATGGATTTTAGATATGGCTTCACGCAGAACACCAGCATAAGCCTGCTGACGCGGTACCTTGAGACGAACGTGACATCAAACAACAGGCTGTTTAATGCACTTCCTGCTGAATTCAGGCCATCACTTGGGTTTTCGACGATGAGTTATGGTTTGTCGCTTGAACATGATCGTCGAAATGATGACATTTACCCGTCTGAGGGCTCCAGGTTCAGGTTAACCGGCTTATATACGCAGCCGATCTCCGGGCAGAGCTCGGATTATTCCAAAGTCTATGCAACTTATGATAAATACGTAAGTGTCACAGACCGAAGCGTTGTCGCGTTTCGTTTTACGGGCTGTGGAGCGTCCCGACAGACTGTCTTTTATGATTTATGTTCTGTTGGTGGCACCGATGCATTGCGCGGCTTCAACTCTACTCAGTTTCTCGATAATGGAATGGTATCAGCCCAGATGGCGTATCGAAGTCGCTTGGGTAAGCAATTTGGATATGTGCTGTTTGCGGGGGCAGGTGCCGTTGGAAGCAGTATCGACGATTTAGACCGGTCCGGCTCTGCTGGTGGTGTTGGCCTGAGATATCGCTTGTCTAAGAAATTTCCTGTCGATTTTTCTGTCGACGTTTCGGGTAACGATCGAGGTGAAAACCTGTTGTACATTTATGCAGGTCAAAGATTTTAATTCAAAAGAAATGTTTGTGATTAAGAGGGTTTATGCCATCTTGACGATAAAACATTCAAAGGGACAATCGATATGACAGCAAGTAAAACAACGTGGCCTGATGTGTTGGTGCGGTGTTTGATGATTGCTGCATCTGTTTTGTGTTTGCACGCGAGCATGCCTGCAACAGCGCAGGCGCAAGATAGTGACAATGTTGTTTCAAGTGGTTCAGAGCAAACCTCGATCATAGATGATGACACTTATGTTGCCCCAGTCATAGTTGAAGGAGAGATTCTGTTTCGGGTCAGGGGCTTTACTGCCTTGCCTGCAGATGAACGGGCCGAGGGGATTGCAAACCGGATTATTGATCTGGCAGAGGCATCTGATGAACCCAGCGTTGATCTGCTAATTCGTCCCCATCGCTATGGCAGAAGTGTGTCTTCGGATGGATTGGATGTCGTTTTGGTGTCTGGTGCTGAGGCCAAACTGGAAGGCCTGGACGTTGAAGCTTTGGCTGAGATCTATGCCAATCGTATTCGAGAAGCTGTTGTTGCCTACCGGGCTAAACGTACTCAGTCTGCCCGGTTGAGTAGCGCAAAATCTGCGCTGGCATGGACGGCCGGATTTGTCATTGTCTCAATGTTGTTTTTCCGGCGGCGCAATGCATTTATCCGGGCAGTTGGGAGATTGGTCGAAAGCCGGTTCGAAGATGTAGAGCAAGCAACAAAATCTATCGTTCGCGGCCAAGCTGTTGCAGGGCTGGTCAGATTTGCGATGCAGCTGGTTTTATGGGCCGTATATTTCGTAATTTTTTACTATTATTTATCACTGGTTTTGTTCTCGATCGCAGAAACCAGACCATTGGCACAGTTGCTTTTGACCTACGTTACAACGCCATTGATCGACATATTAAAAGGCTTTGTCTCCTATCTGCCCAGCTTGATCACCCTTATCATAATTGCTTTTATCACCCGTTATTTGATTCAAGGTGTGAAGGTTGTCTTGGATAACGTTGAGGCGGGTGTATTGGAGCTAGGTGATTTTGAACGTCACTGGGTCGCGCCGACCTATTTTCTGTCACGTATCCTGATCATCGGTATTGCTATCGTATTTGCCTATCCACATATTCCTGGGTCAGATTCTGCAGCCTTTCAAGGGCTTACGATTATCGCGGGGGTTATGGTGTCTTTGGGGTCTAATACGGTGGTCAGCAACATCATGGCCGGGCTGTTCGTCATTTACCGCCGCAGCACCAATATTGGTGACCGGATCAGAGTCGGGGATCTGACTGGCGATGTGATCGAAATCAAGCTGATGGAAACTATTTTGAAGTCACTCAAAAATGAGCTGATCAGTATTCCAAACGCCAAACTGTTGAATTCAGAAGTGGTGAACTACACCCGTGCCATTGATGGTCGAGGGCTGATGGTGCACACGGTCGTTGGTATCGGCTACGAGGAACCACCCAAAAAGATCGAAGCCATGCTGATCGAGGCGGCAGGGCGCACGGCGGGTTTGAAAAAAGCTCCTAAACCCTTTGTTTTGTGGTCGCAATTGGCAGACTATGCAATCAACTATGAGATCAATGCCTTTACATCCCGAGGCGGGCATTTGCCCAAGATCATGTCTGATCTCCACTCAAATATCGTAGATGTGTTTAATGAGAACGGAACTCAGATCATGACACCATCTTATGAGGCAGATCCAGAAATTCCTAAAATCCCAAGCGAAGACTGGGATGGCACACTGGCACACCAGCTGGGGGTGGAGCAGAAATGAAGGATCGCCAGTTAAGAATTTGAGTGCAAGGGTCAGTTTGCAGACTATTTGTTGAATAAATCAGCTCAACTATTGCGCCGCAAAATGCAAACCATATTGTTTTTTGAAGGTCGACGATTTTATCGGCCTCGCTCAAGATTTTAAGTATGCCCAATAACAAAACATGATCACCAAGATCACGACGACTTGCGCGATCATTGCTTTAATCAAAAATTTTGAGCGTTTATAGTCTTTATCGACGTCGATTTTTTTCATGTGTTGTGGTCCATCATATAAGGCGTAGGCCTGTTGCGGGTAGTTCTGGTTGACGGGGAAGAATTTTATGCCGTTCTTTTCCTGCCATATTACTCACTAAAAGTGAGAGATTGATATCCGATTGGAGGCCATAGTAACGTTCTGCACTAGAGTGGACATTACGCTGCTTTCTTGTTGGCGGCCTCTGATTTGATTTTGTCATGCCAGCGCAGCCACTTTTTGATACCTTTTCGCATGCCTTTGCAAGTTACGATTTTTTCAGCTTTGCGCGGTGAAATCACCACACGACGGCGCTGATGCATCTCGTCCCATTTGTTTTTCATTTTGTCGACCTGCATTGGGTAAAGGACCAGATCAATTTTTTCGCCGTTACGAATAATGGTTGACGTAAATTCGGCTTTCTTATCGATGCGGCCTTTTAGACCAGCTTCTTCCAAGGCTTCTTGTAGCGCGGATTTACGCCGTGACAGGCCACTTACACGGCCACCCTTTGGGAAAATCCATTGGCGGTGGGTACGGCTGGTCACCATGATAATGCGCGTTTTATTGCCCTCTTTCAGGTAGGGAACAACGCCATATTGTATTTTACGTGCCATATCTGCTGCTCATTCCAATTTTGGTGCGGCGTTCAGATCTATGGGAATGTGCCTGTTTTACCGCTGTTTTCTCACCTCATTTGTGGGCAAGTTTGATATATTATGCCTTTAAAATAACGTGAATTCATCTGAAAAGATAGGTGCTTATCGTTGCATTTCCAGCCCCGCAGTACCGTGTATCAGCGCCCACCTCAACAAAATGGAAGTGGGCGCGTACTTTTCCTTAGGCGTGGCTAGGTGCCATGCTTTGCTGTTTTCGAGCAGAGCGCGCGAAAAACAGATAGTAGAACACGGGCGCGGCGATCAGTGTCAGGATAGAGGCAAACGCCAGACCACCCATGATAGTAATTGCCATCGAGACAAAGAAGGCATCCCAGATAAGCGGGATCATCCCCAAAATGGTTGTCGCCGCGGCCAGAATAACGGGACGCACACGCGAGGTGCTGGCTTTGATAATCGCATCGGCGAGGGGCAGTTGTGGCTCCTCACGGCGGACGATGTCAATCTCCTCGACCAGAACGATGCCGTTCTTGATCAACATGCCCGAAAGCGACAACAGGCCCAGAAGCGCGGTGAAGGTAAAAGGCATACCCGTGCCCAAAAGGCCGATGGTGACACCGTTGACCGACATTGGGACCAAAAGCCAGATGATCAGCGGCTGGCGCAGGGCGTTAAACAGCAGGATCGAGATGAGCACCATGATGATGATGCTGAAAGGCAATTGTGCTGCGAGGCTGGCTTGCGCCTCGGATGAGCTTTCCAGGTCACCGCCCCATTCCATCTTGTAGCCTGGGGGCAGGGGCATGTAGTCGATTGTTTGTTTTACCTGCGACTGTACCTGTGGTGCAGTTAGGCCCAGCTTGATTTCTGCGCCGACGGTCAGGGTCAAAACTCGGTCGCGGCGATGTACCAGCGTGTTTTGCGGCTCGAACACCAAACCGTCGATGACCTGTTCCATAGGAACAAACTCACTGGCGCTGGCCGAGAACAGCTTCATATCCGTTAGGGCGAGAGTGGAGTCAGGGGCGAGGCGCAGTACGATAGGGATCTGCCGTTCGCCTTCGCGGTAGACCCCAGCGCTAAGCCCCTCGGTGGCAAACATGAAGGCGTTGGTGACGTTTTCACGGGTGATGCCGGCCTCTTGCGCCCGGTCATCGGCATAGACGGCTCGTAGCACCTGCTCCATTTCACGCCAATCAATGAAGAGCGTGGTGATGTCATCGGTGGTTTCCGCCATCAACTTCATAGCCTGATCGCCCAAGTCACGCAGCACCTCTGGATCAGGGCCTGAGAAACGGACCTCGATCGGGGTGCCGCCACCGGGACCAAAGGCAAGACGTTTGGCGCGGAATTCACCCTCGGGGAGGTTATGGGCTGCGACGGTCAGCATCTCATCCGCTAGAGCTGAGATTGTATCGATGGTTTCCGTACGGACGATGATATGGCCGTAGCTGGGGTTGGGATCCTCGGCCTGATAGGTCAACATGAAGCGCGAAGCGCCCTGGCCGACATAGGTGGTATAGGACACCACGTCGTCTCGTTGCTCCAACCAATCCTCGATGACTTCAAGATCGCGCGAGGTTTGGTGGATCGAGGCGCTTTGCGGCAGTTTGTAGTGCACAAACAATAGCGGCGTGTTGCTGTCAGGGAAGAACTGCTGCTTGATACTGCCAAAGCCTGCGTAGCACACCACTGTGACCGCGATGAGGCCCGCGACAACCAACCAACGAAGACGTATAGCTGCGTTGAGGGCTTTGCCGTAGACACGAAATAGCGGCCCGTCATAGCCGGTGTCGCCTTCGGATGATGTACCTTGCTTAAAGAAGTAGTGCCCAAGCAGTGGAGTAGCGGTTAGGGCCAGAATCCATGACAACATCAATGAGATGCCAATCACCGCAAAGAGTGAGAATAAGAACTCTCCAGTGGCATCATTACTGAGACCAATGCCGGCAAAAGCCATGATGCCGATCACGGTTGCGCCCAGCAGAGGGATTTGAGTTTTGCTGGCGGCATCATCTGCCGCATCGCGGGAGTTTGAGCCGCGTTGCATGGCAATTTGCATGCCTTCGGCCACCACGATGGCGTTGTCCACCAGCATTCCCATGGCAATGATCAACGCGCCCAGCGAGATACGCTCCATCTCAATCGAGAAGAAGCTCATGAACATCAGGGTGCCAACCACCGTCAACAGCAGGGTAGACCCCACAACCACAGCGGCGCGCCAGCCCATGAACAGCGCCAGAACGATGACCACGATGGTGACCGACATGGCGAGGTTAACGAGGAAGGCGTTTGATGCCTCTTCGACCACAAGGTGTTGTTGGTATATTGGTGCGAGGCTGACACCTGCAGGGATATCGCCGGCCAGTTCAGCCAGCTTGGCATCGGCACGTTTTCCTACATCGACGATGTTTTCATCTGCTATACCGGCAACGCCTAACGTAAAAGCGGGGATTCCGTTATGGCGGATAAAGATGTCTGGGTTGGTTTCCTGAGCGCGGTAGACCTTGGAAAAGTCATCGAGGTTAACAATTTCACCGTCAACACCAACAGTTAGGCCTGCGATCTCATCCACCGTTTCGTCGCCCTCTGGGGCTTGGATCAAGGTGCGGCCGTCAGATGATTGGAGGCTGCCGCCATCCACAACGGAGTTGGCGTTGGCAATGGCGTCTTGAATAGCACTGGGGGAGACATTTTGATTGGTGGCTACGACGAGGTTGGGTTCGACGTAAACCACCTCATTAGGAATGCCTGCGACCTCAACGTCTGCGACACCTTCGACGGTCAGCAGCTCGCGCCGCATAAAGGTTGAAAGCTCATAAAGCTCGGCGTCAGAGAAACCGGGCGCGGTAATAGCATAGTAGATGCCGAACACATCGCCGTAGGTATCATTGACATAAGGTATCGTGGCCCCATTGGGCAGGCGTGCATCTGAGACGCGGTTGCGCAGTTTAGTCCAGATTTCTGGCAATTCAGTGCCATCATACTGGTCTTTCATGTCGATGGTGATCCACGACAGGCCGGGCTGGTTCATCGAGCGGATTTCATCCACTTCGCCCATTTTTTGGATTTCGGATTCCAGTGGTTCCGAGATTTCTTCGGCGACTTGTTCGGCGGAGGCTCCGGGGTATTGGGTAACAACAACAGCAGTCTTGATGGTAAAGGCGGGATCTTCTAGACGTCCAAGGCTGGTAAAGCCCCAAATACCGCCCAGAAGGCAGCCCAACATGATCAGCCAAGTGATCAGCGGCTTATCAATGGAAAAACGTGCAATGTTCATGATCCGGCCCCTCAGTTCGCGAAGCCGGTGAAGCGACGCACGGTTTGGCCGTCGCTCAACTCGGATGCGCCAGCAGCAGCAATCTCATCACCAGGGTTCAGGCCCGAAATGACCTGCACCTCGCCCTTGTTCGAGGGGGTGATCTCTACTGCGTGGCTGGAAACTGTGCCCTGACCTTCGCCTGTAGGTTCAAAGACCATGACGGACGTGCTGCCATCGTTGGCAGTGACGATGGCGGCAGTGGGGACTATGAAATGCTCTGTCTGACCGCTTTGAATGGCGATCACTGTGGCCGATGAACCGGGCAGGATCACCAGATGTTCTGGAGGTTCCATGCCAAAAGTGATGGTGAACGTTTGGCCAATGGTCGAGGTTTCGGCGTTGAATTCGCGAACCTCAACAGGGAAAGTTTCATCACTGGCGGGGAACCTTGCAAAAATCTCGAAATCCGGATCTTTGCCGGCTTGCTGAAAGAGCACTTCGGGCACGTCAATTTCGATTCGAAGATCGGACATATCGTGCAGGCGGACAACCGGGGTGCCTGCGTTGATGGTGCTGAAGTTGGCAAGGCTGCGGGCAGCGACAAGGCCATCGAACGGAGCCAACAGGGTAGCTTCGTTCAGGTTGCGTTCAGCATCACGAAGGCTGATCTTGGCAAGATCATCCGCCGTCTGGGCGTCATCAACGCTGACTTGGCTAACAGTATTGCCTTCAAGCAGCTTGTAGCGGGCAAGATCGCGATCCGCCTGTTCCTTTTGAACGCGGGCTTGATCCAGAGAGATTTCAAAGGGTTCGAGGTCCAGTTTGGCAATTAGTTCACCTTGTTTGACAGGTTCACCCTCTTTGACCGGAAAATTAACGATCTGGCCAGAAACTTGAAACGCCAGATCGACGGTTTCACGTGCTACGACGCGGCCAAAAAACTGGCGGGTAACGCTGCCGTCGCTGTCTTCGATCTTCATGAGTTTTACCGGCTTGACGATGTCTTGCGCCATCAGGGGAGCGGCAAGGGAAAGAAAAGCCGCTGATGTAATGGAAATGAGTCTCATGATTGGAACCTTTGCCTCGAATTGTGCAATTCTACCTTATCAAACCGAAGAGTTTAGTTAAAGCAGGAAGCCTTCGTGTGATCTTGCGGTAAATTAGTGTAAGTTTCTAGGAATACGCCGCACAATGGCGTTTCAAATCATAAAATCGCCTGCGTTGCACATCATCCCGGTGGGAAATGTGGCGCAATTTGTGACGCGCATATTTTTGCCGGTCCAACTTTGGATTTGGGCAGTTTCGCGCCATTGTGTGCGCGTGATTTTGCCCGCTGTTGTAGTGAATTTCATCTGAAAATAGCGTCCCACTTGTCCAAGAGGCGTAAGACATTCGTCGTCTTGGGCGAGTGAGAGAATACAACGTTTATTGAGTGTGGCACTGGGTTGTGCCGTACCAAACTGGTTGGCCGGTTGGCCGCCGGGCGGGGTTTCTTTGTCGTGATGAATGCATGTTGGGCAGTCTAGAAATGATGAATGGCGAACACAGCGCCAGAAAGGACTATTGATGTCTCAGGCAAACGCACTTGAAGTCTTGATGCTTGAATTGATCAACGAAGAGCGCGCAGCAGTGGGGCTTTCGCCCTTGCGCTTTAACGGGGATCTGAATGAGGCCAGCGAAGATCACAGCGATTGGATGCTGGAGGAAGATGTGTTTTCGCACACCGGAGAGGGAGGATCCTCCGCTGGTGATCGGATTGTCAGCGCCGGTTACGTTCTAGAAGGGAACTGGACCTGGGGTGAAAACATTGGTTGGCAAAGTGAACGGGGCGAACCGGGCCTGGAGGATGACGTGCGCGACATTCACGAAAGCCTTATGAACAGCCCGGGCCACCGGGCTAATATCCTGAATCCGGATTACGAAGAGATCGGAATTGGGGTTGAGCGTGGTGATTATCGTGGCTTTGACGGTGTGATGATCACCCAAAACTTTGGCGCAACCGATGCCACCCCAGTCGAAGAGCCTGTTGTGCCCGAGACACCAGTGGCGCCGGAACCAGAGATGCCGGTCGTAGAAAATGATGCGGTTCCTGAGGAGGATGTAATCGAAGAAGATCCGGTTGTTGTGGCTGAGTTGCCGGAAGACAACGTGCCTGTTGCAGAAGACGAGCCGGAAGTTGAAGAGGAGCCTGTAGCAGAGGACGTACCTGAGGTGGACCAGACACCCGAGGCCGAAGATGTGCCCGAGGTCGAGGATGTGCCTGAAGTGGCTGAGGATGAAACGCCAGAGGTGGTTGAGGAGGAAGACGAGACCCCGGTTGCAGAAAATGATCCAGAACCACAGCCAGAAACACCCGTTGTTGAAACTCCAGAGGACGACGTGCCGGTTGATCAGCCTGAGCAAGAGGAGTTCGCCTTCGATCTCAATGCGTTCCTGACTGATCTGGGTAATCGGATCGAGGCGTTGATCGAAGAGAGGTTTGAAGTTGCGTTTGGCGACGCTGACAACTTCTGGTTCACGCCACGAGACGAAGATCCGAGTGTGGCCGATGAAGATGACTTTATGGTAGTTGAACTCGACCAAGGTGCCGACGATATGGTGGACATTGGCAATGGTGGATGTGACGATTACCAACTGGCGATGGATTGGGGTTGGAGTAATTTTGATGTCACCAATGCCTGGGACATGGCGGCATAAGAGGGCTGTCAGCCGCCTTTGAGGCGGCGCAGCAGGACCACCTCACTATCGGGCTTGATGGGCGTGAACCAACTGTCGTTGTAAATGCGCCCATCGATTGAGACCGAGACCCCACGATCAAGCTGCGGCGTTAGCCCGGGATAATCCCGGGCTAATCCATTCAAAAGCTCGCGCAGGTTGGATGCGTCGATGTCCACATGGGTTTGGCCATCTGTAAAATCAGCCAGAGATCCCCAAAGGCGCACCTGAACCATGGCTTATTTGCTTTGCATCGCGGCCAACAGGCGGGGCGGTGACATCGGCAGTTCAGTCATGCGTACGCCTGCCGCCTCTGACACCGCGTTGGACACAGCGGCCAAGGGTGGCACGATGGACGTTTCACCCACACCGCGCACGCCGTAGGGGTGACCCGGGTTGGGGATCTCCAAAATCACCGTGTCGATCATCGGCAAGTCCGAGGCTACCGGAATACGGTAATCTAGGAAGCCTGCATTTTGCAGGGTGCCATCCTCGCCGTAGATGTATTCCTCGTTCAAAGCCCAGCCGATACCTTGCGCTGCACCGCCTTGGAATTGGCCCTCGACATAGTCCGGGTGTACGGCTTTGCCCGCGTCCTGAAACACGGTGTAGCGTACAATTTTGGTGTAGCCGGTTTCAGGATCTACTTCAGTATCAACCATATGCGTGGCAAAGCTGACGCCGGCACCTTCGGGGTTGGCCTCGTGGTGGCCCGCGATTGGCCCGCCCGTGTTTGATGCCGTGCCTGCAATCTCTGCAATGGTCAGCGGCGGGAATTCTCCTGCGTTTGGACCGGCGGGTTTAGCGGCCCCGTCTTCCCAAACAACAGCATCTTCGTCGATGCCCCATGTCATGGCAGCACGTTTGCACATCTCTTGCTTGGCGGCTTGTGCAGCTTTGATCGTGGCAAGACCCACGGCAAAGGTCACGCGGCTGCCGTCGGTGACTTCGTTTTGACCCAGCGAAGCCGTGTCAGCCACGATGGTACGTACTTGATCATAGGGCACGCCCAATTCCTCGGCGGCCATCATCGACATTGAGGCGCGCGAGCCACCAATGTCTGGATTGCCTTCGGAGACGTTGATCGTGCCATCAGGGGCCACGTTGAGCGTGACGCAAGTGTCGCCGCCGAAGTTGAACCAGAAACCACATGCCACACCGCGCCCTTGGTTCGGGCCCAGCGGGGCTGACCAATGCGGATGATCCTTGGCGGCCTTCAGCGTGGCCTCTAACCCGATTGCAGGGAAGGTGGGACCGTAAGAGGCAACCGTTCCTTCGCGCGATGCATTCATCAGGCGCACCTCAAGCGGGTCGAGGTCAAAGCCTTTGGCCAACTCGTCAATCGCACTTTCAATAGCATATGCCGCCATTGGTGCGCCGGGGGCGCGATAAGCGGCCTGCTTGGGGCGGTTAGTGACCACGTCCCAGCCAATGGTTTTGACGTTTTCCAGATTGTACGGCGCAAAGCCGGACATTGCGCCGAATTCAACGGGCGAGCCGGGGTAGGCGCCACCTTGATAGCGTAGTTCGGCAAATCCGGCTGTGATCTTGCCGTCTTTGGTCATGCCGATGCGCACATCGATTGAGCTGGAGGCGGTTGGCCCGCTGGCGCGGAGCACTTCGGACCGGCTCATCACCATTTTGACGGGGCGGCTGGTTTTGCGCGACAGGCATAGGGCAACAGGTTCAAGGAAGACAGTTGTCTTGCCGCCAAAGCCGCCACCGATTTCTGAGGCCGTGACGCGTAATTGTCCCTGTTTCATGCCCATGATGGCCGCACAGGTGTTGCGGACCATGTAATGGCCCTGCGTGCAACAGAATAGATCGGCCTGACCGTCTGGCGCGAAGGTCGCTAGACAGGCGTGGGGCTCGATATAGCCCTGGTGGGTGGCCTCCGTCTTATAAGTGCGCTCAACGATACGGTCTGCCTTGGCTAGGCCCACCTCGATATCACCATGACCAAACTCATGGCGCGCCATGACGTTGCCGGAGGAGCCTTCGGGCGCGGTTTCTTCGGCGCGGCCTGCGTGCAGGATCGGCGCGTCGGGTTTCATTGCCTCATCAACGTCGGTGACATGTGGCAGCACTTCGTACACCACATCGATCAGTTTCAACGCTTTGCGTGCAACGGGTGCGCTGGTCGCGGCCACGGCGGCGACGGCATGGCCGTCATACAGGGCTTTTTCACCGGCCATACAGTTGTCTAGGACATCGAGCACATCATCGGGAGCGTCATCAAAATCCGCACGGGTGATGACCGAATGCACACCGGGTAGGGCGCGGGCTTTGCTGGTGTCGATGCTGACGATCCTGGCGTGGGCATGCGGGCTGCGCAGAATGCGGCCGATTAGCATACCCGGTGCACTCATGTCAGCGCCGTAACGGGCGCGACCGGTGACCTTGTCGATGCCGTCAGGGCGTTCAACCCTTGTGCCTACGACTTTGAATTCGCGTTTCTTTTCTGTGTTGTCCAGAGCCATTATGACGCCTCCCGCAGGTCTTTGGCCGTCTGCATCACGGCGCGAATGATTTTGTCATAACCGGTGCAGCGGCACAGGTTACCAGCCAGCCAATACCGAACCTCTTCTTCGGTTGGGTCGGGTTTCTTTTCCAACAGGGATTTTGCAGCAATCAGAATGCCGGGTGTGCAGATACCGCATTGCAGGGCGGCATGTTTGATGAAGCTAGTCTGCAGCGGGTGCAGCGCGTCGCCCTGTGCCATGCCCTCAATCGTGCTGACTTCGCGGCCTTCGGCCTCGGCCCCCAGCATCAGGCATGAACAAACCAAACGGTCATCAACCGTGACAGAACAAGCGCCACAGTCGCCGCTGCCACATCCCTCTTTGGTGCCGGTCAGGCTAAGCTTATCGCGCAGCACATCCAGTAGGGTTTCTTCGGGCTCACACAGGAAATCGACCGGGTCGCCGTTGATTGTGGTTTTCACATGAATCTGGCTCATGACGCACCTCCTGCGCGCTGATAGGCAATTTTTGCGGCACGCCGGGCAAGGACCCCGGAAACATGCTTGCGAAACTCGATAGTTCCGCGTTTGTCGCTGATTGGGTTTGCGGCATCTGAACAGGCTGTCGCCAATGCACCCAATGCCGCATCATCCAGTTTGGATCCGACCAGAGCGCTTGCCGCGGCATCCACAACAAGCACGGTTGGGGCAACAGCGCCCAGTGTCACCCGAGCTGCGGTACAAACACCAGCGTTATCAAGCGTCAGTGAGACGCCACAGCCAACAACGGCGATGTCCATTTCGGTCCGCGGGATAAAGCGCAGATAGGCATCTGCTGCGTTTGATCCGCGGGCTGGCAGGAATATCGATGTGATGAACTCATCAGCTGCCAATGTGGTTTTACCGGGGCCAGCAGGGATGTCTGCCACCGGCACATCACGTGTGCCATCTTTACTGGCAATACGTGCCACGGCATTGGCCGCAATCATCGCCGGAACGCTGTCAGCTGCAGGGGAGGCATTGCATAGGTTGCCCGCCAGTGTGGCGCGGCCTTGGACCTGCGTAGATCCGATCAAATCCATACCTTCGATAACACCAGGCCAGTCTTTACACAGCGCTGCGTGTTCGCTCATCTCGGCACCGCTGACAGCTGCGCCAATGCGCCAGCCGCCATCTTCGGCCATAATATCGCGCATGCCTTCGATGCGTTTAATGTCGACGATCAGATCGGGGTCTGACATTTCAGCCCGCAGTCGGACCAATAGATCAGTGCCGCCTGCCATCACGCGGCATTCGCCGGAAGTGTTGGACAACAGGTCAATTGCAGCACTCACCGTTGTCGGTGCTTCGTATTGCATGAATTTGCCTTTCTACCTGGGGCCGGCAATCAAAATGCCGGAGCCTGAGACTCAATCTTGTTGGCAAGACTATTGACCAAGTTCAGTAAGAGAGCAAACCCGTAAATGTAATTTCTAAGGGGTATATTGAATAATTTGATCAAATTATTTTGTGAAAGTAGCATTGACCCAAATAAGACTTGCGAATTCGGCACAGTGTGGCGCATGAATTACGATGAGAGCGCAGAGTAATAACAGGGTCAGAGACTGAGATGGACCGGGCAGAAATCGTTCACAATAATTTCCAAACACGTGTGGCGGGTAATGATCTTCCGCAGGGGCAAAATCCGGCTGGACCGTTGTCGTCCGAACTGGCCGAAAACCTGTTTCGCGCGCAATGCCTGTCGCGGGCATTGGACCGGGAAAGCCGGATGATGCAAAAAGCCGGGCAGGGGTTTTATACCATAGGGTCCTCAGGTCACGAAGGGATGGCGGCGGTTGCCGGTGCCTTGCGACCTACAGATATGGCGTTCCTGCATTACCGTGATGCGGCGTTTCAGATCGCAAGGGCGGGGCAAGTGCCGGGGCAAAATCCAATGTTGGACATGTTGCTGAGTTTTGCCACATCTGTTGACGATCCGATTTCTGGTGGGCGGCACAAGGTTCTTGGGTCAAAAGAGCTATTCATTCCACCGCAAACCTCAACCATTGCCAGTCACCTGCCCAAAGCTGTTGGGGCGGCCTATTCACTGGGCTTGGCCAAACGACATGCGCCAGAACATCGTGTCTTGCCAGATGACAGCATCATCATGTGTTCCTTTGGCGATGCTTCTGCCAACCATTCTACGGCGCAGGGGGCATTCAACACGGCGGGGTGGGCGTCTTATCAATCGGTGCCGATGCCGTTGCTGTTTGTCTGCGAAGACAACGGCATCGGGATTTCCGTCAAAACGCCAAAGGGTTGGATTGCGGCGAGCCTGCAAAACAAGCCGGGGTTAAAATACTTCTCCTGCGACGGTCTGGATATCTACGACACCTACCGCGTGACGGCAGAGGCGGCCGCATATGTCCGGACGCGTCGCAAACCTGCCGTGCTGCATATCCGCACTGTGCGTCTTTATGGTCATGCAGGGCCGGATGTGGCGACGACCTATCTGTCGCGGACTGAGGTGGAGCGCGATGAGGCTAATGACCCGCTGCTGCATTCGGTTCGGTTGTTGTCACAATCGAATGTAATGACGCCTAATAATGCATTGAATCTATATGATAAAACAAACCTTGATGTTCGAGGGATGTCATTAGAGGTGGTTAAACGACCAAGGCTGCAGTCAGCCGACCAAGTCATGGCCAGCCTGATCCCTCCAATACGCGATTGCGCTGCAGGCAACGGCCCGTCGGATGAAGCCCGCATACAGGCATTTGGTAGTGATATGCGCGTGATGAAAGAGCCGCAAATTCTGTCCAAACTGATAAACTGGACCATGACCGATCTGATGTTGGAGCATTCCGAGATCACCGTGATGGGCGAAGATGTTGGTCGCAAAGGTGGCGTATACGGCGTGACACAAAAGCTGATGTCACGCTTTGGTCCGGACAGGGTGATTGATACGCTGCTGGATGAACAATCCATTCTGGGGCTGTCAATCGGATTAGCGCACAACGGGTTCTTGCCGGTGCCAGAGATCCAGTTTCTGGCCTATCTGCACAACGCCGAAGACCAACTGCGCGGTGAGGCGGCGACGTTGTCGTTCTTCTCAGATGGTCAATACACCAACCCAATGGTCATCCGGATCGCAGGTTTGGGATATCAAAAGGGCTTTGGCGGGCATTTCCACAATGACAACTCGGTTGCTGTGCTGCGCGACATCCCCGGTGTCATATTGGCCTGCCCCTCCAATGGCACGGATGCGGTACGGATGATGCGCGAATGTGTACGGCTCGCACGTGAAGAGCAGCGGGTTGTTGTGTTTTTGGAACCGATTGCCCTTTATCCGATGCGAGACTTGCATGAGGCGGGGGATGAGGGGTGGCTTTGCCAATATCCCGAGCCCGGAGAAATCTCGAAATTGGGTGAGGTTGCGCAATCTGGTGAGGGCACTGACCTTGCAATCATCAGCTTTGCCAATGGGTATTACTTATCGAGGCAGGCACAAAAAACGCTAAAGGATCAAGGTGTTGATGCGCGTGTGATTGATTTGCGCTGGCTCTCACCCTTGCCTGAAGAAGCGTTGATTGCCGCAGTCGCAAGCTGCGATAACATCCTGATTGTCGATGAGACACGGCGCTCTGGTGGCGTGGCTGAGGCGTTAATGGCGATGATGGCCGAGCAATGCCCTAATACGCCTTGCAGGCGCCTGACAGCTGAGGATAGTTTTATCGCAACCGGTCCGGCCTATGCGGCGACCATGCCGTCAGCTGGCGGTATTGTGGACGCCGTACTCACTTTGCTAGCGGAAAACGCGTGAGTAATTACGCGTTGATATAATTTGGCTTCCGTTACGTCAGAAGATGCCCTGATTAAGGCAGCCGGGTGAAATATAGCCACTATTACATTATATAGTCTGATGAATAGGATGAAGGCATTGAGTGTTCATTCTAATATGATGTGGCAACAATCCGAAGTGAAACCCTGATCCATGCCGGATATCGATGGAACAAACGAAGACGATGATATCGGTGTTACCAGTAACAATGGGACACTCGGTGCGGATACGATTGCGGGCCCAATTGACAACGTTGAGGCCAGACAGGGCAATGACACGATAGCTATCACAGATAGCACGCTTTCGGGTCGTGTCAGGGGCAATGGCGGAAATGACGAAATATCGGTCTCAAACAGCACTGTGACCGGTAACTTGGCCGGCAATGGCGGCGCTGATACCATTACCGTAAATGATAGCATACTGTCTGCGCGCTTGAATGGCGGGGGTGGAGACGACACTGTTTTCATTGAAGGTACCTCGGTAACCCGTGTTAATCTGGGCAATAATAATGACAGCCTGGATTTCGTGGATTCATCCTCATCTCAGGGATTATTTGGGGGCGGTGGAACCGATGCCTTAAACTTGCCATTGGGAACGATTGTAACCGATGATGCGCTTGCTGACCCTTTCACGGTTGAACTTGGGGTTGCATACACCCTGACCAGTGGGTCGTTTCTTTTGCCTTCGGGGCAGACGGTAAGTTATTCACAATTTGAAAACGGGACTGGTATTGCTTGTTTCACCGCCGGCACATTGATTGCGACCGCGGATGGAGCCAAACCCGTCGAGGAGATCCGGCTAGGTGATCTTGTTCTGACTATGGATTGTGGCCTTCAGCCGGTACGATGGATTGGCGCACGGGGGCTGTCGGAACGCGATCTTTATGACCGGCCAGAGCTACGGCCGGTATTAATTCGTCAGGGCGCACTAGGGGATGGTTACCCTGCGCAAGACCTTAAAGTATCACCGCAGCATCGCATTTTGATCAGGTCCCGCATTGCAAAACGGATGTTTGGGCACATGGAAGTTCTGATTCCTGCGATCAAACTGCTGGATATTGATGGCGTCGAGCAATGCGATGGCAGCGAAGATGTGGCGTATTTCCACCTGATGTTTGATATGCATCAGGTGATCTTCTCTAATGGGCAACCCAGCGAAAGTCTTTATGCCGGGCAAGAGGCGTTGAAGTCGCTACAGCTTTCGGCTTATCTGGAGCTGCTCACATTGTTCCCAGAGCTGCAAGGAAAGGGTCACAGGCCACCCCCAGCGCGCGCCTTTGTGAAGAAAACAGCTCAAATATCTAGCTTGCTGAGCCGTCATAAGAAAAACGATCAACCGTTGCTGTCAAATCGCCTGTAAGCGTCGAGAGATGACGCCGTTAGCGTAAGGCAATCAGACCCAACCAAAACGCTCCCCAACACAAGATCAGGCTGAGGCCGATATTTGCACCCGCTAGAATGTAAGTGCGTTCACGGTGTAATTGCAGGGATTGATACGCAAAGCTGGAAAATGTGGTGAAGCCACCGCAAAAACCAAATACAAGTCGCTGTTCTTGCTGGGAAAGCAGGTCAGTGGATGGGCCAAGGTAGGACACCCAGAGACCCAGCAAAAAGCACCCTAAAACATTGACGATCATAGTTGCTAACGGCAATTCATGCGTGACCATCTGTGATGTCAGATGGCGTAAAACCGCTCCTGAACCACCGCCCAAGGCAAACAGAAGATGCAGGTAAAAGTCGCTCATTCTGTAACCTCGCCAGTGTGATATCGGCGGCCAAGCGCCTCGCCCAAAATTGCTGCAGCCAGACCGCAGATGATTTCAAGCGCGGGTGCGGTAAGAACATGCCAGCTACCTGCATCTGCAAGGCGTGCGATTTCAGCCATGAACGACGAAAACGTCGACAGCCCGCCGCAAAATCCCACCGCGCCAAGGTGAATGACATGGGCATGGACCCGGTGACGCACTGCGTAAAGCCAGCCCAGAATAAAACAGGCCACGACATTGATGCCAAAGGTGGCGGTGACAAAAGGAAGCCCGGGGATCTCAAGCGAAAACAGTTCACGCAAAAGCGACCCCAAAGCGCCACCAATGAAGACGGCGATATACATAAGAAGTGTTTTCAAGAGCCTGCATCCAGTCAATGATCCACTAAGGCATAAAGTGGCGGCCTTAAGGTTTCAATGACAAGAACAAGCTCTCCTATGAGGCAAGGCCCATAGGAGAACATGAAAAAGACGTGGCCCTTACATCGATTGTATGGCCTGATGCGCTTCGTCTTGGCTCTCAAAAATATGCGGCTGCACCCCACGTTTAGCTAGAGTTTCCTTCATTTTCAAACGCATAAAGGCACTGGTGGTGTAGCGTACAGTTGAAAGACTGTATTGCGATAGAACCTGTTCAACCAACAGCGCATAGTCATCATAAAGATCATCGGCAATCCGGAACTGGTTCTGGTTGATAACCGTTTTCACGCTTTGCCCGGTTGTCTCATAGGCGGCAACCAGAGCTTTGTTTAGATCCTGAATGTCGCCTCTTTTCTTGATGCTCCAACCCTCGAGGTTGACGAACATATAATTTCGCTCGGCATCATAGGTGATGCGTTCGGACAGATTTACGTTCAATAGCGTATCCAAAAGCCCCATCGGTTGATCAATAAAGATCCGGCTGTCCATGACCGAGACATTCTCGATGATTGGGGTGAAACCCATCTGGCCAAGAATATCTTTTTCCAGATCAATGCCCGGTGCGATTTCAATCAGTTCCAACCCTTTAGGGGTCAGTTGGAACACGCAACGTTCGGTCACATAAAGAACTGGCTGGGCACGGCTGCTGGCATAGGTGCCAGAAAAAGTGATCTGATCGACCAGCGGCACGAACTTGCGGTTCCTGCCTTCCTGTACGATGCGCAGTTTGCCATCCTCGGCCGCGACCTGTAGGCCACCTGCGGTAAAGGTACCGGCAAAAGCCACGGCGCGGGAATTCTGCGAAATGTTGATAAATCCGCCAGAGCCGTTCAAACGCCCACCAAAATGCGACGAGTTCACGTTGCCTTCGCGGTCACATTGCGCGATGCCCAGACAGGTCAGGTCAAGCCCGCCGCCATCGTAGAAATCGAACATCTGGTTTTGGTCGATGATTGCATCGGCATTGCGGGATGAGCCAAAGCTTGATCCTCCCGCCAGAACGCCACCCACAGCCCCGGCCTCGGTGGTCAGGGTGATATAGGGAGTTAGTTTTTCTTCATTGGCGATGGCAGCAACGCCATCAGGGGCGCCAACACCAAGGTTTACCGCGCCGTTTGGCGGTAGTTCAAACGCGGCACGTCGGGCGATGATTTTGCGCTGATCGAGTGGCATTTTCGGCATGTTTTCTACCGGTACCCGGATTTCACCGGACAGGGCAGGGTCATGCATCACGCCGTAGTTCATGCGGTGCATGTCTTGCGGATCTGCAACAACAACGCAATCGACCAACAGGCCGGGCACTTTGACATCCTTAGGGCTAATCGATCCGGGTTCGACAATCCGTTCGACCTGCGCAATCACCAGACCACCGTTGTTATGTGCGGCCATCGCCTGCGCCAGAACATCCAGTGTCAGGGCCTCACGTTCCATGCTGATATTGCCTGACGGGTCGGCACTAGTGCCACGGATCAGGGCCACATCGATTTTTGTGGCCTTGTAGAATAACCATTCCTCGCCATCGATATTGTGCAGTTTAACAATATCTTCTTCGGTCTTTCTGTTGACCTTGGCCCCGCCATGGCGCGGATCGACAAAGGTATGCAGGCCAACCTTAGAGAAAAGCCCCGGCTGACCGGCTGCACAGGTGCGATAGAGCTGCGAGATGACACCCTGTGGCAGATTGTAGCCACAAATACGGTTTTCTTGCGCGGCTTGGGCTACTTTGGGCATGCGTCCAAAATTGCCTGCAATCACGCGTTTGAGCAGGCCATCATGGTGCAAACGGCCAGTACCCAAGCCCTTGCTGTCGCCAGCGCCCGCGCACATGATCAAGGTCAGGTCGCGTGGGTGATTTTCCTCAAGAAACCGTTTTTCCAACGCCGCATGCAGCATTTCAGGAATACAGCTTTGAACAAACCCGGTGGTGGTGACCACGTCTTCATCGCGAATAAGCGTCATCGCATGTTCGACGGTTGTTACCTTGTCTTTCATCTAATCGATCTTCCTGTTGGGCGTGTGCATTGATGCGGGAAGTTATGCCTTGGTAATTTTTGGCAAGTTTTTATGGTGTTTCTGTACTATTTATTATGCAGTGAATCCGTCTTCCGCAAGGGAAACTTTACTTCCAGTTAGGAAAGTAATATTCCGCAAGGTAAAATAATGCGGAAGACGTATTGCTAAATTTGCCTTGGGGATCAACTGATCCCGCCCAGACAGACGTATTTCAGCTCCAGATAGTCATCCATACCGTATTTTGAGCCTTCACGCCCTAGACCGGATTGTTTGACGCCGCCAAACGGGGCTACTTCGGTTGAGATCAATCCGGTGTTGACGCCGACCATGCCGGTTTCAATCCGTTCGGCCACGCGCCAGACGCGCGACAGATCATTGGCATAGAAGTAACCGGCCAGACCAAATTCGCTGTCGTTGGCCAGTGCAATGACTTCATCCTCGGTTTCAAACCGGATAAGTGGCGCGACCGGGCCAAAGGTCTCTTCTTTTGACACCAACGCAGAGGTTGGAACATCAGCCAGCAGGGTGGGTTCAAAGAATGTGCCATCAAGGCGTTTGCCACCAACCAAAACACGTGCGCCTTTGGCTGTGGCATCTGCAAGATGTTCCTCAACCTTGGCAACCGCACTTTCGTTGATCAGTGGGCCAGTGGTCACGCCAGCATCCATCCCGTTGCCGGGGGTCAACTTAGAGACGGCTGCGGCCAACTTTTCTGCAAAAGCGTCATAAACGCCCGATTGCACATAGATCCGATTGGCGCAGACACAGGTTTGGCCGTTGTTGCGGAACTTGGCAATCATGGCACCCTCAACCGCGGCATCCAGATCAGCATCATCAAAGACAATGAACGGCGCGTTGCCGCCCAGCTCTAGCGACATCTTTTTGATGGTATCGGCGCCCTGACGCATCAGGATCTGACCCACACGGGTAGAGCCGGTAAAGGTGATCTTGGCCACTTTGGGATTGGCGCACATTTCTTCGCCCGTGCCGCGCGAGTTGCTGTTGGGCAGCACGCTGAAGACACCGGCAGGCACGCCCGCACGTTCTGCCAGAACGGCCATAGAGATGGCAGACAGGGGGGTCAGCTCGGCTGGACGCACCACAAAGCTACAGCCAGCGGCAAGAGCAGGGGCCACTTTGCGGGCGATCATTGCATTGGGGAAGTTCCACGGCGTGATGGCTCCGACAACCCCGACGGGTTGTTTCAGAACGACGATGCGTTTGTCGCGCTGGTGGCCCGGAATTGTATCGCCATAGACGCGCTTGGCCTCTTCTGCGAACCACTCTATGAACGACGCACCATAGGCGATCTCACCTTTGGCTTCGGCCAGAGGTTTGCCCATTTCGGCACACAGGATGGTGCCCAGATCATCCTGTGCCTCGATCATCAGATCAAACCACTTGCGCAGAACGGCAGCGCGTTCCTTGCCCGTCCATTCAGCCCAATCTTTTTGCGCCACGTATGCGGCATCAATAGCCTCTTGCACATCGGCGATGGTGCTGTCGGTGACCTCGGTGATGAGGGCACCTGTGGCGGGGTTGGTCACGGCAAAGCGGCTGTCGCTGCTACGCCATTCGCCGTTGATGTAGGCCCGACCCTCTAACAGGGTCGGATCGTTCAAATTTAGCGTGTTTGCGTTTGTATCCAGCATCTTACGCTCCTTATGCTTCCTGCGCCGCTTTGATCGACTCTTCCAGAAGGTCCATGGCTTCGGTCATGATTTCATCTTGAATAGTGATCGGGGCCAGGAATCGGACAACGTTGCCATGAACACCACAGGTCAACAGAACCAGATTGCGTTTCAGGCCTTCGGCGCGGACTTTGTTGGCAAAATCTGCACTTGGAGTGCTGCCGTCGGCAGTGTTGAACTCGGCCGCAATCATGAAGCCGAGACCACGAACATCGACCATTTCTGGCACATCGGCGCGGATCGCTTCGAGGCGTTGCTTGAGGCGCGAACCCAACTCGTTGGCGCGATTACAAAGCTGCTCTTCCTCAATCACATCCATCACGGCATGTGCAGCGGCGATGCCTAGCGGGTTACCGGCATAGGTGCCGCCCAGACCGCCGGGGTTGGCCGCATCCATCAGATCTGCTTTGCCGGTTACGGCGGCCAGTGGCAGGCCACCCGCCAGACCCTTGGCCATAGTGGTCAGGTCGGCGGCAACATCGTAATGCTCCATCGCGAACAGCTTACCAGTACGGGCGAAACCGGTCTGAACCTCGTCTGCAATCATGACCATGCCATGCTCATCACAGATCTCACGAACGGCGCGCATCAGCTCGACCGGGGCCTGATAGAAACCACCTTCGCCTTGAACCGGCTCCAGAATGATGGCCGCAACACGGGCAGGGTCCAGATCCGCCTTGAACAGTTGGGTGATCGCAGCCTTGGCATCGTCAACGCTGACGTCGTGCAGGTCGATTGGGAAGGGAACGTGGAACACGTCAGGCATCATGGTGCCAAAACCAGCTTTGTATGGCTGTACCTTACCGGTCAGCGACATGCCCATAAATGTACGGCCATGGAAACCACCACCAAAGGCGATAACGGCCTGACGGTTGGTTGCGGCGCGGGCCACCTTGATGGCGTTTTCAACAGCTTCAGCACCAGTTGTGACAAAGATGGTTTTCTTTTCAAAATCACCGGGCACGGCGTCATTCAGGCGCTCGCCCAGACCGATGTAGTTTTCATACGGCATGACCTGATGGCAGGTGTGGGTGAACTTGCTCAGTTGTTTTTCAACGGCAGCCATGACCTTGGGGTGACGGTGACCCGTGTTGACCACGGCGATGCCAGCGGCAAAGTCGATGTAGCGGGTACCTTCGACATCCCAAACTTCAGCATTCTCTGCACGCTCTACATAGATCTGTGTCATCATGCCAACGCCACGGGCGATGGTCTCGTCACGGCGCTTTGCGATCTCTGCGTTTTTCATATCATGTCCTCTCCAAAAGCCGGTCATGCTGACTCGGGTGAAATGAAATCGCCTCACACTATGGATCATTGTGTGCTTTGCAAACCTTTTTCTAATTTCACGTAAAGCATTGAATCTATGTAGCAGAAGGTTATAGTGTTCAATATTATGAACACTGAAAACACATCGAACACGAATCTCGAAATTGGTGCGCGCTTGCGGTACCTTAGGGAACGGGCAGGCATGTCGCAGCGCGCCTTGGCCAAGGCGGTGGGCGTGCCCAATTCCACCGTATCCCTGATCGAATCCGGTCAAACCAATCCATCGGTCAGCGCGCTCAAACGTCTGCTGGATGGCATACCCATTGGTTTGTCAGAGTTTTTTGCCTTTGAGCCAGAGCAAGAGCGTAAAGTGTTTTTCGCCGCCGAAGAGCTGACCGAGATCAGCCGGGGCAAGCTGTCACTGCGTCAGGTTGGGCGCAATTTGTTTGGGCACAGTCTGCAGATTTTGCACGAAACCTATCAGCCGGGGGCGGATACGGGTGTGAAAAAATACCAGCACGAAGGTGAAGAGGGCGGGATCGTCATTTCCGGCCGGATTGAAGTAACAGTCGGGGAAGAACGCAAGATCCTGGGCCCCGGTGATGCCTATCTGTTCAACAGCAACATGCCGCATCGATTCAAGGCCATCGGTGCCGCACCCTGCGAGATTATCAGCGCCTGCACCCCGCCGACGTTTTGATGAAATGCGGGTCGGCATTGGGAACATGTCGCATGACAGTCTGTTTTCGGTCATTCTTTCCTCACATTTTACTACAATTTAGGGATGAGTGACGTTTGGGGAGAAGTATGAATTCGACGCTTGAATTTGAGCAGTTTAAGCTTACTACACCATTGGAAAATAGAATGAAGTTGCGATGCAACGCAGTGTTGAGGCTTTGTGTTGTGGGGGGCTCATTTCTGATTTGTTTTGCTGAACTAGTGGGCATTGAAGTTTGGACATTTTCCCAAAGCAGCTTAATTGTTGTCCTTGGGCTATGGATCGGAATAGGTACCAACGCAGAGTTCTATGAACCGTTCTGGCGCAAATTTGGGCCATTGGGGCAATTGGCAATATTGGTCTCGCTTTTGATGATTGGTGCTGGCCTTCTATTCTCAGAAGGGCATATATTTTGGCGAAAGGTGTCGGCTTTCAGTACGCTTATGGTCTTGGCTTGGATTGCTTGGTATTTGATGCAGATGATGTGGGAGCCAATGCATGCTGCGCGATATAGGCAATTACAAAGGTACCTACGAACCCTACCGAGAAGGGAGCGCTCCGAAGCACGAAAGCACTTGATGGCGAATTTCGCGAGGCTTGTTTCAGAAGGTTTCCGATAATTGTGAAGTCAACTGCTCGGCAAACTGCCATGATTGACGTCGTGGACCACAAACAACCGCTTGCGCCCACGAGTCATCTGCGAATTACAGCGCTCATGCAAAGGGAACGCTAAAATCACTCGGATTGTTTGATTAACCACGCACAGGACGTTTGGCTTTTTCCAACGGACCGAGTGAGTTCAGATATTCGGTCTGGTGGCTGCCATTGTTGTAGATCGGGAAGGTCATGTCTGTGTCGCGGAAGCTTTTGAGGGGTTGACCCATGTTCAACAGACCTTGCTGCCGTTGGCGACGGACTAAATCGAAGTCAACCTCAATCGGGATCAGTTCCTCGTTGACCGATCCGTCGTGCAACAACTGACCTGCCGGGTCGATGACGCGGGAATAGCCGTTGCCACCCGCCATCAGACCGTTGATGGCAAAGACATAGGATTGGAACATCGCGGCTGAGGCTTGCGCTATGACCAGATCGGCGTGGCGATCGACAAAGCTGGCCAGAACCGGGTTGATGATCACCTCGGCCCCTTGGGAGACCATGGTGCGGGTCAGCTCAGGGAACCAGATGTCATAGCAGATCGACATCCCAAATTTACCGACGTGTGGGACATCAAAGGTGCAAACCTCGGTGCCGGGGGTGGTATGGCTTTCATAGGGCGTGAAAGGGAACATCTTGCGGTAGCGGGTGACAATTTCGCCCGCCGGGTTGATCACCGGTGCGGTGTTGTAGATCACGCCGTCGACCTCGCCCTTTTCATAGTAAGAGCCGGGGATCAGCCAGATGCCATATTTCTGCGCCAGTTCACGGCATTGGGTTTCATATTCGCCATCTTGTGGCTGCGCCGATTGCGGGTTGGGGCCGGAATGGCACAGCTCGCTGAACACGACCATCTCGACCCAGGGGTAGAGGTGCATCATGATGGCCAGACGTTTTTTCATTTCTGGCATGTTGTCATGCACCCCAAGGTGCATCTGAATTCCACCAATGGCGAATTTTGTCATGGCTTTGTCCTTTGTGAGTGTTCTGTTTACAGCAAGTGAGACCCTTGGGCATCAAATCGCAGAGGGATACGATTGGTCGGCCAGTCGTTGACTGACCACTGCCCGGCAGAGCCGTTGCTGAAAATGAGTTCCAAACTGGAGGTGACGGGGCGATAGAGGCTGGTAAAAACCGTGCCAAATCCGCGATTATACTGGGTGGCAAACACCGGCGGGCTGAGGAAAAGCTGCTTCATCTGTTCCGCAGAGGGCGAGATGGGACTGGCCAAAGTACGTTCCAATATCTCGGCCCGTTCCATGGTGGCCGAGAAACGACCATGCCCGGTGAGTTCAACTCCAAGCTGGTGATTAGTGGCCCAGTTTTGTTGTTTCATAATCGGTGGTCGATCAGGGGCCAGAAAGGCCGTGATGGTGTCAGCAGAGCGATCCGTCAGGGTCACATTGTAAGACATGTGACAGGGCATGCGCCGCAGAACCTCGACTGCGTCCTGTACGTCGGTGCAGACCTCCAAAATATAGCGGATGATCAGCGGGATGCCAAAACCGATACCAACTTTGAGACGCCCACCAAAGCTGAGCGAAATCGCAAGGCCGTTTTCATTGACGCCGTCTGATAGCCCGCTGAGACCGTCGACCATGCCGATCACGCGCTTGCCGCGCCAGTTGGTGCGCAACAAGGTCAGTTCATTGAGGGCAGGGTCCAGATCATAGTTTCTGATCAGGAACGGGCCATGTTGGTCAGTTGATGCAGCTTGTGAGCAGTTTGTCAGATAACGAGGCGGGCACCAAAAGGTTAGAAAGCTGCGGAAGGTTTCGTCATTTGGCGCAATGTTGGCCAGCCGATCAATCAGGCGTTCCAGCTCGGGCATGTAGCGCCGGATGGCGCGGTTGCCATCCTCAAGACTTGCGCTGGAATGGCCTTTTGCGTCGAACCACTTTTTCCACGCGGGCCAGAATCGGTGATGGACCTCACCCCAGGCCCCAGCTGGATAGTCCTCGGACAATACGGTTAACTGCCTGTGCATGGCAGAATCAGGCACCAAGCCGTTGTTTTTTATGTCCGGTGGGGTGGTCATATCTGTCCTTATAGGCCGCAGGATCGCACACTATGATACATGGTGTTGCATTTGCAATCAAAAAAAACTACACCATGCTCCATAGTGTTGCCAGTCACCTTTCTGTGTGAATCTGGCTTTCAATTGGAGATTGACCATGAAAAAACCAGCAATTCGCCCGCGTGGCTATACGACAATTACAGCATCTGTTGCCGTAGATGACGTTGCAGCAACTATTGAATTTTTGAACGCAGCCTTTGGCGCCGAAGTTCAGGTACAGGACGATGCCGACGCCCCTAGCTTTGCCTCTTTGAAAATTGGCAATGCGATGTTGTTTGTGACCCGTGGATGGGCCGCACACGGCCATATGCCGCAAAGCTATACCGCCTCAAGCGCGGTCTCGCTGCATCTTTATGTTGATGACGTTGTTGCAATGTCCGAGCAGGCGATTGCCGCAGGCGCGACCCTGTTGTCCGCGCCTACTGAAACCTACTGGGGTGAGCTCACAGCCGCTCTGGCAGACCCGTTTGGCCAAATCTGGACCGTTGCAGAACGTGTTGAGGCCCTGACAGGCAAAGACATCGCAGCGCGTCGCGACGCGGTTTTGGCTGTAAACGATCCAGTTGACGCGCAGCCTGAAGCGTGAAGATACTGAGGGAACAGCCTTTCTACTATCGAGACATTTATGAACGCTAATCCCGCACCAACCAGTACCATCCGGCAGGGCGACCTGTTCAGCCTGATGGTCGAAGACCGTATTACGGACTATCCCGTTGCTGTGCGCACTGTGCGCGAAGTGGCGGGCGGTGGTTTTGCCAACAATGACCGTTATCCCAACACGTGGACGGTCTATTTTCTGGTCGATGGTCAATGGGCTCTGGTCGAATCCGCCCGCGGATTACGGCGCGAATGGTCCAGCCTTGACCGGTTGGAAAAATGGCTATTATCTTTCGGTTTCCGGTTCTTCTGGGTTCGCAACGATATTGAGCCGATAGCCCCATCAGAGGATGGTCCGTTAGGTGGGCCGAATATGAAGTAATAAAAAGGCTGGGGTTTACCCAGCCTTTTTACTTTTTCTGCATTGAATTGCAGAGCGTTCTAGAACCACTTTCCTTCAGACAAGTCATCCGGAACGGCCGCAGCCTGTTGTGGCATCAGTGGGATCGACTTGAACTGTGCCTTGATCCCGGCATTCCAAAGTTTGGCGCGTTTGGTCAGATTGCGCTTGTCGGTTTGCATACGTCCTCGGGTCAAAAGACAGCCCAAATCGGCCCCGTGATAGCAATAATCCCCGGCACTATAGACGCGGAGGTAGAAGGCCTCGGTTTCCTGACCCAGAGACGTGATGTTGAGAGCCGAACGGGCAAAGTGAACGTCGCCGTTTTCGTCTAAACGCCAGATCCCGGATTGTGGGGCCTTTGTGATCAGCTCGACCTTGTCGTCGGTCTGTTTCAGCACCAGCTGGGTCCAGTTGTCATACTCTGTCCAGCGGGCCTGAATCTCAGCAACATCGATCTCGTAATCCACATCCAGGAATTCGAGCAGATGGAACAAGAACAGGGGGCAACCGCCATAGGTTGAGGTGATCAGGTTCGTGGGGGGTGTTACACCGCTGACCCGTGGGTTCAGTTCGCCCAAGTAAACTTCGTTGGTGTCGGTATCGAGAAGGAAGTCGAGGCAGAAGACGCCTTTGTAACCTTCTTTATACAGGCGGTCGCCAAAGTTGCGCACCATCTCCTGTACCTGCTCGGCCACACCATCGGGTAACAGTTGCGGAGACACATCATTGCCACACCAACCACCTTTGTAAGGCGTAACTTCTGCAAAGCCGGTGATGTCGGTCATGACAGGACCCACAAGTGTGCCGTGGCGTGTGGCGCAGCCTTCGACAGCACCGGGCAGGTGGTTTAGGTACTTCATCACCTTGAGCTGTTGATCGACGATCTTGCCCGAATATTTATCCCAATCTTTGCGGGATTTGATGAAGAATGTTGTGCGCCCGCTATCACCATAAGGAGTTTGCACCACCAGATTTGGGCCTAGCTTGGCGCTGTCGGCGAGCTCCATCAACTCTTCATAAGTATCGGCATGACCCAGAACGTTGGGGGCGGATGCGACGCCTGCGTCGTTGCCTAGCTGGGTGGTGACGATCTTGCTGTCGAGATGCTCACGCAGGGCTGCGGGGGCCAAGGCAACGCTCAGACCGGCATCTGCGCAAAGCTGTTCTGTCTTTTCATTAAACATCACGAAGATCGCCAGGCCATCCTTACGAGCCTGAGCTCGCTCTAGAAATTCGGGGTGTGAGACCAGATAGTTGGCGACGTCTTCCATCGACTGGAAATCATCATGTGGCATTCTTGTGGGAACGAAAGATCGGTCGTGATTGCCGTCAAAAATGTCAAAGTAATTTATATATTCTAATCCGCCGACCCATTGATCCAGTCCAAGTAAACTGTAGGGCGTAGGGGTAACGACATAAATGGGTGTCTCATTTTTACGTAAAAACTGGAAAATCTCTGACAGAGATTTCAATTTCTTACGGCTGCCGCCACGTTTGGCCTTCTTTTTTGTCATTTTTTTCTCCTGTTGGAACCCCATAACACCCGTTTACGACGTGAATGTCACGCCTTTAACGTGTTATCTGGGATTGTTAGGGGATCTGGTGTTTATTCGCGACTGCACAAGCCATGAGAATCTGTTGTCAAATCGGGTGTAATGTAAGATTGCTAAAAGCCATGACCCGTAGCTTTTCAATTTGGATCGATTATGAATTACCTTAAAGAACCTCTGGTTCATTTCTGTGTGCTTGGCCTGTGTGTGTTTGGTTGGTTTGCTCTGGTTTCTAGTGAAGAGATTAACGAGACCGTTGATGGCGACCGAGTTGAAGTGTCTCAACACATCAGTGACGTGCTTGCACAAACGTTTACTGCGACCTGGAAGAGATCACCTACAGAAGGCGAGTTGGCGGCGCTTATTGAAGATCACATCACCGAAGAGGTATTGGTCAGAGAGGCATATGAGCTGGGCCTGGAGCGTGGTGATGGTGTTATACGGTCAAGATTGCGCCAGAAGATGACCTTTTTGTCCACATCCGCAGCACAGGCAGCCATGCCAGACGATGCGGAATTGTTGTCCTTCTTCGAAGAGAATGCAGCGCAATATGAAGTGCAGGGGCAGGTTGCTTTTACACAGGTGTTTCTTGGTTCTAACCCAGCCGAAACTGAGGTGGAAAAGGCCCTTGCAAAACTGTCTGATGGCACACCGAACACTTCTGTCGGGGTTGCGACCTTATTGCCGGCACAGATTTCACTTGCGCCGCAACAAGTCATTGACGGAACATTCGGACGTGGTTTTTTTGAGCAATTAGAGAGTGTTGATATTAATACTTGGAGTGGACCTTACGTGTCTGGCTACGGGACTCACCTCGTGCGGGTAAGCGATAAGCGTGATGTTACCACCCCAGATTTGGAAAGCATCAAAGATCAGGTGTTGGTTGATTGGCGTCGGGAAATGTCTAATCAATTGTCCGAAGCCTATGTGCAGAAACTGCGCGAAAAATATGATATCATCTTACCGGATTCAGCTGCTATACAAGAACAGGCAAATCAATGAGCCAAGTTATTCGCGCATTTGCTTGTCTGATGGTGTTTCTACTTAGCGGACAGGCTGCACAAAGCCATGCCCTAGAACCCGGTTATCTTCAAATGACAGAGGTTGCCCCTGAAACCTGGCAGGTGTTCTGGCGCCGACCCGATGTCAAGGGAATGCCAATGGCGATCGATGCGCAGTTACCTGAAAACTGCACTCCGGATCATGGCGGTACTCCTCAGTTTGACGGGCAAGCCTGGAGCGTGGCTTGGATGGCAACATGTGACGGCGGTCTCAAGGGCGAAACTGTCGCCATTCCGGGTTTGGAATCTCAGCGTACCGATGTTCTGATACGGGTTGGTTTTTCACAATCGGGATCGATGCTTGCATACCGGCTAACCCCTTCAGAAACGGCGTTTATTCTGCCTCAGGAGCAGACTGTCTGGCAAGTCTTATGGCAATACGGGCAGCTTGGGTTTGAGCATATTTTGGAAGGCTGGGATCACCTGTTGTTCGTCTTTGCCTTACTCATTCTTATCCAAAATACAGGGCGACTGATCGGTGCAATTACAGCCTTTACATTGGCTCATTCGATCACTTTGGCTCTCGCTACATTGGGGGTGGTTGATATGCCCGGATCACCGGTGGAAGCAGTGATTGCATTATCGATCGTATTCCTTGCGGTTGAAATCCTGAAACAAGACTTGTCTAACCCACGCCTTAGCGCGCGGTTTCCTTGGGTGGTCTCTTTCTTGTTTGGCTTGCTGCATGGATTGGGGTTTGCCGGAGCCTTAAGTGATATTGGCCTGCCCGAAGGTGATATTCCGGCCGCGTTGCTGGCGTTCAATCTGGGGGTAGAGGCCGGGCAGTTGACCTTTGTATTTGTGGTTATAGCTGGGTTTGTGATCCTTCGGCAGATGTCAAAAAGTGTCGCACAGCAATTTCGTACCGTTGGGGCCCCCGGTCATTCCGCGATGGGCTACGCCATTGGCGGTGTCGCTATCTATTGGTTGGTTGAGAGAATAACCGGATTCTAAGCACGGCTAGGCTTCCGAGGATTTAATCCAAGATGATGAACCGCAAGCTGACAAGTTATTAAAGGTCGAGCGTTAAGCTCGTCTTTAATAGCATCATGTCAACCGTTTGGTCCTAGAATGTTTCATGAGAGGTCGGCCTTAAGTGATCCAACGTCATTGCTGCACGAAATGTAGGCCATGCTAGATTGCTACAAAACATCATAGGGACCTGAGAACCAATGCAAAGATTACGGCTGTTGCTTCAGCATAATTCTGTTCCAGTAATGATATTGGCGGTTCTGCTTGGGGCTGGGATACTTGTTTGGACTGCACCGGTGTGGACCTGGGCCTTTGTGTTGTTTGGAATACCTGCTCAGATGCTGAATGAATATAGTCTGCATCGCTACGTATTTCACTTGAAGCCGCCGCAAAGACAATGGGCTTTTGATCTGTTGTATCAGGCACATTATGGCCATCATGACTTTCCTACCAACACGAGGCTTTTCTTTGCACCGATCTGGGTGTCGGTGCCGATGTTGGTTGTGAACTTCGCTCTGGTCTGGGGTGGGCTTATGTTGGTCGTGCCGATCTATGCGTTGCCACTGGCCGCTGCCATCGTACTGGTCGGCGGTGTGTCGACTTTTTTGGGGTATGAATGGTTCCATATGACGGCACATCTGAACGTCCGCAAAACCCGGGTCGAGCGGCATGTGACAACCTTGCATAATCAGCATCACTTCAGGGATTTTGCAAAGTGGTTTCACGTCTCCCCGGGCGGCGAGATTATCGACCGCGTCATGGGAACCGGGATTGATCGCGAGGCTTTGCGCAATAAGCAACGTATCGAATTCATCCGGACATTAGGCATGCGGCCAGATGATCCACGGCTGATCTGCGCGAGACACCACTTTGCGGAAAAATACGGCCTGTCGGACAAAGAAATCGAACAGGCTGCAGGCGGGTGAAAACAGGGGCAAGGTTCGACCTTTCCGCAAAGTAACTTGAGAAAATCAAAAAGTTGCGGCACACATAAATGCATGACAAAACAATTATCTGAGCCATCCCATGCGTCTCTGAGTTACCGGCGCGACATTGACGGGCTGCGGGCCATTGCTATTCTCTTGGTTTGCATTTTTCATTTTAAACTGCTGCCAATTGGAAATGCAGGTTTTATTGGGGTCGATGTATTTTTTGTGATCTCGGGATTCTTGATCACTCGCATCATCACATCTGGGCTTGAGGCGAACAGTTTTTCGCTCAAGGAATTCTATTATCGCCGTATTCGACGTCTTTATCCTGCATTGTTGGTTGTGCTGTTGACCTATCTTTTGGCTGGCTATGTTTTGTTCTTGCCAGCCTTATTTGATGAATTGGCAATAGAAACATTCTTTTCGTCGATTTATGCCATCAACATCTATCTTTGGAAGGATGTAGACTACTTTGGATTCCATGCACATTCGAGACCATTGCTTCATATGTGGTCTCTGGCTGTGGAAGAGCAATTCTATCTTTTTTACCCAGTAATGCTAATGGTCTTGGCGCGATTGACGAAAGGGCATCCTCGGACTTTGTTGATCTGGATGACGATGCTTACACTTGGCTCGTTCATATTTGGTTGGCTCGCGTCGGATTGGAAGCCTCAGGCGGCGTTTTATCTTTTGCCGACTCGTGCTTGGGAGCTGTTGGCTGGGGGTGTTCTCGCACTGATTTTGTCTCGCTACACGGTCTCAGAAACCCTAGCGCGCCTTGCAGGTCCCGTGGCGATTGTTCTGCTTGCCATGGCCTTGCTGATCCATCATCCAAATATTGCCTTTCCGGGATGGTACGCGGCTTTGCCGGTGATGGCTGCGGTTTTGTTTATAATTGGTGGTACTGAGTCTTCGGCTTGGGTTACGCGCGGATTATCCATCGGGCCGATGGTGTTTTTCGGTAAAATCTCCTATCCGCTCTATTTGGTGCATTGGCCGATTAAAATCATCCTGCAAGATAGTCTGGAAGAATTTACGCTTATCTGGCGTTGCATAGGGTTTGCATTATCTGTGTTGTTGGCCTGGGGCATTTACGCTTTGGTCGAAACGCCCATTCGAACCGGAAAACGGTTTCCTGCTAAACGCGGCTTTTTGGCCGTTGCTGGGGTGGGGCAGCTAGCAGCATTGGGCTTTGTCGCAGTTATTTACGGAACCAGTGGCTTGCCGCAGCGGTTTACCGTAGATGCGCAGACTTATCTTTCCACACGTGAAGATCTTCCTAAGGAATTCGCGATCTGCGAATCTACGGAAAATGGCGTGAAACCTGATTGCCGATTGGGTGCGCGTGATGTGGCGCCGCGTATGATGATAATCGGCGATAGCCATTCTTATGCATTATCTGGGGCCTTTGATCTTTGGCTACGCTCCAATAATGAAAGCGCTATTTTTGCTTTTGGGCATGGATGTTTACCAGTACCGGATTCAGGGCGGGCCGGGTGTTCTCGTTTGGTGTCTGAAGCGATTGCGTTGGCCGAGAAAAGTGCGTCAATTGAGGCGGTCATAATAGCCTCGTCTTGGACACAGCCTTATGATGGCGATATGTATGTCTACGGCGGCCGCTACATTGCGGGTGTGGAGGGCCACAAAGCATTTGAAACACGCCTGACCGAGATCGTGACACGTCTGCGTGCGGCAGAAAAGAAAGTTATCTTGGTCAAACCTATGTATTGGGCACGCCATTCTGTACCAGAGACCTTAGCACGCCAACTGGCTTTTGGTGTGGATTGGCAGCTGGATATTCAGAAAGAAGACTACAACAGCCGGTTCGCACATTTGTTGACTGTGTTCGACAATTTATCCGACCGGGGCGCAGTAGCGGTGTCACTGATTGATGAACTCTGTGCACAAGGCACGTGCCCTTCGCTTTGGGAGGAGGGACCAGTGTTTGTGGATGCTACACATATTGCGCGTCGGATGCAGAGTTATTTCGCAGACCAGATCGCTCATGAATTAGCGCCGCATCTTTGATCTACTAACGTGCCGTCCAAAGATGTGTTTCAGATTTTTCAGCAAAAGCACAACAGTACCCCGAGTGAGTTCTTTCTGGAACGCACTTTTATTGGCGTTAGATTTACGGAGAGATTAAGCCGTTTCTTTGGGGCGCATCACCAACCAGATCAGCGCGCCGCCAGCTAAGGTTAGGCAGGGGATCATCGCCAGATTGACAGAGGCCCAACCGGTTTGGGCGTCGCCACCGGAGCAGTTCATCAGACCACCCGAAGAGAGTGACGCTAAAGTGACTGTTCCGAACACGATCAGATCATTGAGACCCTGCATGCGACCTCGTTCTTCAGGCGTGTGGGAGCTGGCCAGCATCGATGTGGCGCCGATAAAGCCAAAGTTCCAGCCAAGACCCAGTAAGATGAGCGCAATAAAGAAATTCTCAAGCTCTACACCTTGAAGGGCAACAACCCCGGCACTGGCAAGAATTAGCAGGCCAAGGCCCATTATTTTCTCAACCCCAAAGCGTGCGATAAGGTGTCCGGTAAAGAAGGATGGTGCAAACATTGCCAGCACGTGGCCGGTGACGACGTCAGCGGCGTTGTTTTCGCTAAACCCACAGCCCACGACGGCCAGTGGAGTTGAGGTCATGACAAGGTTCATCAAGGCGTAACTGACAGCAGCGCAGATCACCGCGACAGCAATGCGCGGAGTCCGTAACAGTTCTAAGCGACTGCGCCCGATTGATGCGTCTTGCGATGGGGGCGCAGGCTTGGGGATGTCGAGAAACAGAAACAAGACTGTGCCGATCACATTCAACGCAATCACGGCCAGATAGGTGCCCATGAACGGGATCACCATGATCTGGCTGGTCACCTTAACCAATTGTGGGCCGATGATGGCACTGGCAAGGCCCCCAGCCATGACGTAGGAAATGGCCTTTGGTCGGAACTCATCGCTTGCCGTATCGGTTGCTGCGAAACGGTAAAAACCTTGTGCTGACATATAAATGCCAGTGATCAAGCTGCCGAGCAGAAAAATTGGAAATGACGCTAGATACAATCCATAGGCCCCGATTGCACCACCTGTTGCACCTGCGGCAGTACCGAGCAGAAAACCTGCGCGTCTGCCATAGCGTTGCATGAAAGCCGAGAGCGGGGTTGCGGCAAACATGGAACCAAGAACAATCAGTGAGATTGGCAACGTGGCGAAGCAGATGTTGCTGGCCAAGGTTTGTCCAGCCAGCCCGCCGACCACAAATACCATTGCCATCTGCGCGCCAAGGATCGCCTGGGCTAAGACCAAAACAATGACATTGCGCACGGCTTTATCTGGTGTTGGAATATCTGCGATTGAGCTGCTCATGTCGCAAGGCTTACGCCTGCTATTGGGCAACGTCCAGAGGTTTCAGAGGGGCGCGATAATATGCGCAAATGAACCGCTGACATTGCCGTTGATCAGGCCCATGGGTGGCAGGGCTGTCCCCTCAGCATCTGTCGCTTGAAACAAGGGCGGACCGTCAGCGCAAAGTGTAGTGGCGTAGTGAAACTCATGCGCCGCGAACTGACCGGGGTTGTTCGGGTCAAGGCTGGTCAGCGTACGATATCCCAGATGCAACCTACGATCGGCAAAGCTGGTCTCTAGGGGCAATAGACCGGCCATTTCATGACGCTGACCATTGGCGTCTGTTAGCCCGGTGCCCAAGGTCATGTAACCTCCGCACTCGCCGTAAATTTTGGTCGTTTCTGATGCTTGGCGAATGCTGCCAAGAAAACTACCTGCCGATGCAAGGCGTTCGGCGTGGAGCTCAGGGTAGCCACCCGGTAAGTAAATGCGATCAGCATTTGGCACCACATCATTGGCCAACGGTGAAAAGAATGCCAGTTCTGCACCACGGTGTTCCAAAGATCGCAATTCATGCGGATAGCTAAAGGCAAAGGCCTGATCGCGGGCAATGGCAATGCGGGTTCCAAGCAAATCCTGCGTTGTTGTCTTGGAAGATTCCACGATAGGCTGAGCCAATTGCTGCAGCGCATCCAGATCGACACTGCCAGAGACCACCTGTGCAGCCTGATCCAAAAATTGATCCAGATCCTTATGTTCGCCGGCCTGCACTAACCCGAGATGGCGCGAGGGTAGCTCCAATGTAGCGGAACGAGGGATTGCCCCCAGCACGGGAATGCGGGTTGGCGCCAATGCGGTTTCCAGCATGCGTTTATGGCGTTCACTGCCAACCCGGTTCAGGATGATACCCGCGACATTGACCTCTGGGTCAAACTTGGAAAATCCCTTTACCAGTGGTGCTATAGACTGCGCCATGCGGGCTGAATCGATCACCAAGACAACAGGCAGGCCCAAAAGACGCGCCAGATCGGCAGTGGCACCCTTGCCAGCTGGTGGCGCACCATCAAACAACCCCATAGCCCCCTCAAGCACCATCAGGCCGGTGTCTGAGGCCAGAGATTTGATGCGGTCTGGCGTCATAGCCCAAGCATCAAGATTATAGCTGGGTTTCCCGCTGGCCGCTTCGTGAAAACGGGGGTCGATATAATCGGGTCCGGATTTAGCCCCGCGCACAGCGCCATATATGCAATTTTCGCGCAAAGCCCGCAGAAGGCCCAATGTGACAGTGGTTTTGCCGCTGCCCGAGGATGGGGCGGCGATGATCAGGCCATGGCCTGATGATCTCGTTGTCATGCGCTTTCGGCCGGGCGACCCCGACCCAACGGGTCCAAATCACGTGGGGCATCACCCGCGATCATGCCTTGCCAATCAAGCACTTGCCGCATCAGGACAGAGCGGCCGATGCAAAGAATGGCAGGCGGTTCCAAACCGCTATCTTCGATGTCCTGCGCGAGCGTTCCAAGCGTAGATTCAAGGACTTTTTGATCATCCGTTGTGGCAGAGCAAACAACAGCGCAGGGCTCGTTTTTGGCACGTCCGGCATCCATCAAGGCGTTGGCAATACGATCGACATGTTTCATGCCCATATAGATCACGATAACCTGACTGCCCTTAGCGATGGCCTCCCAATTTAGAGAAGATGGCGTCTCGCCTGATTGGTCATGGCCGGTGACAAAGGTGACCGATTGATTCACGTCGCGGTGGGTAACGGGCACACCAGCATAGGCCAACCCCCCAATGCCTGCACTGATGCCGGGAATGATGCGGATGGGTACGCCGTGTTGCACCAATGTCTGGGCTTCTTCACCACCACGACCAAACACAAACGGATCACCGCCCTTAAGGCGTAAAACGCGCTTGCCTGCTTTGGCCAGCTCGACCAGATGCAAGGAAATATCGCGCTGTTTCGCACTTGGTTTGCCGCCGCGTTTACCTGCATAAAGATGTTCGGCCTGCGGGGCCCAATCAAGAATGGCCTCTTGCACCAAGGCATCGTAGATCACCACATCAGCCTGACGCAGGGCATTAAGGGCATGCAGGGTTAGCAGACCCGGATCGCCGGGGCCGGCACCACAGAGCCAGACCCAACCGGGTTGCAGCTGGGGCCAATTCGAATCGGGCAGGGTCAATGAAACACTCATATGCTCTCTATGCCGTGTCTTGGCGGCGTGGAAAAGGTTATCAACGACCATATCATGACCGTGCTGCGACATGGAAAGTAAGATTTTCAGAGATTTGCGTGTTGGCTTGTGAAATTTGGGGGAAATCAGCGTGTTCGTAGTTGCGATTTGCCGTTGGCAGCCAAGTTGCGCCATGCCTATAGTCGCGCTATGAGCCGCAAACCTGACACCCCCTTGCGCCGTGGTTGGACCACGGGTGCATGTGCCACCGCCGCAACGCGTGCGGCCTTGATGGGGCTGTGGGGTGAGGGGCGGCCTGACAAGGTTCGCATTACCCTTCCAAAAGGAGAACGCCCCGAATTTGAGATTGCGCATTGGGAGCAAGGTGAGGGGTGGGTTGCCGCTGGTGTGATCAAAGATGCAGGTGATGATCCGGATGTGACGCATCAGGCAATGATTATTGCGCGGGTGCGGACCTCGGATGGTGGCGTGGTGTTTCGCGCTGGCATAGGTGTGGGTATGGTCACAATGCCGGGTTTGCCCATTCCTGCGGGAGAGCCTGCAATCAACCCTGTGCCGCGTCAGATGATGCACGAAACCGTTGATGAGATGGCGAAAAGATTGTCACAACACCCTGATGTTGAAATAGAAATCAGTATTCCAAACGGTCAGGCGTTGGCGCAAAAGACATGGAACCCTCGGCTTGGTATCAAGGGCGGGTTGTCGATTTTAGGTACTACCGGAATTGTGCGGCCATTTTCCTGCGCGGCCTGGATTGCCTCCATTCACAGAGGGGTGGATGTGGCGCGGGCGGATGGGTTGAACCACGTGGCGGGTTGCACCGGAGCGACTAGTGAAAAAACCGTGCAGAATCTGTATGATATGCCGGATCATGCGATGATGGATATGGGTGATTTTGCCGGTGGAATGTTGAAATACATTGCCAAAAATCCGGTGCCGCACGTGACCATTGGCGGTGGCATTGGCAAGCTTACAAAATTGGCACAAGGAGCGCGTGATCTGCATTCCGGGCGCAGTCAGGTTGATTTCGAAGCACTGGCCGAGACTTTGGGCGAGAGTGACGTTAAATACATGAATACAGCGTTGCAAGTCTATGAAGTTGTAGGAAATAAATTCTCTCAATGGGTTGCAAATGAAGCCTTAATCAAAATGCGTGCCATGTTACCTGCCGATATCCAGAGTGACATTGTTGTGATTGACCGCAAGGGTACGATTTTGGCAAGGGCGGGCGCATGACGCTTTTGTTGCTGGCGGGCACGAGCCAGGCCCAAAAAATTGCGACCCAATTGGCTGCACAAGGACAGGATGCTATTGCCTCTCTGGCGGGGGTCACCCGTGCCCCCAAAGCTATGGGAATTCCAACCCGTATTGGTGGTTTTGGTGGACAAGAGTCTTTTACTAACTATCTGTCAGAAAACAAAATTACGGCTGTGCTGGATGCAACACATCCATTTGCATCAAATATATCAGAGCGCAGCTGGCGGATTTGCCAAGAACAAAATATTCCATACTGTCAGCTATCGCGCCCAGGATGGGAGCCGCAAACCGGTGACCATTGGACCTTTATCGACCATGAAGAAGAAGCAGTTCAGCACATTCAGGCTGGATCTGTGGTGTTCCTTGCAACTGGTCGACAGACGTTAACGCGATTTGAAAACTTGTCGGATTGCCGGTTGATTTGTCGTCAGATCGATCCGCCGGATGGCCCATTTCCATTTAAAAATGGTGAATTCCGTATTGGACGCCCGCCATTCTCGGTTGAAGAAGAGATAAACCTTTTCAAAGATTTACGTGTCAATTGGTTGGTGGTCAAAAATGCGGGCGGGCAAGCGTCTTATTCCAAATTGGAAGCCGCGCGGGAACTGGACATCAAGGTTGCCATTATCCGGCGGCCTGCGCTTTTACCGGGGGCCACAATCGTCCAGACTGTTGAAGCCGCGCTGAGTTGGGTGGCTGATCTGTGACAGAGGTCATTATTGAAACACTCGCCGATGTCGAGGCAGGGGCGGATTATCTGGCCT
This sequence comes from Roseovarius sp. EL26, assembly GCF_900327775.1. NCBI lineage: Bacteria > Pseudomonadati > Pseudomonadota > Alphaproteobacteria > Rhodobacterales > Roseobacteraceae > Roseovarius > Roseovarius sp. EL26. The sequence continues at coordinate 739,895 of NZ_OUMZ01000007.1, forward strand.
CGATTTGCCCGCGTATGGCGCATGCGCGCGCATTGACGGGGCCGTTGCCTCTTCGACGTAAGCCTGATGGGTTTGCGGAATTGCTAAGCGCGATCATCAGTCAGCAGGTAAGTGTGGCCTCTGCTGCGGCGATCTGGAAGCGTATGCAGGAGGCCAAGTTGACGGGGCCGCGCAAGATCATGTGGGCCAGTGATGATGATCTGCGCGATGCCGGGCTTAGTCGTCAGAAAATAAGATATTCCAAAGCGTTGGCTGAAGCGCGGATTGATTTTGATGCACTGCGTGAGATGCCGTCCGATCAAGTGATAAAGACGCTTGTAGTGGTGCCAGGAATTGGGGCCTGGACCGCGGAAATCTATGCAATGTTCAGCCTCGGACGCGCTGATGTCTTTGCGCCTGGGGATTTGGCGTTGCAAGAGGCGGCAAGGGTTCTTTATGACCTGCCGGAGCGGCCAAAAGAGAAAGAATTCAGGCAGATGGCGGTAGCTTGGCAGCCCTATAGATCGGTTGCTGCGCGGATACTTTGGGCGTACTACCGGGTAGATAAAAACAGGGAAGGGATCAGATGACACGGGTATTGCAGGCAGAACGGAAAGAGCCGTTATCAGGGGAATTGCGGTCGATTGTTGTGTTCTTGCATGGCTATGGCGCGAATGGGGCTGATCTGCTGGGCTTGGCGGACCCGCTGGCAGAACATCTGCCGGATACGTTGTTTGTGGCACCTGATGCACCTGAGAGCATTCCGGGCATGCCCAATGCCTATCAATGGTTCCCGATCCCGTGGATTGATGGCTCATCCGAGGAGGAGGCGCAGCGCGGACTTATGGCCGCTTCTGATGATCTGAATGCGTTTCTTGATGCGTTGATGGTGGACGAAGATGTTTTGCCGGAACAGGTTGTTTTGTTTGGATTTTCCCAAGGTACCATGATGTCGCTACATGTCGCCCCACGACGTGAAGATCCGGTTGCCGGTATTGTTGCCTTTTCTGGCCGCCTGCTGGCACCAGAGTTGCTGGCGGATGAAGCCGTCAGTCGCCCTCCGATCCTGTTGGTGCATGGTGATGCCGATGATGTTGTGCCGCCGCAATCCTTGCCGGAAGCGGCAGAGGCATTGCAGTCGGCTGGCTGGAAAGATGTTTATGCCCATGTGATGAAGGGCACTGCCCACGGGATCGCACCGGATGGTTTACAGGTGGCGTTGGCGTTTATGCGGGATAAATTGGGTTTGTGATTGGAGGAGCCGGGCTGAAGCGCGGCCTACGGCGTAATATATGTAAATTTGCGTACAACTGGTACAGGTTGTACGCAGATTTGGTACACAAAAAATGCCCCGAACCAAATGGCGGGGCATTTTTCTTAAAAAAATAGGTAAATGTCAGGCGTTGGCTTCACGGATTTTGTTGGCTGCGTCTTTGTCGTAAGTCACGCCATTGTCTTCGAACAATGTGTCCAGCTCACCTGACAAGGTCATCTCGGTGATGATGTCACATCCACCAACAAATTCACCTTTGACATACAGCTGTGGCACTGTTGGCCAATCGGAGTAATCCTTGATGCCTTGACGAACGGCATCGTCTGCCAGCACATTCACATCGGCATAGTCGATGCCCATGTAGTTCAACACGCCCGCCACGCGTGAGGAGAATCCGCATTGCGGCATGTCCTTGGTGCCTTTCATGTAAAGCACCACGTCGTTGGCTTTGACGGTTTCGTCGATTTGGGTTTTTACGTCAGTCATCTTTGGTCTCACTTTTCTGAGTGCCATGTCTTGGCATATTCTTGCGGATCACGGGAGATAACACGAGCGCTTATCATATCATGGTCGCCCGCATAGTTTGATGTAACAACAAAGCCATTTTGGGATGGCGTGGTTCCCCGTGTTTGTTTGGGTTTGCGGCGATGGCGGATCAGGGCAATGGCTGTCAAAATGACAACGACGGCGGATAGGCCGACCCATATGATCCAGAAATGGTTCATTCAGGCGCTTTTGTCGTCAGGGCCAGTGCGTGCAGATCGCCGCTGGGGCCGTCCATCTTGCCTTTGAGGGCGGCGTAGACAGCGCGCTGTTGCTGCACCCGGTTTTTGCCGCGAAAGCTTTCATCGATGACCTCAGCCGCATAGTGGTTTCCGTCGCCAGCCAGATCGGTAATTGTGATCTGGGCGTCGGGAAATGTTGTGCGGATCAGATCCTCAAGTTCCTGGGCTTGCATGGCCATGGGTGCGTTCCTTTTGCTCTTTGATTAGGATGTAGAGCGCACCGGGGCCAAGCGCAAGATGGACTGAAGGGGCGTGAGGTTAGATTTCCTCACCTTTCTTAAGTAAATCATCGATCAATTGACGTTGCAGCGGGGCGCTATCGCCACCGCCGTACTGTAGGGCGCCACCAGAATAGAGCGTGCCGTAGGTTTTCACCAGATTGACCACCTGACCGATGCCTGAGATCAGCTGATCCTTTTCTAAGGGCGACAGCGGGTGGATATAGGTTGACCAAAGCGTGCCTTTTGCAAGCGCGTAGCGTGCATCAAGGGCCGTATCAAAATTGGCCTGCATCATGCGGTTCAGTTTGTCTGAAGATACTTCATCCGCATTCTGGATGGGGGACAGGATGCGCATGCGATCACTGTCGGGGTCTGTGACAATCAATAATTCCGTTTCGGCGATGGTAAGTTGCCACAGCTTGCCATTTGTCTGTGCACCGGGATCAAGCGTGGTAATGATCTGGTTCATACGTTCCAGTGTCATAGCAGGCTCAACAGGTGCGGCCTGAGGATCCACCTCAGTATTTGTGTCTGGGGTGGGGGTATCAGGAACAGGTTCTTGTGCCATCGCAATGACAGGGAGAAGGGCGAGCGTTGCGGCAGCGAACAGGCGTTTCATCAGGCATCCTTTCAAGGTTGCCGTCAATGTACATGGCTGCCCGCGATGGAACAGCCATGCTAAAGGAAACGTGATCGCCTGTGCGTTTAGTCGAACAATTCGGCGAAACGGCCACGGAATAGATCAGAAAGTTCAGCTAGCGGGGCGGACGAGCTGCTGCCAAAATGAACCGTGTCACCCATGAAGCGGCCAACCGACTGGATCGACACGCCGGCTTGACCGGCGGCAATCATCAGGGCCTCGGCCTGATCGAAGTTACACGCGATCAGATAACGGCCCTGGTCTTCGCCAAACAGGAAGGCGGTGTCGTCACTGTCAAGGCAGACGCCAACATCGCCAGCTTCGGCCATCTCAAATGCAGCCATGGCCAGACCACCATCTGAGAGGTCCGTACAGGCTTTGATCCATTGGTGATTGGCGCGAATGAAGTCGCCGAGGCGCTTTTCAACATCCAGATCAACGGTAGGTGCATCGCCTTCGATGCGGTTGAAAACCTCGGCCAGTAGGGCCGATTGGCCAAGGTGACCTGTGGTTTCGCCCAACACCAACGCCACATGACCATCACGGGCAACATCGGTGATGGCGGTCTCAGGATCCACAATCAGACCAACCGCACCAATTGTTGGTGTCGGCAAGATCGCCTGACCGTCAGTTTCGTTATAGAGCGAGACGTTACCCGATACGATTGGCACGTTCAAAGCGGCGACAGCTTCGCCGATGCCTTTGATAGCGCCAACAAATTGACCCATGATTTCAGGCTTTTCGGGGTTGCCGAAGTTCAGGTTATCGGTGGTTGCCAGAGGCACAGCGCCAAGGGCAGACAGGTTGCGGTAGGCTTCGGCGACGGCTTGTTTGCCGCCTTCAATCGGGTTGGCCTTGACGTAGCGCGGGGTCACATCAGAGGTGAACGCCAGTTGTTTGTCAGTGCCGTGTACGCGGATCAATCCACCGCCCTGGCCGGGGCGACGAGCGCTGTCGGCCATGACAGATGTGTCATATTGCTCATAGACCCATTGGCGCGAGCAATAATTCGCAGAGCTGAGCAGGGCCTTGAGGCCATCAATTGGATCAACTGAGGTCACTGAATTCGGATCCAGTGGTTCAGCTGGTGTTGGTTCGACCCATGGGCGGTCATATTCAGGGGCTGAACCGGCGAGCGTGGCCAATGGAAGATCTGCTTTGACCTCATTGCCGTGCATGATCAAGAAGCGGTCTTCGGCGACGGTTTCACCGACGATGGCAAAGTCGAGGTCCCATTTCTCGAATACAGCGCGCGCCTCAGATTCTTTCTCGGGCTTAAGCACCATCAGCATGCGTTCTTGCGATTCCGAGAGCATCATCTCGTAGGCGGTCATGTTGTCTTCGCGCTGTGGAACATTATCCAATTGCAGCTTGACGCCAAGGTTGCCTTTGTCACCCATTTCCACAGCGGAACATGTCAGGCCCGCAGCACCCATATCCTGGATCGAGATCACAGCGCCGGTTTGCATCAGCTCCAGCGTGGCTTCCATCAGGCGTTTTTCGGTGAAGGGATCACCAACTTGAACGGTGGGACGCTTTTCCTCAATGGTGTCGTCAAACTCGGCTGAGGCCATAGTGGCGCCGCCAACGCCGTCACGACCGGTTTTGGCACCGAGGTAAACCACCGGCATGCCAACGCCTGAGGCGGCGGAATAGAATATCTTGTCGCTGTCGGCCAAACCAGCAGCAAAAGCGTTCACAAGGCAGTTGCCGTTGTATGCGGGATCAAAGCGAACCTCGCCACCCGCGCAGGGCACGCCAAAGCAGTTGCCGTAACCGCCAACACCAGCCACAACACCGTGCACCAGCTGGCGGGTTTTGTGGTGATCAGGTTCGCCAAAGCTGAGCGAGTTCATCGAGGCGATGGGGCGTGCACCCATGGTAAAGACATCGCGCAAGATGCCGCCAACGCCGGTGGCTGCGCCCTGATAGGGTTCGATGTAAGACGGGTGGTTGTGGCTTTCCATTTTGAAGATCACAGCCTGACCATCGCCAATATCAACCACGCCTGCATTTTCGCCAGGGCCGCAGATCACCTGTGGGCCGTCTGTTGGAAGGGTGCGCAGCCATTTTTTCGAGGACTTGTAAGAGCAGTGCTCGTTCCACATCGCTGAGAAGATGCCCAGCTCAGTAAATGTGGGTTCGCGTCCAATGATTTCCAGAATGCGTTCATATTCATCGGGCTTAAGACCGTGGGCTTCGATAAGGTCGGGCGTGATGGCAGGTTCTTGCATCTGGGACTGATCCTCGGGTGGCTGGTTTTGCGGTCTCTTTAGGGCATTGTGCGGCAGGGGGGAAGAGGGTGTGTAAAGGAAGGTGTCTTGGCTTGACGCAGGGGGAATTTTCCCATCCTGTGGGCGTCAAGAGAGAGGAGACATTATGGACATCATCGAGAACCCACATCGCGGCTCAGGCTTGACTGACGGAGATCTGTCGGAAATCCCGTATCCGAGTGTAAATGCCGCTGCGCCTGCCGAGCTGATGGCGCGCTGTTTTGGTTGCAAGGAGACGCCGCTGCATGCGCTGGATGCCTTTGGCACCAAGCTGTGGGTCAAGGATGAACGTGGCCGGATGGATCTGGGCAGCTTCAAGGCGCTTGGCGCGGCCTATGTGATAGCGCATCAGGCTGCTGAGACGGGCGTTGATGATCTGTCTGCGGCCCTGTCTGGGCGGGTGTATGTGACTGCAAGTGCTGGAAATCATGGAATGTCTGTAGCGGCCGGGGCTGCCCAGTTTGGCGCGCGTGCGGTAGTCTATCTGGCGGAAACCGTGCCGGAAGGGTTTGCTGAGCGTTTGCGTGGGTTAGGCGCTGATGTGGTGCGTGCCGGGGCCGAATATGAGGCCAGCATGGCAGCCGCTCAAAAGGCAGCTAAGGATAATGACTGGACCTTGTTGTCGGACAGCTCATGGCCCGGATATTTTGAACTCTCCCATCGTTTGATGGAAGGTTATACAGCAATGGCCGCCGAGGCCGTGTCGCAGATGCCAGAGGCACCCACGCATATCATGCTGCAAGCAGGTGTTGGTGGTCTGGCGGGGGCTTGTGCTGCCTATTTTCGCTCGGCCTGGGGGAATGCACCGCGAATCATTGTAGTGGAACCGGTGGCTGCGCCTGCGCTGAAGGAAAGCATTGAAGCGGGGCATATGGTGAGTACCAAAGGGCCAGTGTCGAACATGGGGCGCTTGGATTGCAAAGAGGCGTCGTTGATCGCGCTCAAAGGTCTATCGCGGGATGCGGATGCCTTTGCCTTGATTTCTGAAGACGAGGGCAGTGCGATTTTACCAAAGATTGCCGCGCTTGATCTGGCTTCGACCGAATCTGGAGCGGCGGGTATTGCCGCACTTGATCTTATGGGGCTAGGTCCTGATGCGCGGGTTCTGTGCATTCTGAGCGAAGAGGCCGAGGCATGACGCGCGGGTTTCCTGAAGCCGAGTTTCGTAACCGGGTTAGCAATGCACAGACGTTGATGGCGGAACAGGGGCTTGGGGCAATCTTGCTGACGACTGAGCCGAATGTCCGTTATTTCAGCGGATTTCTGACCCGGTTCTGGGAAAGCCCTAGCCGCCCTTGGTTCTTGATTGTGCCTGCCGCGGGTGAGCCGATTGCGGTGATTCCGTCGATTGGGTCCGTGCTGATGGGACGCGGGTGGATCAACGACATTCGCACTTGGTCCGCCCCGAACCTTGAGGATGACGGTGTTACACTTTTGGCGGAGACCCTGCGCGAAGTTGGCGGGCCGATTGGGGTACCTTCTGGGTACGAGACGCATCTTCGGATGCCCTTGACTGACTTTGAGCGTGTGAAGACGCTCAGTGGGTTGGAATTTACCGGTGACGCCGGGATCGTGGCTGATCTGCGGGCGGTAAAATCAGAGGCTGAGATTGCAAAGATCGAAGTGGCTTGCGGCATTGCCGCGCGCTCTTTTGCCCGAATGGGTGAGATTGCGCGTGAAGGTATTTCCGTTGAACAGGTCTTTCGCGACTTTCAAAGGTTGCTGTTAGAGGAGGGCGCAGATTGGGTACCCTATATTTCCGGCGCTGCTGCACCGGGCGGGTATGACGATGTGATTTCTCTTGCGTCACCCAACCCGATGTCGGCCGGTGATGTGTTGATGCTGGATACTGGGGCCATTTGGGATGGTTATTTTTGCGATTATGATCGCAACTTTTCCATCGGAACGCCGTCTGACGCCGTTAAATCAGCCCATGCGCGACTGATCGAGGCGACCCATGCGGGGCTTGAGGCCGCACGTCCCGGCGCAACGGCGCGTGATGTCTGGAAGGCGATGGCTGATATTGCGGGCGCTGGCGAAGAAGCGGGGCGTTTGGGTCATGCTTTGGGCATGCAGTTGACCGAAGGGCTTTCTTTGACACCACGAGATGAAACAGTGCTGAAACCCGGCATGGTTATCACATTGGAGCCGGGCACCGAAGTATCGCCCGGAAAGATCATGGTACATGAAGAAAACATCGTGATTACCGAGGGCGCGCCACGGGTAATCTCACCGCTGGCTGACCCTGCGATCGTGCAACTGTAAAAATTTCGATTGCGCAAAAAAAAGGGGCCGAGCTATAAGCTCGGCCTTAGTCCAACAGGGAGGTATGAGAGTGTTGCGCTGTGCGCCGTCACTGTCATGAGACCCAGATAGGGATGCGCGATCACGCATTCAAGAAAAATCATGCATACATTTGATCATGCCTGCTATGCAATTATTGCATGGCTAATTTATTAAATTTAAATCACCCATAAGATATTGAATTATAATGCATTTATGTGATTATTACATCTGAGCAACCGCAAGTGATGAATCTGTAACACCACGCAGGAACTGCTTCAGTTAGTCAGCTGGGCCCGTTCGCGTTTGCGATGAGCGATAATTTCGTCTTTGACAAAGGCGTTGAAGGCTTCGACTCGTTTTGAGTGACGCAATTCTTCTGGGTAGGCCAGATAAACCGGCACGTCACTGGATTGCACATCGGGTAGGATGCGGAGCACCTCGGGATAATCTTGCATAAGATAATCGGGAAGAACGCCAACCCCAAGGTTATGGCGCACTGCCTGCAAGACGCCATAGTAGTTGTTGACGGTCAAGCCGACTGAAACGCCATGTGTGATAAGATCTTGGATCAACCGGCCACCGGCACTGACCTGATGGGCATTCGGGCTTTGGCAGATCAGACGATGGTCTTTTAGATCTTTGATCGTCCCGGGCGTTCCGTGCTGTTCAAGATACTCTTTGGATGCATAAAGCCGCATGTGTACATCCATCAGGCGCTTGCGGATCAGGTCGGCCTGGCTGGGCTCTTTCATGCGGATGGCGACATCGGCTTCGCGCATGGGCAGGTCAAGCACACGCTCTTCGAGCATGAGGTCAATTTTCAGGTCGGGGTATTTTTCATACAGATGGGGCAGGCGCGGGGCGAGCCATAGCGTGCCAAAGGCGTTGGTGGTCGTGACTTTAATCTCGCCAAAGACTTCTTCTTCGCTGTCGTGGATGCGGGCGGTGGCCGTATCAAGTCGTTTCATCATCGCCTTAGTAGCATCGAACAGCAATTCGCCCTGTTCGGTGAGAATCAGTCCGCGGGCATGGCGGTGAAAAAGGGTAGTGTGCAGCGCCTCTTCGAGGGCCCTGATCTGCCGCGAGACCGCCGATTGCGACAGGTGGAGCTGATCCCCGGCATGGGTCAGGCTACCGACATCTGCGACGGCGTGAAAGATTCTAAGCTTATCCCAATCCATATGCGACACTTTCAGCACGGTTTCATCTGATCAACGCAATAGCAGAAAACCAATGTGGAATCACAGTGTTGCGATGAAGATTTAATAAAAATCTTCTTTGTAGGTCATAAATTATGACCTAATATAGAGTTATATTAAAGGGAAATCCCGTGACCGGAGGTACGTTATGACCAGGCAGCAGGTTTCATTGGATGATCGGTTTGATCTGACAAAATCGCAGATATTATTGAACGGAACGCAGGCATTGGTTCGCCTTATGCTGATGCAGGCCCATCGGGATCGTCAAGCAGGTCTGAATACAGCGGGGTATGTTTCGGGATATCGGGGGTCGCCTTTGGGGGCCGTTGACATGCAGATGCACCGGGCTGAGCACAAGCTAGCAGAGGCGCAAATCAAGTTTCAGGAAGGCCTGAACGAAGATCTGGCGGCAACCGCACTGTGGGGCACGCAGCAGGCCGAACTGCGCGGCGAGGGCCAATACGATGGCGTCTTTGGGCTTTGGTACGGGAAAGGGCCGGGGGTTGACCGATCCGGCGACGTGATGCGCCACGCCAATATGGCAGGCACATCGAAATACGGCGGTGTATTGATGGCCATGGGGGATGACCATACCGGAGAAAGTTCAACCGTGTGTCACCAATCGGATTGGGCGATGGTGGATGCGTATATGCCGGTTTTATCACCAGCGGGCGTGCAGGAGATCCTTGATTATGGCCTCTATGGGTATGCCTTGTCGCGCTATGCCGGGGTTTGGTCTGGGCTGAAATTGATGAAAGACACGGTCGAGGTCACCAGCGTTGTCGATGGCAGCCCGGACCGGATGCAGTTTGTTGAGCCTGATTTTGATATGCCAGATGGCGGTTTGAATATCCGCTTGAATGACCATTGGATCACGCAAGAGGCGCGTATCATTGATCACAAGAGGTTTGCTGCAGAAGCCTTTGCTCGTGCAAATAAAATTGACAATAGGGTATGGGGAAAATCGGGCGCAAAGATTGGTTTTGTTGCGGCCGGTAAGAACTGGCTGGATCTTGTTCATGCGCTCAGCTTGCTGGGCATTGATGGAGAGGAGGCCGAACGGCTGGGCGTCACGACCTACAAAATTGGTCAGACGTTTCCAATGGATATGCACAGCTTTCATGACTGGGCCGAGGGTTTGGACCTGATTGTCGTGGTTGAAGAAAAGCGCAAACTGATCGAGCTGCAAATCAAGGAAGCCATTTTTGATGACCGTCGGGGTCGGCGGGTTTACGGTTGGTACAAGGGCGGTGCGGGTGGTTTGCATCAAGAAGAGCTGTTTCCGACCCGTATGGCATTGAATCCGGTCATGATTGCCGAAAAGATCGGTAATATCCTAATTGAAGAGGGTCGCAATACCGATCAGATGCAAGCCGGTATGGCGCGGATTGATGAGGCCCGACAGGCGGATAATGCAGAAGATATAGCAGCGCGCTTGCCGTATTTTTGTGCTGGTTGTCCGCATAATACCTCGACCAAGCTGCCGGATGGCAGCCGGGCCTATGCCGGGATTGGCTGCCACATCATGGCGATGTGGATGGACCGCGAAACCACCGGATACACGCATATGGGTGGTGAGGGGGCAAACTGGATTGGTGAGGCACCGTTTTCCACCCGCGCGCATGTGTTTCAAAACATGGGCGACGGCACCTATAACCATTCTGGAATTCAATCCATTCGGGCTGCGCTGGCGGCGGGTGTGAATGTGACCTTTAAGATCCTGTACAATGATGCCGTGGCGATGACTGGTGGGCAAACCAATGAGGGTGGGCTGGATGCGCCCCGAATTGTGGCTGAGCTGCGGGCCATGGGGGTGCGAAATGTTTCTGTGGTCTATGACGACAAGGAAGATGTTGATCTGAAAAAGTTTCCTGCGGGAGTAGAGGCGCATGAACGCGCTGAGTTGATGCGAGTACAGGAGCGTTTTGCGAAGCTCGAAGGTGTGTCCGCGATTGTCTACATTCAGACCTGTGCCGCGGAAAAACGTCGCCGTCGAAAACGGGGTAATTTTCCTGATCCGGATCAGCGTGTGTTTATCAATACGGATGTCTGCGAGGGGTGCGGTGATTGCGGGGTGCAAAGCAATTGCGTGGCGATCACACCGGTCGATACAGAACTGGGCCGTAAACGTGCCGTGGATCAATCGGCGTGCAACAAAGATTTCAGTTGTCTCAATGGGTTTTGCCCGTCTTTTGTCACGCTAAAGGGGGCAAAACCACGTAAACATGGCGGCAAGGCGGTAGAAATTCCGAACCTTCCTGCGCCGAAATTGCCAGCAATCGACGGCACTCATAACATCGTGATTACGGGTATTGGCGGCACAGGCGTTGTCACGCTGGGGGCCATTCTGGCACAAGCGGCCGAGATCGATGGCAAAGGGGCTGGTGTAATGGAAATGGCGGGCCTCGCGCAAAAGGGCGGTGCGGTACATATTCATTGCAGGTTGGCCAATAAGCCGGAAGACATTAGCGCCATTCGTGTGGCCGTGGGTGAGGCGCATGCGCTGATTGGTGGTGATCTGGTGGTCAGTGCCGGGGCGCAGGCGCTACGACTGACGCGATCAGGTAAAACGGGTGCGGTGGTCAATAGCCACGAAACCATGACCGGTGATTTTACCCGCGATACGGAATTTCGCCTGCCAACCGAGCGGTTGGAACTGTCACTGACTGCGCGGCTAAAAGACCGGACCCATCTGTTTGATGCCACGGTACTGGCGATGCAGATTATGGGCGATGCGATTTACTCCAACATGATCGTGATGGGCGGGGCCTGGCAAGCGGGTTTGATTCCGCTGAGTGCAGGAGCCATCCGAGAGGCGATTGAGCTAAATGGCACGGCTGTGGAGCGCAATTTACGCGCCTTTGAAATTGGACGTTGGGCCGTTCAGGATCCGCAAGCGGTTATCGAGCTTGCGCATGTTGAGAGTGTTGAGCGACCTCAGACATTAGAGGATAAGATTGCTTTCCGCGAGGCACACCTGAGGGATTATCAAGGGCGTAGATTGGTCAAGCGATATCAGCGCATGCTTGCGGGTGTTGAAGATTCTAAGCTGAAACAATCCCTGGCGCTCGGGTATCATAAGCTTTTGTCTTACAAGGACGAATATGAGGTTTCCCGGTTGCTCCTCAGAAGTCGGGAACAAGCGGAGGAGGCCTTTGAGGGTGATTTCGAGATGACCTATCATCTTGCGCCGCCCGTTTTGGGGGGCAAGGGCGCAGATGGCTGGCCTCGTAAACGTGCCTTCGGCAGTTGGTTGACGGGATCGCTAAAGATTTTGGCGCGGATGCGTGGCCTGCGCGGAACACCATTTGATCCGTTTGGCTATAGTGCAGAGCGCAAGATGGAGCGCGCTCTGATCCGACAATATGAGGCGGATATGAAGGCCATTCTTCCAAAGATTTCCGAGCACAATCATGATGCCGTGATCGCGTTGGCGCAACTACCGCTGAGTATTCGCGGATTTGGGTCGATCAAAGTGGAAGCTGTGGCCAAGGCGGCCAAACGGCGAGAGGAATTGTTGGCGGCTATCCGTGATGGAAATGCCCCACTGCAACAGGCAGCGCAGTAGGGTAGTGAAATTGTCATGATCCTGTGATGAGGGATCGGCTATAGGCTTAACCCCATCAAGATAGGGAATCGTGATCATGCGGTCTTCAGGGAAAGTCGTGTCTGACATCAGCTATGCATATTCGGCCCAGACACGGGGCGGGCGTGCCATGATCCGCACGATGGAGAACCTGACCGGACGGGTTGGGTTGATTAAACGTGCCGAAGGGTATGATGCAGAGATCGCTAATGGGCGCGACTTCTGGCAGGTGATGGTGGATCGTTATGGGCTTTCATTGGATGTCACAGGCGGAAACCTTGCGTCCATTCCAAAGGGCAAGCCACTGATATTAATTGCAAACCACCCATATGGTATTTTGGATGGTATGATGATGGGGCATATCCTAAGCCAGACGCGAGGGGATTTTCGCATTCTCGCCAATCAGGTCTTTCGCAAGGCGGAGGATCTGAACCGGATTGTGCTTCCTGTTAGTTTCGATCAATCAAAAGAAGCGGTGCGGTTGAACCTTGAGACGCGAAAGAAAGCCTTAAATTACCTGCAAGAGGGCGGTGCGATCGGGATTTTTCCGGGTGGTACTGTGTCCACGGCAGTTAAACCATTCTCGCGGCCGATGGACCCGGATTGGCGTGGGTTTACAGCTCGGATGATTGCCAAATCCGATGCCGTGGTGGTGCCGGTGTTTTTTGAGGGGCACACCAGTCGTTTGTTCCAATTGGCAAGCCATTTACATGTGACATTACGTATGGGGCTTTTGATCAAAGAGTTCAAAAAACGTGTCGATACACCAGTACGGGTCGTCATCGGTGATACGATCGGGCGGGATGAATTGGACGCACGTGCCAAAGATGGCAAATCACTGATGGAATTTCTGCGATGCAAGACGTATGAATTGTCTCCAGGGCCTCTTGATCCGTATGAGCGGGGCTTCGAGTTCGAATAACTGTGGGACGCATTGAGAATGGCAGTAGGTATTTTTGACAGCGGTCTTGGTGGCCTGACGGTTCTGGACGCGGTCTCGGCGCGGTTGCCGGACGTGCCATTGGCCTATTATGGCGATAATGCACATGCGCCGTATGGCGTGCGTGATGCAGAAGATATTTACAACCTGACACGCGAACATGTGTATCGGCTGTGGGATCATGGTTGCGATCTGGTTGTGTTAGCCTGCAATACCGCCGCGGCGGCGTCTTTGCGCCGGATCCAAGAAGAGGGTGTGCCAGAAGGTAAGCGCGTTCTGGGGGTGTTTGTGCCGATGATCGAGGCGCTGACAGAACGGCAGTGGGGTGATAATTCGCCACCACGCGAGGTTGAGGTCAAACATGTTGCGCTTTTCGCGACACCTGCAACGGTGTCGAGCCGCGCGTTTCAGCGGGAACTGGCGTTTCGTGCGATCGGTGTCGATGTCGAAGCACAGGCCTGTGGTGGTATTGTCGATGCCATCGAAGAGGGCGATATGATTTTGGCCGAAGCTTTGGTGCGTTCGCATGTTGAGGCGCTTAAGCGGAAGATGCCCAGTCCTGAAGCCGCCATTCTGGGGTGTACCCATTATCCATTGGTCAAAGAGGCTTTTGCGGAGGCCTTGGGCCCAGAAGTTAAAGTGTATTCGCAGGCCGATTTGGTCGCGGAGAGTCTGGCAGACTATCTGATCCGCCATCCCAACATGCTGGGCAAGGCGGATGGCAGTACCTTTATGACGACTGGAAATCCCAAGCGAGTCTCGGACCGGGCGACGCAATTTTTGCGACGACAGATCACATTTGAGGCCGCCTGAACAGGTGAGCTGTCGCGTCGCATTGAAGCCGCGCACAGAGTTTCATACATACACGAACAGAGAACTATGAAAGGTCATGAGATGACCCATAAAATCGCAATTTTGGGCGCTTCGGGCTATACCGGAGCCGAGTTGATCCGGCTGATTGCCACCCATCCCGAGATGGAGATAGTCGCGCTTGGTGCCAACTCCAAAGCTGGCATGGCGATGGCGGATGTGTTTCCACATTTGCGCCATCTGACGTTGCCCAAGCTGGTGAAAATTGATCAGATTGATTTCGATCAGGTTGATCTGTGTTTTTGCGCGCTTCCGCATGCCACATCACAAGCGGTGATCAAGGAATTGCCGAAGACGCTGAAGATCGTTGATCTGAGCGCCGATTTCCGGCTGCGTGATCCAGAGGAATATGCCCGCTGGTATGGTGGCGAACATCAGGCATTCGATTGTCAGGACGAGGCGGTTTACGGCCTGACAGAATTTTACCGCGATCAGATCAAACAGGCGCGGCTTGTTGCAGGTACAGGATGCAATGCCGCGACGGGGCAATATGCTTTGCGGCCGCTCATTCAGGCGGGTGTGATTGATCTGGATGAGATTATCATTGATCTTAAAACAGGCGTCAGTGGGGCAGGGCGCAGCCTGAAAGAAAACCTGCTGCATGCTGAACTGTCTGAGGGGGCGCATGCTTATGCCGTGGGCGGCACGCACCGTCATCTGGCCGAGTTTGATCAGGAGTTTTCCGCCGTTGCCGGTCGTCCCGTAAAAGTTCAGTTCACACCGCATTTGTTGCCCGCCAACCGCGGAATCATTGCAACGGTCTATGTCAAAGGTGACGCGCAGCAGATCCATCAGACGCTGGCAGGGGCGTATACGGACGAGCCGTTTTTGGAGGTTCTGCCCTTTGGTCAAACCCCCAGCACGCGCCATATCCGGGGTAGCAATTTTTGCCACATTGGTGTGACAGGCGACCGCATTGAGGGTCGTGCCATTGTGATTGCAGCGTTGGACAACCTGACAAAAGGGTCCAGTGGGCAGGCGTTGCAAAATGCCAATCTGATGCTGGGTTGTGATGAGGTTGAAGGGCTGATGTTGGCGCCGCTCTTTCCATAGTGCAAAGCGAACTTAGGCAAAGATTGACAGAGGTGCTCAGGTGAAATCGCTCAAGAAACAACGCCGGATCCAGATCATTGCGGTTGCTATGGTCGCGCTCGTCGTGTCGACCGCATTGATCGGATTTGCCATGCGCGATGGGATCAACTTTTTTCGCTCCCCTTCGCAAGTCGTGGAGGAGCCACCCGTGGCAAGCGAACGTTTCCGTTTGGGAGGGTTGGTTGAAGAGGGCACATTGATCCGCGGTGATGGGGATACTATCCGGTTCAACGTCACTGATGGTGGGGCGTCTATCCCTGTCACATATGTAGGGGTTTTGCCGGATTTGTTTGAGGAAAATCAAGGCATGATTGGCACGGGCACCTACGAAGGTGGCGTGTTTAAAGCGACAGAGATTTTGGCCAAGCACGATGAAAGTTACCTGCCAAAAGAAGTGGCTGACGCGCTGAAAGAGCAGGGCGTTTATAAACCTGCGGACGCAGACTAAGGCCTTTATTAATCGGTTGACCGCCAATCTTTTCCAAAGTGTGAAAATTGGCGGTCCCAATGAAAACAGTTCAAGACATCGCAAAAGAGATCATTGCCCGCGAGGGCGGTTTTGTGAACGACCCGCACGATCTGGGCGGGGCGACAAAATACGGCGTGACCATTCATACCATGCGCCGTCTGGGGTTGGATCTAGACCGTGACGGTGACGTCGATGTAACGGATGTTCGGCAGCTCAGCCGCGCACAGGCCGAGCAGGTCTTTATCAAGCATTATTTTGATAAGCCGGGGATCGCGCATTTGCCACAGGCGCTGCAGGCGTCTGTGTTTGATATGTACGTCAATGCAGGGGCAAATGCGGTCAAGATCTTGCAACGTCTATTATGTCAGATGGGTCAGCAGACCAGCGTAGACGGCAAGATTGGGCCACAAACCATTGCCGCAACACAGGCGGCGTGGCGTTTGGCGCCGGATCATCTGGTAGATGCTTATGGCATTGCGCGGCGCAATTATTACTTTCGCCTTGCGGATCATCGCCCAGCCAGTCGCAAATATGCGCGCAATCGTAAGGGGGGCAAAGGTGGATGGATCAAGCGCGCAGAAGAGTTCATCACACAGCGGTACCACCTGAGCACGCGTGAGTTTCAGCAAAGGGTGGCATCATGGGGATGATTGAACGGATCTTGAGTTTTGTTTTCGGCGGTGGGCGCAATGTGTTGTCTGAGACCGCACAGGTGTTTCGTGAAAACGCCGAAGCTGGTGCCGCACGCGCCGCAGATCATCAAGCGCAGACGCTGGAACAATTTGCCAAGGAATTCCAACTTCAGCAACGTGGCTGGTTTGATCGGCTGATGGATGGGTTGAATCGCATACCGCGCCCGGCGATGGCGCTTGGGACGCTTGGCTTGTTTGTCTCGGCAATGGTCGACCCTGTCTGGTTCGCGCAACGCATGCAAGGTATCGCGCTGGTGCCCGAACCATTGTGGTGGCTTTTGGGGGCGATTGTATCGTTTTATTTTGGGGCGCGCCATCAGGCCAAAGGGCAGGAATTTCACCGGTCTTTGGCACAAACAATGGCGCGCGCACCGATGGTGGTCGAAAATATTCAAGCGCTTGAGGCCTTGGCAGTTGAAGTGGTTAACGAGGATCATGAAGTGATCGCTCAGACGCTTCGCCCTCAAGGCGAAGGTGAGACCAATGCTGCCCTTGAAGATTGGCGTAAATCTCAACACTAAAGCGCGACAATCTGCGCGAACACAAATGAGCGATGCCCATTGGCCGCCTGCATAGGGCGCCCTATAACAGACCTATGATTATTGAGCTTGGGCACTTTTCCCTGATTCTTGCGTTTCTGACAGCCTGTTTTCAGGCTGTTGTTCCGCTTGTGGGCGCGCAATACCGGTGGCAAGGCTGGATGACATCAGCCGTGCCTGCGGCGACAATGCAATTTATACTAACGGCTGTGGCCTTTGGCGCATTGACTTGGGCCTTTGTGACCTCTGATTTTTCTCTCAGACTTGCAGTGTTGAATAGCCACTCGCTCAAGCCGATGTTGTATAAAATCACGGGTGTTTGGGGCAATCACGAGGGGTCGATGCTGCTGTGGGTGCTTATCGTGACGTTGTTTGGCGGCTTTGTGGCGTGGTTTGGCAATGTACTGCCTGACAGCTTGCGGGCACGGGTTCTGGCAGTGCAAGGGGCCATTGCCGTGGCGTTCTTTGCCTTTATCTTGTTCAGTTCCAACCCGTTTTTGCGTATGGCTGTGCCGCCCTTTGATGGACAGGATTTGAATCCTTTGCTGCAAGACCCAGGTTTGGCGTTTCATCCGCCGTTTCTTTATCTGGGCTATGTCGGTCTTTCGATGAGCTATTCTTTCGCCTTGGCCGCATTGATCGAAGGCCGGGTTGATGCGGCCTGGGGGCGTTGGGTACGACCCTATACTTTGGCGGCCTGGATTTTCCTGACCATTGGTATCGGGTTAGGCAGTTGGTGGGCGTATTATGAGCTTGGCTGGGGGGGCTTTTGGTTCTGGGATCCGGTTGAAAATGCGTCGTTCATGCCATGGTTGTTGGCGACGGCTTTGCTGCATTCTGCCATCGTGGTCGAAAAGCGCGAAAGCCTGAAAAGCTGGACAATTCTGTTGGCGATCATCGCTTTTGGATTTTCGATGATTGGCGCATTCATCACACGCTCTGGTGTGATCACATCAGTGCATGCCTTTGCTGCAGATCCAGAACGTGGAGTATTTTTGCTGGGCATTTTGGCGTTTTTCATGCTGGTGGGGCTTACATTGTTTGCCGCACGCGCAGCTGAAATGCAGGCCAAGGGTGTCTTTGGCGTCCTTAGCCGGGAATCCGCTTTGGTGCTTAACAACGTGTTGCTGGCTGTGGCTGCGTTTGTAGTTTTTGTGGGCACCATCTGGCCGTTGGTGTCGGAGCTGTTCTTTGACCGAAAACTGTCAGTAGGGGCGCCGTTTTTCAATCTGGCCTTTACCCCCTTTATGGTGGTTCTGGGGCTGATCTTGCCGATTGGGGCAATGTTCCCATGGAAACGCGCAAAGCTGAACCGGAATCTTCGACCCTTGATCCCGGCCTTTATTCTGTCGCTGGCAATAAGTGTGCTGATCTGGGCGATGCAGACTGAACGCAGCGCGCTTGGCCCGATTGGTTTCTTTCTGGGGGCTTGGTTGATGTCGGGCGCCTTGGTCGATCTGATGAGCCGCACCGGGCGTGGCCGCATTGGAGAACGTTTGAGCCGCCTGCGGCGCTTGCCGCGTGCCGATTGGGGTAAGTCGGTAGCGCATGCCGGGCTGGGTGTGACCATGGCTGGTGTTGCCGGAATGTTAGCCTGGGAGGCGGAAGATATTCGCGTCACCCATATTGGCGAGCGGTTCGAGGTCGCAGGCTACGGTCTGACCCTTCGGGATGTGCGGGAGGTTGATGGGCCAAACTATGTTGCGGTTGTTGCGGATATTGTGCTGGATCAGAAGGGGGAGAACCTCACCGTTTTGACGCCAGAAAAACGGATTTATCCCGTGGCAGGCATGCCCACAACGGAGGCCGCGATCGACAATGGGTTTTTCCGTGATGTTTATGTGGTGATTGGTGATCCGCAGGCGAATAATGCCTGGGTGGTCCGAACCTACTATAAACCTTTTGCCAACTGGATTTGGGGCGGTGCGATTTTGATGGCCCTCGGCGGTACATTGTCCCTAAGCGATCGGCGGTACCGTGTTGCAGCAGGGGCAAAACGGGCGCAGGCTAACCCGGTGGCGGCGGAATGATGTGGCAAATGTTCACCCGTGTGGCTGTGGCCGGTGTTATCTGCGTGATGACGCTGATGCCAGTGGCCGCTGTGCAACCGGATGAAGTTCTAAGCGATCCAGTGTTGGAAAAACGTGCGCGTAGTATTTCGGCGGAATTGCGTTGCCTTGTTTGCCGCAATGAGAGCATCGATGAATCCAACGCCCCCCTGGCGCGGGACCTGCGCCTTTTGGTGCGTGAACGTCTGGTTGAGGGCGATGACGATGATGAAGTGATTGAATTTGTTGTCGCGCGGTATGGCGAGTATGTCTTGCTGAAGCCTTTAACCGGGGGCGCAAATCTGGTGCTATGGCTGTCCGGCCCTGTGATGCTGGTGATCGCCGGGGCCATCGGTCTGATGTTTTTACGCCGTCGCAGCCGAAGCGTGGATACCGCCAGTAAGGGGCTGAGCGCTGAGGAACAAGCGCGTCTGGACAAATTGCTCAAGGAGTGACGTTCCGTTCCGCTTGGAGATCCTTATCAAAACAGTTTGAGTGCAGCAAAACGCATCAAGGAGCCGTGTCATGAAAACCTATCAATCCATTCGGTTTACGCTGGAAGATGACGTTGCGGTCATCACGCTTAACCGACCTGACAAGATGAACGCGCTGAGCGGCTTGATGCGCGCTGAAATCACTGATGCAGCCCGATTTGCGGCGCGTAAGGCGCGGATTTTGGTGCTGACGGGTGAGGGGGCGGCGTTTTGTTCCGGCCAGGACCTGAGCGACACGGGGACGTTGGATGATCTGGATCTGGAGCGGGTTCTGCGCGATGAATATGTGCCGATGCTGCGGGCCATCATGGAGTGCCCGATTCCGACGATCAGTGCGGTGAATGGCACGGCGGCAGGGGCCGGGGCCAATCTGGCCTTGGCGGCAGACGTGGTGATTGCCACGCAAAGCGCCAAGTTTGTTCAGGCCTTTACCCGCATTGGCTTGATCCCAGATGCTGGGGGCACATATTGGTTGCCACGTCAAATGGGTGCGGCCAAGGCGATGGGCGCCGCGCTGTTTGCCGAGCCGATTACGGCCCAACAGGCCGATGACTGGGGTATGATTTGGGAAGCGGTTGCAGATGACGCGTTTGATGCCCACTGGCGCGGCCGTGCAGCACATCTGGCTAATGGGCCGACTGCAGCCTATGCCGGATTAAAACAGGCGATCCGCGAAAGCTGGGAAAACGGGTTGGACGATCAACTGACCCTAGAAGCACAACTGCAGGGCCAGTGCGGCAGCACACGTGATTTCAAAGAAGGCGTGGTGGCGTTCTTGGATAAACGCCCGGCCAATTTTGAAGGGCGTTAATCACTTGTGTACATGGAAAAGCGAACTGGTATGGTGTGAGGAACTCGCTCCCAAAGGTGTTGCAGCCATATTTGCAAACAAGAACGCTCGACATCATCAAAATGACTGGTTTGAGCTCTAATTGACAGCCGAGGGCAGGCGCTGATCGCAGCCAATATGGCGAATGAGATAAGGTAGATGGTGGAGATCGAACCGAATTCGCGATTAGAAAAATGTACGGAGTAGGCCCTTGGTCTCTCATCGTTAAAGCCAAAAAATTTAAATTTTATGGAATCTATTTGATGAGTAAATCACAAAAGTCCTGGGATAAATCTGCCAATAATTACGACAGGACCGAAGAGCGATTTGAACGTATCCATCACGTATCAAGGGAATGGGCAAAGAGACACCTCAAGAACAGCGATGTTGTTTTGGACTATGGGTGTGGAACAGGCACGACAGCCTGCGATTTGGCCAGCCATGTAACAGAAATCCTAGGCATTGATATTTCAGAAAGAATGATTGAGCTTTCAAAGGTGAAAGCAGCTCAAAAAGGCGTTGATAACATCAGTTTTTCGCAGGCAGATATTTTTGATGAAGGATATAGAAAAGGCTCGTTTGATGTCATTTTAGCCTTCAACATGCTCCATACAGTGCCTAATCCACAGCGCGTTGTACGAAGGGCGCATGAACTTCTAAAGCCAGAAGGGTCGTTTATTTCCGTAACACCCTGCTTGCGGGATAAAATGTCCTTTGTTGTGAGCGCTCAAATTCAGCTTGTTCGTATATTGTGTAAGTTTGGGATCATTCCTGTCCCGATACGGAGGCTTCAAAGTTCAGACTTGGATGAGTTGGTAAGTGGCGGTGATTTTGATGTTGTGGAAACAAAGGGAATGTATTCTGGGGCTTCTAGCTACTTTATCGCAGCCAAGAAGAACTCTTATTGAATCTTGTTAATGAGCTGCATGGCTGCTTTGCTCACATAATAGCCGTTTTAGATGGCAACACCCTCGCAGATTTCTGCGAGGGTGTTTATCGTTTGCACCCTGGCTAGGGCGACTTCTGCTTGGCTTACCGCTTTTCGATATCCACATAGTCGCGGAAGGTCGCGCCTTGATAGAGTTGGCGTGGGCGGCCGATTTTCAGTTGCGGGTCCGAGATCATCTCTTTCCACTGTGAAATCCAGCCCACGGTACGTGACACGGCAAAGATTGGTGTGAACATCGAGGTGGGGAAACCCATCGCCTCAAGGATAATGCCGGAATAGAAGTCCACATTCGGGAAGAGCTTCTTCTCGATGAAGTATTCATCATGCAGGGCTGTACGCTCCAACTCTTTGGCGACTTGCAGTAGCGGGTTGTCTTCGACGCCCAGCAGTTCAAGCACCTCGTCGGCGGACTGTTTGAGAACCTTGGCGCGTGGGTCGGTGTTTTTGTAAACCCGGTGGCCAAAGCCCATCAGACGGAACGGATCACTTTTGTCTTTGGCGCGTTCAATAAATTCAGGAATACGATCAACGCTGCCAATTTCTTGCAGCATTTCAAGACAGGCTTGGTTTGCGCCACCGTGAGCAGGGCCCCAAAGGCAGGCAATGCCGGCGGCAATACATGCAAATGGGTTTGCACCTGAGCTGGAGGCCAGACGGACCGTTGATGTCGAGGCGTTTTGCTCGTGATCGGCATGCAGGGTAAAGATCCGGTCCATCGCGCGGCTCAGGATCGGGTTAACCTCGTAATCTTCGGCCGGAACAGCAAAGCACATGCGCAGGAAGTTTGACGCGTAATCCAGATCATTGCGTGGATACACGAAAGGTTGGCCCAATGTGTATTTATACGCCATCGCCGCGATGGTTGGCATTTTTGCCAACATCCGGATTGAGGCGACCTCGCGTTGCCATTCGTCGTTGATATCCAAGCTATCGTGGTAGAAGGCAGACAGCGCGCCAACCACACCCACCATGATCGACATCGGATGCGCATCACGGCGATAGCCGCGGAACAAGAAGTGCATCTGTTCATGCAGCATCGTGTGATTGGTGATGCGGCTTTCAAATTCTTCCAGCTGCGCAGGTGAGGGCAGCTCACCGTATAGCAGGAGATAGCATACCTCGAGATAATGTGACTTTTCGGCCAGTTGATCGATAGGATATCCGCGATGCAGCAATTCACCTTTGCCGCCATCGATAAAAGTGATGGTGCTGTCGCAGCTGGCGGTAGAGGTGAATCCGGGATCATAGGTGAAGACACCCGCCTGGGCATAGAGCTTACGGATGTCGATCACGTCCGGACCCGCAGTGGGTGTGAAAACAGGAAGCTCATAGTCTTGACCGCCAATACTCAGTTTTGCGGTTTTATGTTCGTCTGCCATATCCTGTTCTCCCATTTGTCCCCGAAAATACGTGTTTTCAGGTGCTTAATTTGTACTAACCCTCACGATGAAAGATCGCCGGGCTGGCTTGCATCATTTAGACGGGCAATTGTTTCGTCTGCCCCCAGAACCAGCATCATGTCAAAGACGCTGGGTGTTGTGCTGCGGCCAGCGAGGGCTGCGCGCAATGGACCGGCCAGTTTTCCAAACTTCATCTCACGGGCTTCTGCGAACCCCATGATCGTCGTTTCCAGACCTTCACGACTCCACGTAGCATTTTGCAGGTGCGGCGTCAATTCTGACAGTATGCCACGGGATACAATATCAAGCTGTGACGCTGATTTCTCATCGGGGAAAATGGGTCGCTCAGTCAGGATAAATTCAGCTTTATCAGATAGTTCAAAGAATGTCTTGGCGCGTTCTTTGAGGCAATACATGCCCGATTCCATCAAGCTCAATTTATTGTCAGACAGAGGGTTTAACTTTGCGGCGGTCCTGAACGCGGTGAATTCATGCAGCAGTGCAGCATCTTCCGTTACGGCAATATGCTGGCCACAGAGATTTTCCAGCTTTTTGAAATCCAGCCGCGCCGGGGATTTTCCGATACCACTCAGGCCAAACCATTCTGTAGCTTGTTCGTCAGTGAAAAATTCATCATTGCCGTGGCTCCAACCCAGACGTGCCAGATAGTTGCGCATGCCAGCGGCAGGGTAGCCCATGGCCTGATACTCTTCGACGCCAAGCGCGCCGTGGCGTTTGGAGAGTTTTTTACCGTCAGGCCCGTGAATCAGTGGGATATGTGCGTATACCGGCAGGGGCCAGTCCATCGCGTTGTAGATCATCATTTGACGTGCTGCGTTGTTAAGGTGGTCATCACCGCGGATCACGTGAGTTACCCCCATATCATGATCGTCAACCGCAACCGCGAGCATATAAACCGGTGTGCCATCACCGCGCAGCAGTACCATGTCATCCAGCTGATCATTGCTGATTTTGACATCGCCCTGAACCTCATCACGGATCATCGTGACACCGTCACGTGGCGCTTTGATACGAATGACAAACGGCGCATCGGGATGTGTTGCCGCATCTGCGTCACGCCAAGGGCTGTGATACAAGGTTGAACGCCCTTCGGCCCGGGCCGTATCGCGGAATTCCTGGATTTCTTCCTGTGTAGCGAAACACTTGTAGGCTTTGCCTTCGGCCAGTAACTGATTGGCCACCTCGGCATGGCGTGGGGCGCGCTCGAACTGGCTGATCACGTCGCCATCATGATCAAGGCCCAGCCAGCTTAACCCATCCATAATCGCCTGTGTTGCTTCGGGGGTAGATCGCGCGCGGTCGGTGTCTTCGATCCGCAGCAGAAATGTGCCCCCGCGGCCACGGGCATACAGCCAGTTAAACAGGGCGGTTCGGGCACCACCAATATGCAGATAACCAGTGGGAGACGGGGCAAAGCGGGTCACAACTTTTTGCGACATGGGTCCAATTAACCTTTCGGTAACCATAAGGGAGATAGCGTTAACGCCTCTCTATCGGCCTGTCAGAAAGGAGACAAGCCTTGGGGCTCTCTGAACGTGTCAAACTTTATGGATTACAACAACACTGGTTGCGACAACGTGGGCATCTGTTCCCATGGGTGCCGGTTGCGATGGCGTTGGGCGTTGGCATTTATTTTTCCCTGAAATCTGAACCACAAGTCGTCACTTATTTTGCGATCATTGTGGGGGCTTTGGTTGGGCTTGGGCTGGCAATGAAGGGGCCGACCATGATCACGCCGTTGGTCTGGGCGCTGGTATTTGTGGCGGTCGGTTTTTGCCTGACTGCGGGGCGGGCGCATATGGTTGCGGGGCCGATTCTGGGCTGGCGCTATTATGGCCCGGTCGAAGGGCGCCTAATCGCGATAGACAGATCCTCAAGCGATGCCATGCGTCTGACACTGGATCAGGTTCAGCTGGGCAATGTTCCACCTGCACGTACGCCTGCGCGGGTTCGTGTGTCTTTGCACGGAGAGTGGAATACGTTTGCGCCCCGCGCAGGGCTGCGGGTGATGATGACGGGCCATCTGTCCCCGCCCAGCGGCCCGGTAGAGCCTTATGGCTTTGATTTTCAGCGCCATGCGTGGTTTCAGCAACTTGGTGCCGTTGGTTATACACGCACGCCAGTTCTGGCGATTAAACCCGCAGATGGGGCGTTGCGTGTGATGTCAGCTCGCTTGTTTCTATCTGATCGTATTCAGGGGCAATTAGACGGCGAAGTCGGCGCCTTTGCTGCCGCTGTTGTAACTGGTGATCGTTCCTCAATGTCTCAGGCAACATTGCAAGCCTTACGCCATTCTAATCTGGCGCACCTTCTGGCAATTTCTGGCCTGCATATGGGGCTTTTGGTTGGGTTTGTATTTGCCACGGCCCGGGTGGGCTTTGCTCTGATCCCGGCGCTGAGCCTGCGCATACCTGCAAAAAAGATATCTGCCCTGATCGCGCTGTGTGCGGCGGCCGTGTATTTGGCCTTGTCAGGTGGCAATGTTGCGACTGAGCGGGCCTTTGTGATGGCGGCCGTAGCATTGTTGGCGGTGATGCTGGACCGCAGGGTGATCAGCCTGCGGGCTGTGGCAGTCGCGGCGGTCATCGTGCTGACTTTGCGACCAGAAGCCTTGTTAGGGCCGGGGTTTCAGATGTCTTTCGCTGCGACAACCGCGCTGGTCGCGGTTTTTGGGGCATTACGAAGTTTTGAGGTGTCACTAGGGCCAAGATGGGCTAAGCCGCTGATTGCCGTGGTCATCTCATCTTTGGTGGCGGGTTTGGCCACCGCGCCGATTGCTGCGGCGCATTTCAATCAGATTGTACATTACGGATTGCTGGCCAATCTGCTGAGCGTGCCGGTGATGGGCATCGTCGTGATGCCCGCGGCCGTTGTCGCTATGTGCTTGATGCCGCTTGGACTTGAGGCGCCCGCTTTGTGGATTATGGGGCAGGGACTGGCGTGGATCTTGAAGGTGGCGCATTGGGTGTCCGGATTAGACGGGGCGCGCCGCATGGTGATCAGCCCTGATCAGATCGTTTTGCCAGTGCTTGCACTGGGTCTGTTGGTGGTGATCTTATGGCAGGGGCGTCTGCGGTTGATTGGTATCGTGCCGGTGATTGCGGCTTTTGTCCTTTGGGCTGGGTCCAAACGCCCGGATGTGCTCATTGCCGATACCGGTGCATTGGTGGGGGTGATGACGGATGAGGGGCGCGCGCTATCAAAACCGCGTGGCGCCGGATTCGTGGCTCAGAACTGGTTGGAAAACGATGGTGATTTGGCCGTGCAGGCGCAGGCCGCAGAACGCTGGGACGTGCATAGTATCGCAGGAATTTCGATCAAAACCGTACAGGGGAAAAAGGCTGTATCGGCAATGCAGGATTGCGAAAAGAATGATCTTTTGGTGATGAATTCAGAACCCGAAAATACATTACCGTGCCAAACTATTCATCCTGGAATATTAAAATATACCGGTGCATTAGCTATGTATGTTGAAGTAGAAGGAATGAAAACAATAACCGCACGCCAGATCACTGGCAGGCGGCTTTGGAATTCTAAATGATCTGGCTCAATAGGTACGAATCAAACCAACCAAGCGGCCCTGAACCTTGACCTTATTGTCAGGCAACATCCGGGTTTCATAGGCAGGGTTGGCGGCTTCCAATGCGATGGCACCGCCACGGCGGTAGAACTTCTTGAGCGTGGCTTCCTGATCTTCAACCAATGCGACAACGATATCCCCGTTATCTGCAGTTTTGGTTTCCTTGATGATCACAATATCACCATCGTTAATACCTGCATCAATCATGGAATCCCCTTTTACTTCGAGGGCATAGTGCTCTCCAGGACCGCTGAGCATTGAATCTGGCACCGTGACATTGTGAGAGGCATGCGCAATCGCTTCAATGGGGACCCCGGCCGCGATCTGTCCCATAACTGGCAGCTCCAGCGCATGCACTGCGTCAACCGGAATAGCATTGGCGGGCTTGCCGGCTTCAGGTCTGTCGCCCTCAATGACACGGGGGGAAAACCCATGGCTACTATCACCACCCAGGCTTTCGGGCAGTTTGATAATCTCCAACGCCCGGGCACGGTGGGCAAGGCGGCGGATAAATCCGCGTTCTTCCAGTGCGGTAATCAGCCGGTGAATGCCGGATTTGGAGCGCAGATCCAGCGCCTCTTTCATTTCATCGAAACTGGGGGGAACCCCGTCGCGCTGAATGCGTTTATGAATGAATTCAAGTAGATCCAGCTGCTTTTTCGTCAACATGTGCAGGGTCCTTCGGTTCATGCGTTTACATTTGTTCTACGCATGTTCCCGTTTTGTGTCAACCCGGCTGTGAGTAAGTTGTTAAATTGGCAAATAGTCCATCACATCGCCTGAGTTACGTGGCCCATCATTTGGCGGGCGGATCAGGAGGGCGTTAGCGTCGGCGAAGACGGACAATAGTGCACTGTCTTGTCTGGTTTCCGCGGTGATTTTGCCATTTGTGACCGTGGCGCGCATGTAATGTTCGCGGGGGCCGTTTTCTGGAATGTCGGCTGCAAGCGTGGCCTGCTGACGTAGTGATGGTGCAGCACCAAGACCCAGCATGGCCAGCACCACCGGTTTCAAGAACACATGTCCACACACCATGGCCGATACCGGATTACCGGGCAGTCCCACAAAGGCCGCGTCATTCAATCGTCCTGCCATCAATGGTTTGCCCGGTCGCATGGCAATTTTATAGAATTTTTGCTCTAACCCCAGATCTGAGGCCACGGATCCAACAAGGTCATGATCACCGACGGATGCCCCGCCAATGGTGACGATTAGGTCAGCATCTTTGGCCAGATCAAAGCTCAGCTCCAGCGCGGGGCGGTTGTCGCGGGCGATGGGCAGGATGCGAGCATTTGCGCCCAAATCGTCCAGCATCGCCTTGAGACCGAAGGTGTTGGAGGCAATGATCTGATCCGGACCGGGTGTTTCGCCCGGCATGACCAATTCATCCCCGGTAGAGATCAGTGCAATTTGCGGTTTGCGATACACAGTGACCTGCGCCACGTTCATTGCGGCCAGTAGTGCAATGTCAGAGGGGCGCAACCGACGTGGGGCGCGCAAGGCGTCGCCAGTGGCAAAATCAGAGGCCTGTTTGCGGATATGGTCGGACGTACCGATGTCACCCGTGATGCGAATGGTGTCTCCTTCGCGGGTGACGTCC
Source organism: Roseovarius sp. EL26 (assembly GCF_900327775.1). Taxonomy (NCBI): domain Bacteria; kingdom Pseudomonadati; phylum Pseudomonadota; class Alphaproteobacteria; order Rhodobacterales; family Roseobacteraceae; genus Roseovarius; species Roseovarius sp. EL26. Next base: position 767,660 of record NZ_OUMZ01000007.1, read on the forward strand.
TCTTGTATGATCACGCGGTCTGCACCTGGTGGCACTGGGGCGCCGGTAAAGATGCGGGCACATTGGCCGGAGGCAACGCTTTGATCAAGGGCATGGCCCGCTGCGGATTCGCCGATCACCTGAAACGAGGCACTTGGTGTTATATCGCCGCTACGTACGGCGTAGCCGTCCATGGCAGAAGCTGAAAAAGGTGGTTGATCCCGATTGGCCGTGGCATCGTGTGACATTACGCGACCTGCAGCGTTAACCAACGAAACACCCTCAGTTTCCATCGGTGAAACCAGCGCGAATAACTGCTCCAATGCGGTTTGAACGCTAATCATGACGCCTCGTAGAGGCCTGATTTTCCGCCATCTTTCAAGGCCAGATGGATATTGCCAATTTCCATTGCCTTATCAACAGCTTTGACCATGTCATAAACGGTCAATGCGGCGGTGCTGACAGCGGTCAGTGCCTCCATCTCAACACCGGTTTGGCCCGTGGTTTTAACCGTCGCTTCGATCTGAACACCGGGCAGATCTGGATCAAGCATCAGCTCAACCGCGACCTTGGAAATTGCCAGCGGGTGGCACAACGGGATCAGATCCGAGGTTTTTTTCGCACCCATGATGCCTGCAAGCCGGGCGATTGATAGAACATCGCCTTTCTTGGCACGACCTTCAGAAACGATTTCAAAGGCTTGCGCAGACATCTTGATCTGACCAGTGGCCACAGCAATCCGTGATGTCACGGATTTTTCCGACACATCAACCATATGGGCATGACCGCTTTGATCGAAATGAGTGAGCTCAGCCATCAGAACCCTCCGGGGCGCAAGGGCGACGCCAACAGGTCATGGGTGGCGCCTGCGACGTCTTGCTGGCGCATCAACGATTCACCGATTAGGAAGTTGCGCGCGCCATACCGGGCCATTTCAGCTAAGTCTTCACGAGTGTTCAGTGCGCTTTCACAAACGATCATCCGATCGGCCGGGACGCGTTTGGACAGTTGGCGCGTGGTATCAAGAGTGGTCTCGAAGGTGTTGAGATTGCGATTATTTATGCCAATCATGTGGGATTTTAGGCGAGTCGCACGTTCAAGCTCTTCGGCGTTATGAACCTCGATTAGCGCATCCATTTCCCACTCAAAAGCTGCGGATTCCAACTCTGCGGCTTGATCATCACTGACGGAGGCCATGATGATCAGGATGCAATCTGCCCCCCAAGCGCGGGCTTCGGCCACCTGATAGGGATCATACATGAAATCCTTGCGCAGAACCGGCAGGTTGGTTTCTGCCCGGGCTTGTTGCATAAATTCAGGTGCGCCCTGAAAGCTGGGCGTATCGGTCAGAACAGATAGGCAGGTTGCACCACCTGTTTCATAGGCTTTGGCCAGCTCGGGTGGGTTAAAATCTTCACGGATCAAGCCTTTGGAAGGGCTGGCTTTTTTGATCTCAGCGATCAGGCCATAGCCTTCGCGGGATGCGGCTTGCAATGCCTTTGTAAAGCCACGTACAGGATCGGCGGCTTTGGCATCACCTTCGATATCGTCTTGCGAACGCTCAGCTTTGGCTGCGACGATCTCTTCCAGCTTATAAGCTTTAATACGTTCAAGAATGGTGGGCGTGCTCATGCGCTCTCCGATGTGATTTTAGCTAGAAGTTCAATTTTTTCGCGGGCAGCGCCGCTATCGATGCTGACTGTCGCCATCTCAACACCAGTTTTTAGATCATCCGCTTTTCCTGCTACGACCAAGGCGGCGGCGGCATTCAAGCGTACGGCATCGCGGTACGCACCCGGCGCGCCATCCAACAGGGTGCGAAAGGCAACAGCGTTATCTTCAGGGGTACCGCCGATGATGTCCTCAAACGGATGGACGGGCAGGCCGAAATCCTCAGGGTGTAGCTCTATGTCGCGCACGGATCCATCTTCCTCAAGCGCAGACACCCAGCTAACGCCGGTGATGGTCAACTCATCCGTACCGTCAGAGCCATGGACCAACCAAGCGCGATCTGACCCAAGCTGACCCAGAGTTTCGGCCATCGGTCGGATCAAGTCGCGGGAAAACGCGCCAGTGAGTTGGCGTTTGACACCAGCGGGATTGGTCAGCGGGCCAAGGATGTTAAATATTGTCCGCGTGCCCAACTCAGCCCGGGTGGGCATGACATGGGCGATGGCCGGATGGTGCATAGGGGCCATCATGAAGGCTATACCAGCCTTATTTAGCGCCTTTTCAACCACCTCAGGGCCAACCATAACGTTGATACCCATCTGACTTTGCACATCTGCGGTTCCGGATTTGGATGACAGATTGCGATTTCCGTGTTTGGCAACAGTCACGCCAGCGCCGGCAACAACAAAGGCGGTTGCGGTTGAAATATTGAGCGTATGCTTGCCGTCACCACCGGTGCCAACGATATCCATCGCGCCAGCGGGTGCTTTGACCGCATTGCATTTAGCGCGCATGACCGCAGCGGCAGCGGCGAATTCATCAACCGTTTCCCCGCGGGTTCGAAGGGCCATTAGCAGGCCGCCGATCTGGCTTGGTGTGGCTTCGCCATCAAACAATACACCAAAGGCGGTTTCAGCTTCAGATCGGGTTAGGGGGCGATCGGCTGCAATGCCAATCAGCGGTTTTAGATCGTCGCTCATGCCGGGACTTTCATCGTGTCGAGAAAGTTCTTCAACAGCGCGTGGCCGTGTTGCGAGGCAATCGACTCGGGGTGGAATTGCACGCCGTGAATCGGCAATTCCCGGTGTTGCAGACCCATGATGGTGCCATCTTCCAGCTCGGCCGTGATTTCCAGCACGTCGGGGCAACTTTCGCGCTCTACCACAAGCGAGTGATAGCGCGTGGCTTCAAACGGGGATGGCAGGCCAGCAAAGACACCTTTGTTTTTGTGGTGCATCATGCCCATCTTGCCGTGAACAATCTCAGAATGGCGCGCAACCTTGCCGCCGAATACTTGCCCAATGGCCTGATGACCCAGACAAACGCCCAACAGGGGGGTTTTTGTCTCGGCTGCAGCCTCGGTCAGGGCCAGGCAAATGCCAGCTTGATCAGGATCACAAGGGCCGGGGCTTAAGAGAATCCCCGAGGGATTCATTCCCATGGCCTCTTGCACGTCAATCGAGTCGTTGCGTCTGACGACCACTTCGGCACCAAGCTCACCCACATAGTGAACCAAATTGTAGGTAAAACTGTCGTAGTTATCGATCAAAAGCAACATTTCGCCTATCCCATATCGGATTTGGGGCTGGAGACCCGCCCACTGGTCGCGGTATAATTGCTCAGGCTTGCGCGGCAGCGTCAAGAGGCGCATAGCTATTAGAAGGCAAATCAGAGGCAAAAACATTGAGACAGGGAATTTTTGCAGGCTTGATCACCGGCACAATGGTGTCCGGACTTGCACTTGGCACCGTATCGCTTGTTTCGGGAACACCGAATGGACATGTCGTCAACACGCCTTTGGTTGATGTGCCGGACCAATCTGGTTTTGCCCAGACCGGGCAATCAAGTGTGGCCACGGCTTTGCAAGACCAGACACAGGGTCAGGCACAGACCGAAGAGTCACAGAATGTTCTTTCTGGGGAAACCTCGACGCCTGATACGTTGGATGACCTGTCAAATTCAATCACCCAGCCGGCAGCGCAGCCCGATATAGACGCCCCTGAAACAGCTTTAACTGTGCCTGAAGGGCAAGACACTCCGATTCCTGTGACTGTGACAACCGATGCGCCAGTGCTGACTGTCCCACAAACCAAGGCTATTGCTGCACCGGGGCAAGAACAGGCGCTTTCTGTGTCTACCGTTCCTGCGCAACCATTGCAGCCTGCGGCGCCGGTTGAAGACACTGCCGGTCATGAAGATCAGGCATTAGATGTTCAGGCCGCATATGATGCTGACCAGAATGTGCCCGAAAGCTCAGGCACGATCAGTGATATTGCCGATGGGGTCACAACCGATCGTCTACCGTCGATTACGCAGCCAGATTCGGATGGTGGCACGTTGGGGGCTGCGCCTGAAACTGAAGAAACCGCATTTGGTGATGTCCCCGATACGACTGATTTGTCACCGCTGGAACGCTATTCAAATGAGTTCGACAATCCTGACAATAAACCATTGATGGCGATTGTGCTGATGGTGGATCATGCCAGCGCCCTTGATAGCCAAGTGTTGGAAGATTTCCCCTATCCAGTCAGCTTTGCCATTGATGTCCAGAACCCTGACGCCGCGCAATTGGCGCAACAATTGCGTGCCGCAGGGCATGAGGTTTTGGCGCAGATTGACCTGCCATCAGAGGTCGATGCGCGTGGCACCGAAGAGGCAATGCAGATCTATCTGAATGTTGTGCCCGAGGCGGTTGCGGTCATTGAAGGCCAGAATGGTGGAATGCAGGCTAATCGTTCCGCTAGTAAGCAACTTGCCCCGATCTTGCGAGATAGCGGACATGGAGTTGTGTTGATGTCTAACGGCTTGAACACGGCGCAAAAACTGATTGCGCGTGAAGGTGTGCCATCGGCATCGGTGTTTCGCGATTTCGATGCGCAGGGCCAGAATGAGCGGATGATCCGCCGGTTTCTTGACCAAGGCGCGTTTCGGGCCGGGCAAGAAGAAGAAGGCGTGATCATGTTGGGCCGTTTGCAGCCTGAAACTGCCAAGGCTTTGGTAGTCTGGGCGCTTGAGGATCGGGCCGGGCAGGTGGCGCTGGCTCCGGTATCGGCGGTTTTATCTGCAGAGCAATCTAAAGTGGCTTTCGGCCAGTAGGCCCGGACAGGCGCCAATCCCCTGGGGCGAGATCTGCAAGAGACCAATCCCCGATCTGGGCACGGATGAGGCGCAGGGTCGGGTGTCCAACATGCGCAGTCATACGTCTGACTTGGCGATTGCGGCCTTCGAAAATGGTCAGCTCTAACCAGCAGTCTGGTACAGATTTGCGAAAGCGCACTGGCGGGTCACGATCCCAGATTTCTGGTGGGTCGATCGGGCGGGCTTTGGCAGGTCGGGTTGGGCCGTCTTTCAGCGTGACGCCGGTGCGCAGCGCTTCAAGTGCGGCCTCATTCGGTATCCCTTCGACCTGAACCCAGTATGTCTTGGCCGTTTTGAACTTCGGACTGGCGATACGGGCCTGTAACTTACCATCGTCTGTCAACAGCAACAGTCCCTCGCTATCGCGATCCAGCCGTCCGGCGGGGTACACATCTGGTATGTTGATGTATTTTGACAGAGTTGGGCGTTCTGATCCTGCTGTACCTTTATCAGTGAACTGTGACAGCACGCCATAAGGTTTGTTGAACAGGATCAGCTGTGTCATTGCGTCGAAATCATATCAATCGTTGCCATTGCCGGTAAAGCGCGCGGCATCTGCAGCGGCGCGGCGTATAGCGTTGGATTTATGGACGGTCTCCATATATTCCGCCTCGGGGTCACTGTCGTAAACAACACCGCCGCCGGCCTGAATATAAAGTTTCTCGTCTTTGACCACGGCCGTACGTAAGGCAATGCACACATCCATGTCGCCATTGGCGCTGAAATAGCCAACACCACCGCCATAGACGCCGCGTTTTTCGGGCTCGAGCTCGTCGATGATTTCCATCGCGCGCACTTTGGGTGCGCCAGAAACTGTTCCTGCAGGCAGGCCCGCAAGCAGAGCGCTGAGCGCATCTTGGTCTTCCGCCAGTTCACCCACAACGTTTGAGACGATGTGCATGACGTGGCTGTAACGTTCGATGATGAATTTTTCGGTCGGACGCACGGTACCTATTTTGGACACACGCCCGGTATCATTACGCCCCAGATCTAGCAGCATCAGGTGCTCTGATAGTTCCTTTTGGTCAGCCAGAAGATCCGCCTCAAGCGCTCGGTCTTCTTCGGGTGTTGCACCACGAGGGCGCGTGCCCGCAATGGGGCGAATGGTTACTTCGTCGCCAAAGACCCGCACCAGAATTTCTGGGCTCGCGCCAATGACCTGAAAGCCGCCAAAGTTGAAATAGAACATGAAAGGCGATGGGTTAGTACGCCGCAGGCTGCGATATAGCGAAAACGGTGGTTGGCGGAACGGCTGTGTCCAACGCTGCGATGGCACCACCTGGAAGATGTCGCCGTCTCGAATGTATTCTTTGGCCTTTTCAACTGCGGCCTTATAGCCCTCGCGGGTGAAGTTGGACACCGGTGGGGCATCTTCATGGGCCTCACCAATGGTGCGGCTCGCCTGTGGCAGGGCACGTTCGAGATCGCGCACAGCGTCCATGACTCGTTCGGCTGCTTGCGCATAAGCCGCGCGCGCGTTCTGGCCGTTTTGCACCCATGCGGGCGACACAACGATCACTTCGCCCTTTACTCCGTCCAGAACGGTGATGATCGAGGGGCGCATCATGATCGCATCGGGAACGCCCAACGGATCAGGGTTGATGTTGGGTAGATGTTCGACCAGTCGGATCGTGTCATAGCCAAGATAGCCAAACAGACCGGCACTGGCCGCAGGCAGATCTTCGGGCAGGTCAATTCGGCTGGATTCAATCAGGGCCCGCAGGTTGTCGAGCGGTGCGCCGTCTTGGTCTTCAAAACTATCGGGGTCAAACCGGGCCTGACGGTTAATTCGGCTGGTTTCGCCGTGGCATTGCCAAATCAGATCAGGTTTCATGCCGATGATGGAATAGCGCCCGCGGACCTCTCCGCCGGTCACAGATTCAAGAACAAAGGCATCACGCGCTGCGCCGGTGAGTTTGAGCATCAGAGACACCGGAGTGTCCAGATCAGCGGCCAGACGGGTAAAGACAACCTGATTTTGGCCAACGTTGTAGCCGCGTTCAAAGGTCTCGAATGATGGGGTCAGATCCACGGTCAGTGCCTGTTATTGAAAGTTTGCGTGTACGGCATTGAGCACCTGTTGGTTCAACTCAATTCCAACCCGATTGCGGATGTCGTCAGCCATCAACTGGAACAGGTCCTGTGACAGGCCAGAGGCATATTGGTTTTCAATCAACGGTTTGATTTGTGCCAAACTTTCATCTGTATCAGAAGGCGGAATGATCGCATCGAGGCGAATAATGTAAATCTGACCAGAATCATTCAGCGAAGAGATATCGCCAGATTGCATCTCAAAAACCTGCTGAGTGAACGCAGGTGGTGTGTCTGGCTCAAAACTTGTACGGGTTAGGTTGTTTGCAGCCCGTGGGCTCAGCCCGATCTCCTCGAACGTTGCGCCATCACGCAGGCGGGGTAGGTCGGTCTCAAGCTGTGTCGCAAGCGCGCGGACTGTTGCATCGTTGGTCCAGCTGGCTTCAACATCATCACGGACGCTGTCCAATGGGCGCAGAACAGGGGCGATGACTTCATCCAGTTGTAGTGCAAAGATACCACCGTCCTGCGTTTGCAGGACTTCAGGGTAATCCTCTGTGGTGAGCTCTTGGGCAGCAGCACGGAAGTTTTCAAACGCGCCAATGCCTTCGGCTACACCTGCATGCCAGTCGATCTGACCAAGTTCTACATCGGTTTCCTGTGCCAGATCCTCAAGCGAGGCACCACCGGCCAACAGGTCATCGATTGAGTTGATTTGGCTGTCGATCACACGGCGGGCGCGATCAGTCGCCAGTTCTTCGCGCAGCTCAGGCAGGGCATCCTCAAAGCTGGTTTCCTGTGCAGCAAGCACCGCATTGATCCGGAACAGCGCCGGGCCAAGATCGGTACTAACGGGGTGGGTGACATCGCCAGCTGAGGCGGCAAAAACGGCTTCGCCCGCGCTACCCAGAGATGCTTTGGACACATCGCCAAGATCAATATCGATCAGCTCCAACCCACGATCAGCTACCAGATCCTCGAATGTGGCCTCACCATTGGCCAGTTTGGTATATGCGGCGTCTGCAGCATCCTGATCGGGATAGGCAAGACGTTCGACCAGACGGCGCTCTGGTTGATTGTATTGCTCGGCGCGATCTTCGTAGGCGTCCCGCAGGATGACTTCATCGACCTCAACGGTATCAACGATCATTTCCGGGCTAAGTTGTACGTAGGTGATGCGTTTGGTTTCTGGTGCGGTGAACAAGGCGGCGTTGTCTTTGTGGTACTGCGCCAAGTCGTCTTCGGTTGGCACTGGCAGGCCTGTTTTTAGGTCGCTGCGACCCAGTGTAGCCCAAGTAACATTCCGTTTCTCACCTAAGAAGGTCAGCATCGTATCGGTGTAGGCTTCAGGGGTGGCGACCCCGGCCAGAACTGCCGCCTGCAACAGGGTGCGGGCGGTTTCATCGCGCATTTGTTTTTCAAAGCGGCCCTCATTTAGGCCGATCTGCTCGAGCGCGGTTTCATAGGCGAGGCGGTCAAAGTTGCCATCTATTCCCTGAAATTGCGGGATTTGGGTGATCTCATCACGCAGGTTTTCATCGCCAATAGAAATTCCAAGACGCTGGGTTTCATCATCCAGTGCGGCAACCGACACAAGCCGTGACAAAACATTGTCAACGACACCCATTTCTTGCGCCTGGATAAAACTGAGTGCCTCGCCGCGAGCGGCTTCCTGGCTGCGAATTTCGGACTGCAAGGCACGGAAATAGTCATTCACATCAATGTCTGCATCGCCGACTTGCCCAATGCTGCGAGCGTTACCCGACAGGTTGGTCACACCAAAGCCACCAAGTCCAAGAATGAGCAGGCCCATCAAGATCCAGACAAAGGGTTTTGAAAGGTTTTTAGCAGCCATGTGGCCTCCTGTGGAACTAGGTGTTGACGCTTTGCGGGACTGTCTACGCGCTGTCCACGCGAGGGGCAAGGGGCCAGTTCAATTGCGCCAGACGATCAAAGAGTTCGCCAATTTGCACGCGGTCGACATTGGCAAAGGCCACCCGGAATTCGCGGCTAGCGCGCGGCTCATTATCTGGGTGGAACATTGTGCCGGGCAACATAAGAACACCGGCTTCACGCACTAAATCGCGCGCGACCTCATCTGATGGCTTTGCAAAAGGGTGCTGCACATATGCAAAATAGGCCCCACAGCCCAATAGTTGCCAGCCTTTGGCCTCTAGCTTGTGAAAATTGTCGTGAATGGCGGCGCGACGATCCAGAATTTCATCCCGTTCCCCTGCCAACCAGTGACTTAGGTTTTGCATGCCCCAAACGGCGGCAATCTGACCAAGCTGATTGGGGCAAATCGTGACGGTATCGAGAAACTTTTCGATCTCACTTAGCAATGCGGTGGCGGCAGTGATGGCACCGACGCGGTGCCCAGTCAGGCGAAAGGCTTTGGAAAAGGAATAGAGCTGGATCAGCGTTGTATCCCAATCTGTATCCTGAAACAGATTGTGCGGTGCCCCGCTGCGGGCATCAAAGTCACGGTAGGTTTCATCAATGACCAACTTGATGCCACGCCGCTGTGCCAGATCATAAAAGGCCTGAACCAGCTCGGAGGGGTATTCTACACCACCGGGATTATTGGGTGTGACCAGCACGATGGCACGGGTTTTGTCCGTTATCAGAGCGTCAGCGGCTATTGGATCAGGAAGCAAATCAGTGCCCGTTTTAAGTGGAACAGTTGTTATGCCCGACATGTCCAACCACATTTTATGGTTGAAATACCATGGGGTTGGTAGGATGACCTCATCATGATCACTGCATAGGGATGCGATGGTGGCACAAAATGCCTGATTGCAGCCAGAGGTAATGGCGATGTTGTCCGGCATCAATGTACCGCCATAAGCCACATTCCATTGTTTAGCGACTTCGGTGCGCAATTCTGGCAGGCCAAGAACAGGGCCATAAAGATGCGCCTCGGGCTGGTTTATTGCGGCCTCAGCGATCACTTTGCAAAGATCTTCTGGGGGCGGATCAACTGGTGCGGCCTGACTGACGTTAATCAGGGGGCGGTTTGGAGGAAAATCCACACCTTGCAACCAGCGGCGGGCCTCCATCACCGGAGGAAGAAAGGTTGCGGTGGTTCTGCCAGTTGCCATTTTGGAACTCCTCTTGTTGCTGACAGGGCTACCAGACGGAATGTTCCGGGAAAAGCACGATCTTGATTGTGTCGATTGCAATAGAATGAAGCTTCTCCTACTGCTGGGCAGAAAGCAATTAAATCGAGCACGTTATGAGCAGTGAAAATCCATCAAATTTCCGGGTCGATAACATTCCTTTGGCAATCGGATCGGTTGTCTTTGCTGTGCTTGCGCTGTCTCTTGGGGATGCCTTGATCAAAGGGGCAAGTTCCGGTTTTGCTATTTCGCAAATATTCGTATTACGCTCTGCTTTGGTTGTACCTGTTTTCCTAGGGATTTTTCTGATCCGGGAACCCAAAGCGTTGCGTTTGCCAAAAAGGCTGGGTTGGGCCTTGTTGCGTAGCTTTCTGATGGCGAGCATGTGGGTCTGCTACTATATTTCGTTGCCCTTTTTGGAACTTTCGGCAGCAGCAGCGGCATATTACACCTGCCCAATTTTTATCACGCTGTTTTCGGGTTTGTTGTTGGGTGACAAAATAAAAGGACTTGGTTGGATCGCAGTTTTGCTGGGCTTTTTAGGGGTATTGCTGATCCTTCGCCCTAAGGCAGATGACTTCAATTGGTATGCTTTGTTACCGATCGTTTCTGCAATCCTTTATGCTTTTGCGATGATCACCACCCGCGCGAAGTTACGTGAAGAACATCCTTTGGTTCTGGCTCTCACACTTCACGTGTCTTTCATCATTACCGGAGCAGTGATTGCCGGGGTGGGTGTCTTTAGCGCTTCGGGGTACAATCCAGAGAGTCTTTTGTTCGCCGCATGGGTGGAAATGAATCCCAGCCAGTGGAGCGTGATGGTTACTTTGGGAGTTGCAATGCTGATTGGTAGCATTTGCGCGGTAGTGGCCTATCAGAATGGGCCGCCGTCGTTGGTGGGCACATTTGATTTTGCCTATGTCGGCTTTGCGGTGATGTGGGGCATTGTCCTGTTGGGGGAAACCCCAGATCTGATGACCATAGTTGGGATATTGTTGATCACCGGAGCAGGGGCCATGGCCTTGCGACAATAACAATCAGGCAAATAAAAACCCCGGCCATCGACCGGGGTTTTGTTATTTTTATAGTCAGTTGATTATGACTGTTTGCGACGACGCCGTGCCGCAGCAAGTGCACCAAAGCCGCTGAGCAGCAACCAACCACCTGCTGGCAGTGGGATCGTTGCAGCCGAGGCTGGAACCGCAGCGCCATAGGTTTGTCCGCTGATGTTATAGGTATCGATCAATGTACCGGCACCCGTGCCCATGTCGATGGAAATCAGCTGATCTGAAGCGGTCATGCCAAACAATGTGCTACCGATGCGGGACAGGCCAAACACGGCGCTAAAGCCGATATCACCGATATATGTTCCAACGCCAGTGACAGCATCAATTGAAAACAGACAATCGCCCCCGCCTGAACAGCCGCCATTAGACGTGCCAAATAGCACACCTGAGGCGCTGAATGCGAGGTCACCAGAAGAGCTAAAGCCGCTTCCGACATTACCAACCACAGTCGATGCGCCAGTTGTCGTGTCTAAGGTGAACAGTCTGTTGCCACCAGAGCCAAACAGAGTGTCAGAATCATCAAAGGCCAATCCGTTCAAAGCTGAATGACCGCCCAAAAGAACCCCCTGCGCCGAATTATCAACGTCGATGGAGTACAGTGAGCTGCCTGTGGTGCCGTAGACATCACCAGAGCTGTCAACGGCGATGTCGAACCAACCTGGGCCAGCATCATAAGCCCCTGAAAGTACACCAGTATCAGTGTCCAGCGTGCCGATTGTTCCGTTTGATGATCCGACAAAAACGGATGCAGCGAATGAAGGTGCTGCGGTGCATAATGTTAGTGCCGCCGCAAGGATAATTTTGTTCATAATACAGTCTCCAAATAAACACATTATAGCCCCAATTAGCACATCACAAACGTGTGATCAACAAATTGAGTCAATAAAACATGAGCTTTCGGGCGTTCTAAAGCGTTTGTGCTGCGGGCCGATTGGAGCTTATCTGGATCTAAGGTCGCTGGATGACGATTTTTGAGAGCGATCTGAATATAATGCTGAACAGCCTGCTGGCAAGTAGTCTGCAGGTTGTTGAATTTAAACAATGTTATTGTGTTGAATAGCCCTTATTTCAACCTGATCCGCGATAAGGTTCGACATATTGCAAGGCCAGATCCCATGGGAAAAAGATCCAGGTGTCCTGGCTGACTTCGGTGATGAAGCTATCAACCATCTCGCGACCCATTGGTTTGGCATAGACAGTTGCAACATGCGCCTTGGGCATATGTTTGCGTACGATTTCCAAAGTCTTGCCGGTATCGACCAGATCGTCGATCACCAAGACGCCTTCGCCATCTCCGATAAGATCCATATCTGGCGATTTGATCACAATGGCTTCGCTTTGGTTCTGGTGGTCATAGGATTTGACGCTGATGGTATCGACGGTGCGAATGTCCAGTTCGCGCGCGATGATCATTGCAGGGGCCATGCCGCCACGGGTGATTGCCACAACAGCGCGCCAGCCAGTGTCGTCCGGGGCTTCGCTTTGCAGGCGCCAAGCCAATGCGCGGGCATCGCGGTGCAATTGATCCCAACTGACGTGGAAGCCGCGTTCGTGTGGCAGGCGATCTGTCATGGTTATTCCTTATGATTTATCGATGTCAGGGGCATCGACGGCTTTCATACCGACAATATGATATCCGGAATCAACGTGCAGGTTTTCCCCGGTCACACCGCTACTTAGATCGCTCAGCAGATAGAGTGCAGAGTTGCCAACATCATCGATGGTCACATTGCGGCGCAGAGGAGAGTTCAACTCGTTCCATTTCAGGATATAGCGGAAATCACCGATACCACTGGCGGCCAGTGTTTTGATCGGACCAGCAGAGATCGCATTGACGCGAATGTTGTCCTTGCCCAGATCCTCGGCCAGATATTTGACTGATGCCTCAAGCGCGGCTTTGGCAACACCCATGACATTATAATGTGGCATGACCTGCTCGGCACCATAATAGGTGAGGGTCAACATGGAGCCACCATCAGTCATGATCTTCTCGGCGCGCTGTGCAACCGCGGTGAAAGAGTAGACTGAGACATCCATGGTCATCAGGAAATTGTCACGGCTGGTGTCAACATAGCGACCGCGCAGCTCGTTCTTGTCAGAAAAGCCGATGGCGTGAACCAGAAAGTCGATTTTGCCCCAGACTTTTTCAATTTCAGCAAAGGCCGCATCAATTGATTCCGGGTTTGATACATCGCAATCAAACAGCTGTGTTACGCCCAATTGAGCGGCCAGAGGTTCAACTCGCTTTTTGAAGGCATCACCCATATAACTGAAGGCCATTTCAGCCCCGGCATCGGCGCAGGCTTTGGCGATTCCCCAGGCGATGGATTTGTCGTTGGCGAGACCCATAATAAGCCCGCGTTTTCCCGCCATCAGTTGATTTGACATTTCTTGCCCTCGAACACGTTCTATTTTGCCCTTTCTTTAGGCGATCGCTTCACTTGCTTCAAGTGGCTGGCGCGCGCAATGGGCAGAAACGAGTATAATGTGTTTAATCTGACTGTATGATTGCTATGGTTGTACTAAGTTGTATAGCATTATGGTTATACAAGCGCAGGACTAGAGGGATAAATGGTAAAGCGAAGCGGTATTTTTGCGGGCGAGAATCCCTTTAAGATAGCAAGAACGTGGTTGGGTGAGGCCGAAAAAAGCGAACTGAATGACCCGAACGCTGTCGCGCTGGCCACTGTGGATACGGATGGTCTGCCTAATGTGCGTATGGTATTGCTTAAATCCATCTCCGAAGATGGGTTCTGGTTCTATACTAATTACGACAGCGCTAAGGGAAACGAGATCGCAGCCACAGGCAAAGCCGCGATGGTCTTGCACTGGAAATCATTACGACGCCAAGTCCGGATTCGGGGGGTGGTTAACCGTGAAGATGGAGCTGAGGCGGATGAGTATTACGCCTCCAGATCGCTCAAGAGTCGGTTAGGGGCCTGGGCCTCGGATCAGTCGCGCCCACTTGAATCACGTAGCCTTCTGATGGCGCGGGTCGCAAAGGTTACAACCCAGATGGGCACCAATCCACCCCGGCCACCGTTTTGGGGGGGCTTTAAAATTATTCCAGAAGAAATTGAATTCTGGGCCGATGGGGCGTATCGTTTACATGATAGGTTTGTATGGCGGCGAGAAGCCCCTGATAATGAATGGAAAATTATAAGACTTAGCCCATGACATTCGCGTTGCGTGAAATGCTAGGCCCTGAAAAATATTAGACTTTTTGCTTGCGTGTGGATGGTAAAATGTCTCAAGAAGCAATTTGAGTATAAGCGCTAACGCTTGGTGGACTACGATGACAGAGATGAATGACGACATTCGAACAATCAAAGGACGGGTCAAATGGTTTGATCCTGTCAAGGGATTCGGGTTCGTCGTTTCCGATGAAGGTGGCCCTGATATTTTGCTGCACGCCAATGTTTTGCGCAATTTTGGGCAAAGTTCGGTTGCAGATGATGCGCTTGTTGAAATTGATGTTCAAAAAACCGACCGGGGGACCCAAGCGGTTGTTGTGCATCACATAGAGCCACCTGCTGACGTTGAGGGAATCGCTTTAGCGGATTTGGACGATATCGATCCAGAAGTGATCCGTGCCGCCAAGTTGGAACCTGCACGTGTAAAGTGGTTTGATAAAGGTAAGGGCTTTGGATTCGCCAATACCTTTGGCCGTGACGAAGACGTCTTTGTTCATATGGAAGTTCTGCGCCGTTCCGGTCTGGCCGATCTACAGCCTGGTGAAGCGCTTGCCCTTCGGGTCATCGAAGGAAAACGGGGCCGTATGGCAACAGAGGTGTGCGGATGGGAAGTGGCTGTAAAGCAAGACTAATCGCTGTAATACTTTTTTGTTTTTCAGGATCCACAGCTTTAGCAGAACAAAAATGCAGTGAAGATGCATTAACTGTGCGCGGTGACTGGGGTCAGGCGCGTTTTACCGTTGAGGTTGCAGACGACAAGGTCGAACGGGCGCAGGGTTTAATGCATCGAGAATCAATGCCCAAAAGTGCGGGCATGCTATTTGTTTATCCAGAAGAACAAACAATAGGGTTTTGGATGAAGAATACTCTGATTCCTCTGGACATGTTGTTCCTTGATTCTTCCGGAACCGTCCAGAAGGTCCACAGCAACGCCATTCCATTGGATACAAGTCCGATTTATGGCGGTGATAACATCCAGTATGTGTTTGAAATCAATGGCGGACTGGCCGATCTGATCGGAATTTCTGTTGGCAGTGAGATCCAACATCCTTCTATTGAAAAAGATTATGCATCTTGGCCCTGTTAAGGGGTTTTCAAATCAGAAAAAGCAAGTTAGAGACTGCGCATGGTCCGGGGCGTGGCGCAGTCTGGTAGCGCACCTGTTTTGGGTACAGGGGGTCGTAGGTTCGAATCCTGCCGCCCCGACCATTTAAACTTTCAACGACATATGTGATGCAGAATTCCCCAACCGGGGGCCAGGCTAATGCGTTGTGGATAAGTTTAACATCGCGAGAGATTCGCAAAAGTTAAACTGAAGGTGATACTTCAACGTAGATACCTAAATTGGCTGAAATACAGAAGATTTAACAACCTTCCGACGTTGATATCAAAATGATCAAGGCCTTAAGCAGGCTGTGGATGAATCACGTTAGCGTGAAACCGCATCACGGGCTCATGCCGGTCAACCGTTTTTTCGAAAAAAAACCTCAAAAAAAACGTTGACCAGTTATGGGTAAATACGTCAATTTGTGCGGGCAAGCTAAACGGCCACTATATATAGTGTCGAAAGGCGAAGCAGGGACAAAACTTCAAATGGGTCCTGGTTTAGGCCAGGTAATAACCTTGCGACCTGATTTTGGGTGTTGCGAGACCGATGTTTGTATCTGTTGAGTTTGGTGGTTTGCGGATCTGTAACGACAGATTTAACAAATTTAGTGATGAAATGCTGGAATAATGGGGCAGCGATAATGAAGATCGAACGCAAATTTACCAAATCGGGTCAGGATGCCTATGCCAGCCTGGATTTCATCAAAACCAGCTCGGAGATTCGCAATCCCGATGGCACGATCGTTTTCCGACTTGATGACGTAGAGGTGCCTGCCAAGTGGAGTCAGGTCGCAAGTGATGTGATTGCTCAAAAATACTTTCGTAAAGCCGGTGTTCCAGCCAAGATGAAGAAGGTTAAGGAAAAAGGTGTTCCTGAGTTTCTGTGGCGTTCGGTTCCTGCCAATGACAATGCGAGTATGGCCGGCGAAACCAGCGCCAAACAAGTGTTTGACCGTCTCGCAGGTGCTTGGGCTTATTGGGGGTGGAAAGGTGGATATTTCACCACCGAGGAAGACGCTGCCGCTTACTATGATGAAATGCGCTTTATGCTGGCTAACCAGATGGCTGCCCCGAACTCTCCTCAGTGGTTCAACACCGGCCTGCATTGGGCTTATGGCATCGATGGACCGGGCCAGGGCCACCACTATGTTGATTTTAAAACGGGCGAACTGACAAAATCGAGCAGCGCCTATGAGCACCCGCAGCCCCATGCGTGTTTCATCCAGTCGGTCAAAGATGATTTGGTCGGCGACGGTGGCATTATGGATCTGTGGGTGCGCGAGGCACGCCTGTTTAAATATGGTTCAGGCACGGGCACAAACTTCTCGTCTTTGCGTGCCGAAGGGGAATCTCTCTCGGGTGGTGGTAAATCTTCGGGCTTGATGGGCTTCCTTAAAATTGGCGACCGCGCCGCTGGCGCGATCAAATCGGGTGGTACAACGCGGCGTGCAGCCAAAATGGTGATCTGTGATGCCGATCACCCTGACGTGCAGGAATTCATCAACTGGAAGGTCAAGGAAGAGCAAAAAGTTGCCTCCATCGTGGCCGGTTCCAAAATGCACGAGCAGAAGCTGAACGAAATCTTTGGCGCGATTCGCTCTTGGGATGGCAGTTCAGAAGATGCGGTTGACCCCAAGAAAAACGAGCAGCTTAAGTCTGCTATTCGGGGGGCCAAACAGACCCAGATCCCTGAAACGTATGTTAAACGCGTGCTGGATTATGCACGTCAGGGGTATGAGAGCATCGAATTTCCGACCTACGACACTGATTGGGACAGTGAAGCCTACGCATCGGTCAGCGGACAAAACTCCAATAACTCAATCCGTGTGACTGATGCCTTCCTCAAGGCTGTGGAAAACGATGACGATTGGGCACTGATCAACCGCACAGATGGTAGCGTATCGAAAACCATCAAGGCACGTGACCTGTGGGAAGACGTAGGCCATGCAGCATGGGCCTGTGCCGACCCGGGTATTCAATATCACGATACGGTCAACGCTTGGCATACATGCCCAGAAGATGGTGAGATTCGCGGATCAAACCCTTGTTCTGAATACATGTTCTTGGATGACACTGCGTGTAACCTCGCGTCTATGAACCTGCTGACATTCTATAAAAATGGCAAGTTTGACGCTGATAGCTATGTTCACGCCACACGTCTGTGGACCATGACGCTGGAAATCTCGGTTCTGATGGCGCAGTTCCCATCAAAAGAGATTGCGCAGTTGTCTTATGAGTTCCGCACCTTGGGTCTTGGTTATGCAAACATCGGCGGCCTGCTGATGAACATGGGCTATGGCTATGACAGTGTTGAAGGACGTGCGCTTTGTGGGTCACTCACGGCGATCATGACTGGCGTAGCCTACGCAACCTCTGCCGAAATGGCGGGTGAGCGTGGGGCTTTCACTGGTTATGAACGAAACGCTGAACATATGCTTCGGGTGATGCGTAACCACCGCAATGCGGCCTATGGCGCGACAGAAGGATACGAAGATCTGGCGATTAAACCTGTACCGCTGGACCTGACCAACTGCCCGGACAGCCGTTTGGTTGATCTGGCGATGGCCAGCTGGGATGAGGCGTTGAAGCTGGGTGAAAAGCACGGCTATCGTAACGCGCAGGTCTCTGTTGTAGCCCCAACCGGCACGATTGGTCTGGTGATGGATTGTGACACTACAGGGATCGAGCCTGACTTTGCCTTGGTGAAGTTCAAGAAACTGGCCGGCGGCGGTTACTTCAAGATTATCAACCGTTCTGTTCCCGGTTCTCTTGAAACGCTTGGTTACAGCTCAGCACAGATTGAAGAGATTGTCAGCTATGCAGTCGGTCATGGCACCATCGGCAACGCACCGGGGATCAACCACACATCACTGATTGGGCATGGTTTCGGCCAAAACGAGCTGAACAAAATCGACGCCGCCCTTGGCAGTGCCTTTGATATCCGGTTCGTGTTCAACCAGTGGACGCTGGGCGAAGAGTTCTGCACTAATGTTTTGGGCATTCCGGCGGCCAAACTGAATGATCCGACTTTTGATATGCTGGCGCATCTGGGCTATTCCAAGCGCGACGTTGACGCGGCGAATGATCATGTTTGCGGCACTATGACATTGGAAAATGCGCCACACCTCAAGGAAGAGCATTATCATATCTTTGATTGTGCCAATCCTTGCGGCAAGAAAGGCAAACGCTTCCTGTCCGTGAACTCACATATCGACATGATGGCTGCAGCACAGTCGTTCATCTCAGGCGCGATTTCCAAGACCATCAACATGCCGAACGACGCCACCATCGAAGATTGCCAAAAAGCATATGAACGCAGCTGGCAGATGGGCGTCAAGGCAAACGCACTGTATCGTGATGGATCAAAACTGAGCCAGCCGCTGGCAGCGGCTTTGGTTGAGGATGATGATGAGGCGGCTGACATCTTGGAAAGCGGCACACCGCAGGAAAAAGCGGCTGTACTGGCGGAAAAGATAGTCGAGAAGGTGATCGTCAAAGAGATCATCAAATCGCACCGCGAAAAGATGCCAGAGCGCCGTAAGGGGTATACCCAAAAGGCGATTGTTGGTGGCCACAAAGTTTACCTGCGGACGGGTGAGTACGAAAGTGGTTCTTTAGGTGAGATATTCATCGATATGCACAAAGAAGGTGCGGGCTTCCGGGCGATGATGAACAACTTTGCTATCGCCGTCTCGGTTGGTCTGCAATACGGCGTGCCGCTGGAGGAGTTTGTTGACGCCTTTACCTTCACCAAGTTCGAGCCCGCGGGCATGGTGCAAGGTAACGACAGCATCAAAAATGCCACTTCAATCCTTGACTATATCTTCCGCGAGCTGGCGGTTAGCTATCTGGACCGCACCGATCTTGCCCATGTGAAACCACAAGGGGCAACATTCGATGACATCGGTCGTGGCGAAGAAGAGGGCGTAAGTAATATCAAAGAGTTGTCAGGCGAAGCTGCATCAAACTCTTTGGATGTCCTGAAACAAATCAGCTCAACCGGTTACCTGCGCAAACGTCTGCCACAAGAGTTGATTGTTCTGAATGGTGGTGTGCAGGCTGCCGGGGCGACGGCCTTTGCTGGAGCCATGGATCCGGTTGGAACATTGCAGGCCTTGGTGCCGGAAACGGCAAGTCCTGCGGGCGCTGTTGTGACCGAAACCACGGTGACGACCAGCGCAAGTACAGGCATGGATGCCCGTTCAAAGGCACGCATGCAGGGATATGAGGGTGATCCATGTGGCGATTGCGGTAACTACACGCTGGTCCGCAATGGGACCTGCATGAAATGCAACACCTGCGGTTCGACCAGCGGCTGTAGCTAAGACACATCGGGAGCGGGTCGTTGACCTGCTCCTTTTCCATACGGGGCGGGTGCGCTCACCCCGGACGACGTTCAGGCCACAGGCAAAAAACACCGAGCGGTTAACAGACAGAGCCTGAACAGCGAAACTCAATAAGGGGGCAAATGCCCCCTTTTTTCTGTGCAAATGAAATATTACCTGCACCTCGGCAAGCCAATTTATTGTCATCAAGGACTGACAATAAATTGCAAATCTGATCCGCTGTGACAAAATTTCCCTCTGAAATACGTTTTGCAAAATTCTTAATATTGTGCAATCTCAAGCGATCCGAGGCAGATTGTTAATGTCTTGGGCGTAAGCTTTGTCGACTTATCATTGAGTGAAGGTGAAACTGAAGATGATCAGTAAAAGAAAAGTATCTATTGTCGGCGTATTTTGCGTTGCGCTGCTTTCGGGGTGTTCGATTGATCCACAAAACTATGAAACGACGCCAGTGCAATTGAAGACAGCAAAAGGGATTGTGACTTGTCAGTTGTATACCAAAGAACGGGTGCTGTGGGATCGTGCGATTGACCGCCCAAATAACATGAGTGTTCGCGAAGCCGACAATATTTGCCGCGCTGAAGGTGAGCGACAGAAACGGGCAAGCTAAAACAGGGCGCGGGTTAACCCGCGCACGTCAGCTCTAACCTGTAATGTGCGATCAATCCTGTAATGTTTGGGGTTAATAATCGCGCTCAAAAAACACACCAAGACCGCTGTTACCATCCGTGCTGGTCGATCCCTTGACTGTGAAGCTGGGGGTCAGGTCGAGGTTGAGATTGATCTTTTCGTTGCCTTCACTATCAGCGGTGATTTCGGAATATATACTATCCGTAAGATAAGTGCCGGCAGATACTTCGGTTCCGCCATCTTCTGTCGATCCAATATCGAGGTTGCTCAGCCCCAAGCGGCTGCGCAATCCACCATCCAAGCCGCCCCCACCGTTGCTAAGACTCGCGACTGCAGCAGCCAATTGTGCAGCTTGAATCGGCGAAATTGAATCCAATCCACGTCCAAACAGAAGGTGTGCGACGATTTCTTCGTCTGGTAAATCAGGAGAGGACGAAAAGGTGATTTCGGGCTCATCTGCGGCCCCTTCAACGATCACTTGTGCGGTGATTTCATCGGTGTCAGTTTCGCCAACAAACCGAATATAGGGGATCAAAGATCCACGAAGGTCAACCAATCCCTCAGCCAGTTCGATTCGTTGGCCGATAATGTCAATCCGGCCACGAATTAGTTCAAAAAAGCCGCTGGGGCTGACTTCTTTTGTTGTGCCCCGAACTTGAAGCTCTCCGCCCAGCTCAGCATCCAGCCCAAGGCCACGCACAAAGATCTGATTTGGAGCATTAATGGCCAAATCCAATGGGAAGATCACGGGTTTGGATTTCTCTTTTTTTATCAAGCCGGCTCGTTCGCGGCTGGCGCGCACACTTGCGGGTTCATTGACATGCCTAAGGCCGGGAAGATCCTTGATGCCGGTACCGACACTGGGGCTTAGGCGAATTTCTGTTTTCCCCAAATCGATCCTGCCGCTGATTAACGCACCGGCCAGTAGGGGCCCCGTGATCTTGATATCGCCATTTACAGACGTCTGATACAGTTCCGGGTCACGGATGGTGAAGGTATTAAGTTTGATCGCAAGGTCAGCTGGGAGAGGTGGGTTGAGGGTGATGGGGCCGCTGGCTTGAATAGTTCCACCTAGTGCAGATTGCCCTGTGAGATTCATATTGGCCTGCCCGGAAGAGAGATTGGCAGACCCTTGGATGTTTTCAAGAGCGAGATTAACCGATGGATCCGTCACGCGGGCAGGTCCAATGTCGACAGTACCCGTGATTGCAGAAAGCGATGGCTTACCATTGATTTGCAGGTCATAGCGGGCATTTCCATCTATTGCCGTTGGCTTGATAAATCCATTGATCAAGCCAAGCGGTAGAACTCCAGATACAGCCAACGCGACATTTTTACCGTATTCAATGACGTCGCCAGAAATGTTTGCGGTGGCTCTGCCAGGACCTACAGCGTTCATTTTTAGGGTGATGTTTTCCCCAGATGAATCGTTAAGTGTGGCTTGTCCATTGGCGGATAATGCGCCATCAAAACCGGGGGCAAAGCGGCCAAGGTTGGCTAATCTGGCATCAAAGCTGATCGGAGATCCAGGGCCTGAACCTTTAATATCGGCGGTGACTTCAGCCGCACTCAGGATCAGCTTGCGTAAATCCAGTTCTTTGTTTTGCAGAGCTGCCGACAGCTCAAGTACAACTTTGCTGCCAAGCAGCGCATCTAGGTCCGCGTTTCCAGTCCGTAGGCCGTTGCCTTGCAGGTTGGTTTCGACATCGAATTCACGTCCCTTGAATTTGCCGTTACCTTTACTGTTCAGATCAATCGATCCTGACAAGGGCATGTTGATCAGCGGTGCAAATTCCGACAGATCAGGCACCTTCAAAGTAAGCGTTCCATCAAAGGGCAGGGTGTCATCATAGGGTTGCACCATCCCGCTGGCAGACAGATCCGCACCAAAGACCGCAGCGGAGAGGTGCTTCAGTGTCATCGTTTCCGTGTCACCAGCCCAGTCCAGATTTGTATCGAGCAAGGCCGAACCATTGAGGCGCGGATCGATGGCCGATGCGTCATCAATTTCAGCCCTGAGCATAAAGGTGCCGTCTTCACCTTTGATCAGCTGGCCAGCGGCTGTGGCTGTCAGGGCGTCATTAATGATGTTAAATGCGTCCAAACGCAGGCCTTTTTCATCCTGTGCGGCCTTGGCGACCAAGCGTGTATTCCCAGACATCAGAGCATCAATGCGCTCTTCGCCTATCTCAATATCTGATGAAGTCAGATAAAGTTCAGCAGCAAAGGGCGCGTTAATGAAATCGTCTCCGGCTTGCGCGGCGCCAGTAAACTGAAGGTCAACCACACCTGATAATGGCATCTGCGCGATGCCAGCAAAGGCCGAGAGGTCAGCCGCACGAAAGTCGATATCGCCATTAAATGGTAGGCTTTTATCTTCTGGATTTACAGCACCGGATACGGACAGCTCAGCCTTCATGGCAGTTGCGATCAGCTTGTCGATTGTTAAATCTTGCCCTGAGGCCCAACTGATCGCAGTATCAACAGTCGCTGGGCCAGAGAGAGTAGGTTCAACCAGTGCCAGTTCTTGCAATTTGGCAGCAAGGGTCAAATCACCTTTGTCTGGATTTAAGTGTGCTTGAATTTGGGCGTCAACTTCGGGGCTGTTGATCGTCAAGCTGTCGAGAGTTGTGCCCGTCGTGTCGCGCCGTGCCGAAACTTCAAGTTTGGCGCCGCCGGCCAGCAGCGGATCAAGGCGGGTTTCGCCGATCTTCAAGTCAGTTGAACGGATAGAGAGATCCGCATCAAAGAAATCCCCAATGAGTTCGGCTTCTCCGCGCAGGGCAAGTTGAACCGCGCCACCAAGATCACGCTGGGCCAGCCCAGACAGGCGGGAAAGATCACCGGCACTTAGGTATGCTCGGCCACGAAAAGGAAGACCTTTGGACAAGCCACCAAGACCGCCGTTCGCCAATAGTTTCAAATCTCCGGTTTGAAACTCTAACCCGCGCAGGTTTATGCCAGTATTCTTTTGCCAGACAACGCTGGTTTTACCAGTTAATGCCGTGTCAAGAGCACGCGCCAGATCAGGGTTTTCATGTGCGATGCCATCGATACTTAAAGTGATGTCACCAGCAAGTTTGCGAGGTTTCAGGCGGCCAAATGTACCGTTGGCCGTGACTGTGGTTTGAGCGAGGCTGATACCGTCATCGCGTGAGAAATCAGACAACGCCAGTTGCATTTCCCATGCTTCACCAGCCTGAACGTCATAGCTGGCTGTGATGTTCGCGGTGTCGATATATGTCGCAGGGCCCGTTGTCGGCAGGCGGGTTTTCCCTGTACCGCCCAATTTTCCTACGACGTTGAACTTACGTGGCCAACCGCCCGGACCCAAATCAACAGCACCATCGAGTTGTAGGGCTGCTGAGCTGAGAAAGAAGCGTTCTAGATCGGTTGCACCATCGGCTGTGGTTGTCCCTTGCAGGCTAAAAAGTGTTTTTTCTCCAAAAAAGGGCTGCAAATCCGGGGTGAAGAGTGCGCGCATATCGCCGCCCATGTTTGCCGAGAAATGAGTGATCCGCTCGCTGGGATCCTGACCTTCCTCTTTGAGAGTGACAACCCCGGCCAGCCGGGTCTCGCCCTCGGTAGCCATAACGATGTCGGCACTGAAATCGGAAAGTGGTGCATCAGCAATCACCTTGAGTGACAAGGGCGGTTCACCTGGGACTTTCAATAGCTTGGAGCCGATCCCTTCTGCATCTTCTTCAAGATCTAAGTTAATCTTCAGTTCCCGGCTTTCATTGGAATAACTGCTGTCTAACCGCAAATGCCCGCGGTTTTTCGGCTGGCGCGAGATATCCAATAAGGCAGAGCCATTGCCGCCTTCCAATATAAGATTGCCTAACACTGTCAGGTCGACCTCTTCCCCCAGAATGCTTTCGTCAAGTTTGACCTGACTGATGTTAATATTGCCGACGTTGACTGAAACGGGCAGTTCGGGCAGGGCGAAGGGCTGTGCAACGGTATCTTCGGTGCTTGGGGCCTCTGAACTGTCGGGTAAACGTGTGATAATCAGCTCAGAGGCGGTTAATTCATCAACTTTGAGACGCCCACGCAAAAGTGCACTACGGGTCCAGACCAGAGAGGCATCACGCAGAGTCAACCAAACCCCGTCAGCATCAGATATGGTCATCTCATCCAATGTTGCGTTGGAAGAAAGCGCGCCTTGGAAACCTTTGATCACAACGTCTCGGCTGGCACCCGACAAAGAGCTTTCAATTAGACCTTCGAGAAAACTGCTGTCATCTGAGGCCTCTTCCTCTTGTGCAAATACGGGGGCTGTAAAAGCGACAAACAGAGAGATGAAAACAAATTTACGCATCAAAAGGCCTGACCAATACCGATGTAGAATTCGAAATCCTTACCGGCATCATCATCGAAGGGGGTTGCGAGATCAAAACGGATCGGGCCGATACTGGTGGCATAGCGCACGCCCAGACCACCACCGCTGTGCCATTCGCCGTCGTCAGTGTTGAACGCCTCTTGTCCAATAAAACCAGTATCGGCAAAGGCCACGGCTGAGAAATTACCCGCCACGGGAATGCGCGCCTCGCCTGAAAACCCAAGGAACGCGCGGCCGCCTATGACTTGTCCGTTACCGAGTGTCACACCAAGGGATTCGTACGGCTGCCCGCGTACGGTATCAGCGCCACCAGAATAAAACAGATACTCTGGCGGGACGTTCTCAAGGCTTGAACCAGTAACAGCACCCAGCTGCATGCGCCCTGCGAATACCAGGTTTTTACTTGAACCAACGGCCTTGTAGCTGCGCAAATCCGCATAAATACGTGCCCCGGTATCGGATTCCGCCAGCTCGTAAAAGGGTGTCACTTCTAGATTGGTGTAGAACCCTTTGCGGGCGTCTAATTCCTTGTCTCGGGTATCCCAGGTTAATTTCGCTGGCAGCACAAGGTGCTGCAAGGTCCGCGATCCCAAATTGTCGGTCACATCAGAGAAGCGGTATCCGATCCCCAATTCACCATAAAGATCATCGGAAAAGTCATGTGTTACGCCGCCGCCGACCTGAAAGTTGTAATCACGAAACTCGGGTTCATCTTCCAGCTCGACGCCAAGCTGCAAGAACAAGCCCGTATCGCGGGTAAAGGTCGATGGGCGGTCATAACGACCGATGACACTGTAATCGATACCGCCCGTTTCGCCGCCAATGCCGCCGACTTTTCCGTCAATTTTTAAGCGGTCGGCGTCACGGCGGATATTGCGGTGCAACCAAGAGCCGGAAAGGGTCAAGCCATCGATGGTTTCAAACTCGATCCCCGCACCGATACGCCGCCGTTCGGCGTTGATCATCTCTGCATTGATATCAAGTGTATTGTCTGGATTGATCTCATCAGCTTCTTGCAGCACAACCGATTGGAACGTTCCGGTTTTACGTAAGCGATCCGCGGCATCGCGCAACTCGCGTGGAGAGAACGTTTCGCCGGTTGGAAGATCTGCAATGCGCTGGATGCGTTTTGTCGAAACAGATTCGACCTTAACCACATTCAACTTGCCGAATTTCACTTGGCGTCCCGGCGCAATTCCGACTTCAGCCGATAGGGTTTTACTGTTGTGATTAGCTGTGATGTTTTCACTGCTGATGTCAGCCTTGGCGTGGCCGTGGTCACGCCATGCCGAAATGGCCTCGATTGCGGCATCACCGACAAGCCCGCTGAGGGCCGGACGCCCGGGGGCAAAGCCTTCTGGCAGTTCGGCACCGGGGGGCAGGGGCTGCACGGATGCTTTTGAAAAAGCAAACTTTGGCCCGTGTTTGACCGAGATCTGGATCTTGTTGACTTCTCGGGGCTCACCAACGGGGGGAATACTGGCCGCCTCGCGTCCATCGACGTTGACTTTTACAATGCCACCATAATAGCCGTGTTCGTATAAAACGCTGGTCATTCGCGCGTAATCTGCTCGGGCGGCGGCAAGAATGTCTTGTGACGTGCTTTCCTCTTCGCCTTTGGTTTTGAGGGTTAAAGATGCCGCCTTAAGGTCTTTTGCCAAATCCTCGCTCGCGCCGGGGGCGTAAATCGTCAACTCAACCGCGCCTGATGTCTGAGCTGCAAAGGCTAACCAAGTGGTAAGACAAAGAAATTTCTTAAAATTTGATTCGAACACGCTCAGACCCCGTCACTTGTTGTAAATATTTCATCACAGGGCGATGAAGGCCATGCCTGAATTGCGAAAACACAAATAATACCGGCCATTCTCTGCCTATATTATTGTGGCGTTGTCGTCTTATAGATTAAACTTACGGCTGCGGCATGCCCCGTGCGATGTCGGCGTCACGTTCGGCTTGTGGGCGGGTGAAACGGGCCAGTAGATCGTAAAGAACTGGGGTCACTACTAACATCAACGCCGATGCCATTGCCAAACCAGCTACGATAACGGTGCCAATCGCAATTCGGCTTTCGGCCCCAGCGCCGCTGGCCAAAACCAATGGCAAGGCGCCAAGAATGGTTGACAACACGGTCATCACAATTGGACGCAGACGCTGAATGGAAGCCTGTAAAACTGCATCGCGAGTGTTCAGGCCGGTATCGCGCAGTTGGTTGGCAAACTCGACAATCAGAATACCGTTTTTGGCTACCATGCCGGTCAGCAAAATGATCCCGATCTGGCTGTAGATATTGAGTGATAGCCCAGAAATGCCCATCGCATAGATTGCCCCAGCCAGACCTGCAGGCACCGTTAACATGATAGTGATGGGGTGAATGAAGCTTTCAAACTGTGCGGCAAGCACCAAAAACACAATCAGTACCGACAGCGCAAAAATCAAGGATGTGCCTGATGTGGTGTCTTTAAATGTACGAGATTGCCCCTCGAATCCCAGTTTCGCCTCGGTTGGCAGAATATCTTGTGCAAGAACCTCGACAGATGCCAGTACTTCACCCAGATTGTACCCCGGAGCCAATGCGCCAGACAGCTGCACTGACGGCAAGCGATCAAACCGGCGCAAGGAAGGAGCAGCGGCGTTTTCCGTCAGGGTGACCAGCGCGCCAAGCGGTACCAGCGTTTCGCCATTTCCAGCCCGCACAAAAATATTGTTAATATCGGATGGATTATCACGGTCATCTGCTTTGGCTTGAAGCAAAACTGGATATTCACGACCACGGCTGACAAAACCTGTTACCTCGCGTGATGCAAGAAAGGTTTGCAAGGTGCTGGCGATGGTTTCGACCGTTATGCCTAAATCATCCGCTCGTGCCCGGTCGATGCTGATATCAAGCTGTGGCAGGTTTTGCTCAAAATTGATTTCGGGATTGACCAGACCGGGGATGTTTTCCGATGCCTCCAGTAACTCAGTTGCCCAGTTTTTTACACTCTCAAAGTCTGGTCCGCCAACCACAAGCCGCACGGGAGATGAACTTCCGCGCAGGCCAAGTCCTGCAGGAGCTACGGGGAAGCCGCGCGCAATGGTGATCTTGCCCATCTGCGGCATGATCCGGCCAATCACGTCTGACACCGTTGCATCGCGGTCCTCCCATGGAGATAGCCGGAACACGACAAACGAACGCCACGCCCGATTGCCCCATCCTGTAAAGGTGTAGACTGTCTCAAGAAGGCCTTCTGCGCGCATCGGTGCAAGAATATCTTCGACTTGGCGGGCTGCCGTATCGGTATGGCTTACTGTACTGCCCGCGGGTGCGGTAAGGGGAATAAAGCCCACGCCGCGATCTTCTTTCGGGGTCAACTCACGTGGCAGGGTCTCATAAACCAAAAATGCCCCAGAACAAAGTGCCGCAGAGAGCGCCAGAACAACCAAGGGCATTCCGAGTGCACGTTTCAGGAGGGCTTCGTAGCCGCGTTCGATGGTTGACTTTTCAAGCTCAGAATCCAATTTAGCAGGTGATTTACGGGCGCGTAGTAGCTTGGAGGCCAGAGCCGGGCAGGCGGTCAGCGCCACAAATGTGGAAATAATCACCGTTGCCGCCAGAACCCAGCCAAATTCAACAAACAGTCGGCCGACCTGACCGGGCATAAAAGATAAAGGTACAAAAACAGCGGCTAACGTAACCGTGGTGGCGATGACGGCAAAGGTGACCTGCCGGGCACCTCGTAGGCTGGCAACAATCGGGGTATCGCCACGTTCAATCCGGCGCTGGATATTTTCTAGCACCACAATCGCGTCATCCACGACCAAGCCAATGGCCAGCAACAAAGCCAACAATGTCAGGGTGTTGAGCGAAAAGCCCATAGTATTGATAAAGATGAAACACCCGATCAATGAGATCGGAATGGTTATTGCAGGAATGAGCGTAATCCGCACGCTGCGCAGGAATAGCAAAATCACCAAAATGACCAAACCAAGTGAAATCATCAGTGCGGTGAGAACTTCTCGAATTGATGCACCAACAAACAGAGCGTCGTCAGATCCAACAATGATTTCCATACCTTCTGGCAGGGTTGGCCTAAGCCGGTTAATTTCGGCGCGCACGGCCTTTGAGATGGCCAAGGTATTGGATTGGCTTTGTCTTAGAACGGCCATGCCGACGGCATCTGCCCCATTTGCACGCACAATTGTTGTGTCGTCTGTCACGCCGGGTTCTACCACCGCGACATCGCCCAATCGGACAGGATAGCCAACGATACGGTCAATTACGATGTTGCGAAAATCATCAACCGCGTTCAGGCGGCTGTTTAACCGCACGGTTAGTTGGCGGTTTTGCGATTCAAGCTCGCCGGCGGGCAGTTCAAGATTGTTGCGGCGCAGGGCGGCCTCTACATCTGAGACAGTTAATTTTCGTGCTGCCAAGGCCCGCCGATCCAACCAAATGCGCACAGCAAAAGGCCGATCACCATAAATTCTGACATTAGCCACGCCATCAATCGTTGAAATTCGATCGGAGATAAACCGATCCATGTAATCGGTGATTTCGGCGGTGGTCATGCGTGACGACGTAACCGCTAGACGCATCACCGGGTCTGCGTCGGCATCGCTTTTGATTACCTGCGGTTCATCGGCTTCTTCTGGCAGCTGCCCGCGTACACGACCAACGGCGTCACGGACATCATTTGATGCCTGATCAATATCGCGTCCAACATTGAATTCAAGAGTGACGCTGCTGCGCCCCTGACGACTTTCGGAACTGATAGAACGTAAACCTGTGATGGCAGATACTGCGCCCTCAATCGTTTCGGTAATATCAGTGTCCACGACCTCAGCAGCGGCGCCGGTATAGGTGGTCTGGATCGTTACAACAGAGTTATCGATGTCAGGTAATTCGCGGATTGGAATGGATTGCACCGCGGCAATACCAAAAACGATGATCAACAGGCTTGCGACAGCGGCCAGAACAGGGCGGCGAACAGCGATGTCAGATAGGGTCATGAACCGTTGTCCGTTTGGGTGTCATCATCGGAGCTGGGCACAGCGCGGGTAATTTGACTGCCGTCGCGAACACGCTTTAATCCGCGAATGACCACCTCGTCTCCCTGTTGTAAACCCTCATTGATTGCGACGATACCGTTGTGTCGCTGACCTGTTGTTACGGCGCGACGTTGGGCCATGTCGTCTTTGATTATAAAGACATAAGTTGAGGCGGCTTCAAATATGATCGCCTCCTCAGGCACGACTAATGCGTCATACTCTGACAATATCAGGGTCAATGACATGAACATACCAGCGGGCAGGATTCCATCGGGGTTTGGAACAGTGGCACGCGCGCGAAAGGCGCGGCTGGTCGGGTCGATCCGTGTGTCAATGGCGGAAACTGTTCCAAAAAACGTTCGGCCGGGAAAAGCAGCTGAGCGCGCGCTAATGGACTGACCGATAGAGATTGTTGCAAACAACGTTTCAGGTAAGGAAAATTCCACCACGACCTGTGATAGATCATCAAGTCGTGTGAGGGTTTCACCTTCGTCGACACGCGCACCCAGATCAATTTCGTTCAACCCCACAACACCGGCAAAGGGTGCACGAATGGTGCGGTCTTCCAGCTGTTGCTCCATCCGGTCAAGCTGTGCACGCGCCTCTGCGAGACGGGCAGTTACCTCATCAAGGGACGCCTGCGAAACGGCGTTTGTCAGCCGGAGCTGTTCAACACGTTTGAGAATTTGCTGCTGCTCGGTCAAGCGGGCGTGGGCTTCAGCCCGGTCAGCCTGTTCAATTGCATCATCCAGCCGGGCAAGTATGTCGCCTTGCGCCACGGTTTGCCCCGGTGTGATTTCAAGCGACACGAGCCGACCGCTGGACAATGGCACGATTGCGATTGAGCGGAGCGCACGAGTGGTGCCAACCGCCTCGACGCTTTGGGTCAGTTTTTGAGGTTCAGCTTTGGCTGTTTCAACCAGAATAGGACGGCTGATGCGTTGTGTTGTTGCCGTTTCTGGCGAGGCAGATTGATGACGAAAATAGCTGTATCCACCATAACCCGCAGCTGCCAGAAGGCACAGGATAAGAATTTGTTTCCAGACTGGCACGCAGATACCCCACAATATCCGGCGACAGGGCCGGTTTTCTTCGAGTCGCCAGAAAGGTAAAGCAAGCCGAGGGAATGGCAACTCCCTGTTTGGGGCTGCCATCCTTTCATAGGCTCACATACCTGTGAGGCAATCAGCCGCGTGGTAGGCTCATATCAGGATCATAGGGCGCCGGAGGTATCACAGTGCAGGGCACAAGATCGCCAAGGATATCGATCACTGCTGCTGTGCCGTCGTTACTTTGATCTGGATCAACAAATGCATAGGCCAGATTGAGGTCCGTTCTGTGGCCCCAGTCACCAGATGTCACAGTGCCAATGATCTTACTACCCTGAATGACAGAGGCCCCACCATGCGCTGCCGCGTCAGCGCAATCAACTTTGAGCGTGACCAGCTTGCGATTTGGACTAGATTCGCGACGCTTCAGTAGTGCCTCTTTGCCGATGAAATCCTTATCAAGCTTCACAAAGCGATCAAGTCCGGTCTCAAAGGGGTCGAATTCCGTGATTAGATCTGCCTTCCAATGCAGGAAGCCTTTTTCCATGCGCATCGATTCAACAGCGCGGGCCCCAAAGAGTGTCATGCCATGCGCCTTACCTGCGTCGCGCAAGGCACGATAGGCGGAATAGAGATTGGCGTTGGGAACATGGATTTCATAGGCTAGCTCACCTGAGAAGCTGACTGCCATGACTGTGGCGGGGGCAAAGCCGATGAAACACTCGCGCACCGATAGCCATGGAAATGCGTCCTTGGACCAATCAATGCGAGAGACTTCTGACAAAACATCACGGGAGTTCGGTCCTGCAAGCACCAGAATGGTTTGATCGTTGGTCAGCGACTTGATTTGTACATCTTCGTCATCGCGTAGGTGTTGGTTGAGCCAATCCATGTCGTGGAATTCTGATGCAGCAGCAGAACCATACCAGACTCTGTCTGGTCCACGATCCGAGGCAGGAATATTGGCAACTGTGGCCTCTCCCTTGATCATTCCATGATGGTTCAAGAGGTATCCGAGCCCAACTCGACCGTCGCGTTTGGTTACCGCACCGCAAATCATGCGATCAAGGAATCTGTGGCGATCGGAACCTGTAATCTCAATGCGGTTGAATCCGTTAACCTCAGCCAAACCAACCGCTGTCTGCACAGCTTTGACCTCGGTGCTGACAATGTCGTGGGCTTCATCAAATTTGAAAGAATGCGTTACGTGGAAATCTGGTGACGGCTTGAAATACTCAGCCCGTTCCCAGCCATTGACGACTGTGAACTCTGCGTTTTCAGCCTCCAGAACCGGAGTGAGCGGAGTTGTTTTGGCATAACGGCCTGCAGGGCGATGTTCATTGGGGAAATGAAAGCGGAATTCGTTTTGGTAATCTTCGATGGCTTTCAGTGCCGTTAATTCCACATTGGTGTGACCGGTGAAACGTCGCGGATCAAGGCACCAAGTGTCATAACATGCCTCGCCGTGCACGATCTGCTGGGCCAAAAGCCAACCATGACCACCACCTTCACCCAAGCCTGCGCGCAGGCCGATGATACAAAAAGCATTCCGTTTTCCGGGGATGGGACCAACCAAGGGGGCACCGTCGATCGTATAGGTGATTGGGCCGTTCACAACGGTGTGAATCCCAACCTCCATCAGGGCAGGCATTCGCTCGAACGCGCCTTCGAGCACATCTGTAATGCGGTCAAGATCATCAGGGCAAAGCGCGTTGACAAAGTTGGGGTCGATTCCGTCCATGCCCCATGTTTTACAACCTTGTTCATAAAATCCGACCAGCAGGCCGTTTTTTTCCTGTCGCGAGTAATAATCTGAGATAGGGCAACGTAGCAGCGGCATACGATGACCTGCTTCTTTGATAGCGGGGATTTCCTCGGTCAGGAAATACTGGTGTTCCATCGACATGACGGGGTGGTGCACACCCATCATCGCACCCACTTCATTCACGCGATAACCGCAGGCGTTGACCACAACCTCACAATCAATATCACCGTGTTCGGTATGCACGGTCCAGCTGTCGTCTTTGTGTTGGGTCAACCCGGTCACAGGGGTATTACGGTATACCTCAGCTCCAGCCTTTCGGGCGCGTCGAGCCAGAGCCTGACACAGCTGCGCCGGGTCGATATCGCCATCCTGCCCATCCCACAGCCCACCAATAAGATTTTCGGTTGAAATTAACGGATGACGGCGAGCGCATTCTTGTGCATCAATCACTTCAAATTCCACATCCATGCCGCGGGCCATCGATGAAAAGTGACGATAGCCTTCCATCTGTGCCTCGGTATTGGCAAGGCGAATGCCGCCATCGGCATGGTGGTAGTTGATCGGATATTCCGGATCATCGGCCAGCTCTTTGTACAAATTGATCGAATGCGTCTTGAGCCCAACCATGGTCTGGTTCATGCCAAAGTTGGTCACCTGAGCTGCTGAATGCCATGTTGTGCCGCTGGTCAGCTCATCTCGTTCTACCAGGACAACATCTGCCCAGCCTTCCTGAGTGAGGTGATAAAGGGTCGAGCAGCCGGCAATGCCGCCGCCAATTACAACACAACGGGTCTGCGTTTTCATGGTGATCTCCGGGAATAAAGATTTTCCTGTAATGGCGTGGTTTATGGCTCAATGGTCAATTGTGATCTGGGTGCTTCTTATATTTTCGTATGGGGAATTCGAAAAAATAGAAATAGAGAGAAGTTACTTGCGGATAAGGCACGTTGGCGGTCCATAACAGGATAAGTAAATTCACATCACTTGGCAAAAGAGGCTCGGATGACCGAAGACGTTGGGCAAAAAGCACGCAGATCCGGCCGTCGGAAGAGACTTGCCAAAAGTGCGGCCCCGCCAAAGGTCAACCCGGCCCCTCCGGGGCAGCTAGGTGGCATGTATCAACCACTGACAGAGGCTGAACTTTCATCAATCTATGAGACAGCCCTGCGTCTGCTCGAGGAGTTGGGCATGGGTGAGGTGCCTGACAATTTGGCCAAAATCCTGACCGAAGCCGGAGCCAAAGCCATTCCCGGCGAACGCTATAGTTTCCCACGCACGATGGTCGAAGAGATGATGGGCAAGGCGGCAAAGACATTCACGTTACATGGGCGTGACGATGCGCGATCCATCGAGGTGGGTGGCAAATCTGTACATTTTGGAACTGGGGGCGCCGCTGTTCAGGCGCTGGATCTTGAGACCGGACTGTATCGCGAATCCACGTTGAAAGACTTGCACGATTTTACCCGGCTACAGGATACTTTGAACAATGTAAGCTGGTTCACCCGGTGCTGTATCGCGACAGATGTTGCAGACCCTTACGATTTGGATGTGAACACCGCCTATGCGTTGATGAAAAACACGACCAAACCTGTGGCGACAGCATTTACCTTGGCCGAACACGTCGAGCCGATCGTCGAGATGTTTGACATAGTGGCTGGTGGTCCGGGAGAATTCTCTCGTAAGCCGTTTTTGAAAGTTCACATAAGCCCGGTAATTTCACCCATGCGGTATGGAGAAGACGCAGTGGATGTGACGTTTGAATGTATCAAACACAATATACCATTATCGTGCATCACTGCTGCACAAGCCGGGGCAACGGCACCTGCTACGTTGGCTGGGTTTCTAGCACAGTCACTGGCCGAAACACTGGCCAGTCTGGTGATGGTCAATGCGATCAAACCGGGTCATCCGATGGTGTTTTCGAACTGGCCGCTGGTAATTGATTTGCGCACTGGTGCCTTTGCGGGGGGCGGTGGCGAGATTTCCGTTCTCAACGCGGCATCAGCACAGCTGAGCAACTGGTTGGGGTTACCGTCTGGTGTGGCGGCCTCCATGACAGATGCCAAGGCAATCGATGCCCAGTACGGGGCAGAAAAGGCGATGACATCAGTGGCGGCAGCTTTGGCGGGGGGCAATCTGATCTACGAATCCTCGGGCATGACAGCGTCGCTATTGGGGGCCAGTTTTGAGGCGTTCATTTTGGATGACGAAATGCATTCCAGCACCTACCGGATGCTGCGCGGGATAGAAGTGACCGAGGAAAACCTTGGGTTTGACGCTATTTGCCATGCGGTTCTGGGGGAGGGGCATTTCCTAGGCGGCACGCATACATTTGAGGCAATGGAGAGAGACTATTTCTACCCAAGCCTTGCTGATCGTGACAATCCAAGAACCTGGCAGGAGAACGGTGCGTTAGATGTCTGGCAGCAAGCCAATGCAAAAGCGAAAGCCATCCTATCGGATTATCAGCCACAGTATCTGTCAGCTGAGCAAGACGCGAAGATTAGGGAAAAGTTCAAGATTTTGTAAGGTCAGTATCGTCTGGCATCAGGTTGAATTGATCCCGCAGCCATGGGAATTTCTGGGTCATTGGTGAAATCGAGTGCGATTGAATAAGATTTCGCAATGTTTGATTAATCGCTGTCAGAATTTGCGGAGCACACAGGTCGGTCGTGAAAACAGAAATGAAACGTGCGAACTCTTTGCCCGGAAACGGCACCAGTTTGATCTGGCGGTGAAATCGTCTTGCACGCATAAAGTTTGTTGGTGTTGTGATCGCCCAACCATGACCTTCAGCCACCATGTTCATCAGAGTTTGATTGCTGTCGAATTCAAACTGCACTGGTTGTGAAATACGCAAGCGACGCAGCTGCGTTTCAATCTGCGTACCGATGATCTGGTTTTGATTGTAGCGCAGTAAGGGCAGGGTGCTGGGATCGTCCAACAGGCGTTCAGGCGGGGTATCATTTGTTGCGGGCAAAATCATCACGAAGGGATCGCGTAACAATGGTATTTCATTCAAGTCTGGTTGAGGAAATTGCGGACGGGTGGCTACGCCGATATCGATATCGTTGTTCTTGAGCAGTTCCAAAATATCATGGCTGGGTCGTGTTAGGTGCTGGAAC
This sequence comes from Roseovarius sp. EL26, assembly GCF_900327775.1. Classification (NCBI taxonomy): domain Bacteria; kingdom Pseudomonadati; phylum Pseudomonadota; class Alphaproteobacteria; order Rhodobacterales; family Roseobacteraceae; genus Roseovarius; species Roseovarius sp. EL26. The sequence continues at coordinate 803,251 of NZ_OUMZ01000007.1, forward strand.
CGACAATTTGGCATGCTGTCGATCAGGCTTCGGGCCAGTTCCGGTGTGATCTCACTGTCAAAATCCTCGATTAATGCCAGCTTTAGGTTCCGTGTCTGTGAAACATTTTCTGTTGTGGCCTCAGTTTCGGCCTTATGGATCAGGCGCATCGCTTCGCTGATGTTGCGTTGAAAAATGCTGCCTTCGGAGGTCAAACGGATAGGGCGACGTTTGTGATCAAACAGCTGTACGCCAAGCTCATCTTCCAGACTGCGCAAGTGATGGGATACGGTGCTGATAGAAAGACCTGCCTCTTCCGACGCTGCCTGAAGCGAGCCGTGCCGAGTAATCAACAGAAAGATTTCAAGCCACTTAAGGCTGAGGCGGGTTTTTTTCATTCCTTATGGCTAACACGAAGATTTTAACGCCGAAAGCCAGACTATTAGACTTGGTCACGATTTTTCAATGTATCCATCGCTGCGCAAGCTAACTGCCAAGCCTTCGGGAGGGTACGCAATTCCTGATAGGCTGTATCAAGATCGTTTTCCGTCACAGCCGTTTCCGCCCGATTAAGAATAGATTGCATAGTATTTGCGCCAAAGGTAGCACAGGAGCCGGCCAGCTTATGGATCGTATTGGTTAAGTCTTGCGCGCTTTGCCCCTCAAAATTCTGCAATTGGGTGGTTAATGCATCACCTTCGTCCCGGAACTTGTTCAGCAACTCGTCTAATTCTTTGTTATTAATGGACGCGCGAAATTGATGGAATGTTTGCGTATCAAAATCCATGTTTGGTTTTGGGCCGCCGACCTGTATTTTGGGATTGCTGTTGGCCACTAACATACGAAGATCGCCTTTGCGCAAAGGTTTGGTATAGATTTCTTCCTTATTGTCGCGTTCGGCAGCTGTTTGGGACGCCAATGCAGCATGGGCTGTTAGAAAGACAATTCTTGTGCTTTCTGACGCGGTGAGGCTTTGTCTGATGGCTGCAGCTGTTTCGGTTCCACTCATTCCGGGCAAATTGATGTCCATAAAAATAAGATCAAATACCTGTTTCGACGCAAAGGAAATTGCTGTTTCACCGTCAGTGACAGACTGAACGTCATGACCATCGTTGCTAAGCATTTGTTCAAGAACCATACGGCTGCTGACATTGTCTTCTACCAAAAGAATTTTCTGTGGTGCCGAGGCGGCAATGTGGCGTGTGGGCGCATCAGTTTGACTGAGTTCAACATTTTGGGGAACAGCCGGAAGAGGTAGTTGCACCCAAAATACGCTGCCTTCCCCAGGTTCACTTTCGACTCCAATAACGCCCCCCATGAGTTGGACCAATTGTTTCGTGATGCTCAAGCCAAGGCCACTGCCATCTGGGGTGTCTTGATTTTGATCATTTAGGCGGACATATTCATCAAAGATGCGATCAATGTCCCCAACGTCGATTCCGATACCTGAATCGGTCACCTGAATTTCAACAAGATCGCCTTCCGCTTTGCCAATGCGTGCAGCCTCCACCGTGATCGTGCCATTTATCGTAAACTTTGCAGCGTTGGATATGAGGTTCAACAGAACCTGACGTAGTTTGTCTTGATCTCCTTTTACAATGCCAATTGATTGATTTGATGATATATTCTTTATTTCACTGTTATTATCTAGTGTCACAGGTGTCGCGGTAAGGACCAGTTCAGACAACATTTCTTCAAGATTGAAATGCGTTTCATTTTTTGCCAGCACATTGGTTTCCCCAGTGCGTAGCATTTCCACAGCGTCATTGACTTGATTGAGCAACAGGTTGCTTGAGGTTTGCAAGATGCCAAGATGGCGTTCCTGCTCATCATTCAGTGGGGTGTCTTCCAGCAAATCTAGCGTGCCGAATATCCCTTGTAGCGGCGTTCTCATTTCATGGCTCATAATCGCAAGAAAACGTGCTTTAGCACGTTCCCCTGCAAGAGCTTTGTCGCGCGCATGAGCGACATGCGCTTCAGCTTGTAAACGGCGAGAAATATCACGTAAGAAACATACGCAAACCGTGTCATCTTCTGTCGCGGTGATCTTGGCTGAAAGCTCAACCGGGAAACTGCTACCGCTAGCGGTTTTAGCACTGAGGTCAGTACTATGGATTGGGTTAACTGCACAGGCAGTGAACAGGTCTTGAGCTGCGATGGGCTGTAGGTTTTGATCATGATCGCGCCGAAACAGAATGTCTTGAATGTTTGTGGGCGTATTGTTCTGACCTGTTTTGAAATCAAGTAGCTTGGTCGCAGTAAGATTGGTTTCAAACAGTGTACCATCTTGTTTGACGACCAATGCCGCATCCAGTGACGTGTCAAGTATGGTCTTTAGTCTATTGAGAATAATGAGGTTTTCCAAAGCTTGTTTTCGGTGAATGCGGTCACTTCGCCATAAGAAAGACAAAAGCGCGAGTAAAACGGATAGCAATACTAAGCTTAGTACCGCCAGTTGCCGCAACCGGTTGGCCAATATTGTGCGCTCTTGCGCGACGTGTTTGGCTTCGGCTTTGATGCTCTCAATAGAGAGGCTACGCATCAAGGGAGTAAGTTGATTGAAAGCGGCCAGCAGATCTTGGGTGTGCTCCGCAAGCATTTGATTATCCGCGTCAATATGCGGTAAGGCTTCACTGAGTGTGTCTACGATCTTTCGTAAGTGGGTTCGCGGTTCAGTATCGGAAAAGGCACTATTAAATGTACCACCATCTTTTACGCCGATGATGCGGCTGTATAAAATATCATATCTTAGCCTGGCATGATCAATACTGCTGTCGTCGTTTGGCTCAACGCGCTCCAATGCTAGAATGAATTGCAAATGATCCCGCTCCATCTGCGTCAAGGACCAACGCAAGTTGTCATTGACCGTTGTACGGTATTTGTCGAATTGTAGAAAAACTTGTGCGGTCATTGCGATCGTTGCAATAAAGAAGATTACAGAAAACATGCCAAAAACCAGGATGTGACTGCGTAAAGACGCAAGATACAAAATTATATCTTTTAATATGTAATTCAATGATTTAGACATTAAATCTAATAAGGTTTAACCATAATTTTTGTCAACTGCCATATGCTGCGCAGATAATAAAACTCGGTACGGTACTTTGCGTCTGAATCATAATCATACACCAACCAAAGAGGCCCATTTTCGCGCAAAGTCATGACTTCTCCATTGCGGGCATAGGCCAGTACTGCTGTATCTTCATAAAAATCGGCGGCAGGTACTTCGATGGAGTACTCGTTCTCTGCTACGAGTTCAAGCTGAGCAGACTGAATGTTGAGATGCTGCAGCAGTGCTTGTATCTGGACACCGGTAAAGGTCTGTTCCCCGTCTGTCCATATGGTCGTAGTGGTTACTGTTGTATCCGGGAAATCCATAAGGTCCGCACGGGTGAAATCAATGGTTCGGTTTTTTGAGTTGCCGTCAGTCTGGATCTGAATGGTCAGAAGTATTTCCTCCGTTTCCTGACTTAGGGAAGACGCAGGCGAGAGAAAAAAAATCAACGCCAGGATGGAAATTGTAACATGTTTTAACATAATATTATCCTGTGATTGTTTATTAACATAGCAACAGGTCGTAAGAGTTGAGAATAGACAAAATTAAACACCCTTCAAATCAATTTTTAACATCCCATCTGGTCAGGACGTAAGGTTTTTTGTATACCGCGTAGTGCAAGCCTGTATAGTTTGCACCAAAAATTAATACGTCATGCCTTGGGCAAGAGAGGCCATGATGCATAAAATTCTAATCGCAGATGACCACGACTTGGTGCGTGGAACCATCGCAGAATACCTTCGCTCCAGCGGAGGTTTTGAGGTTTTTTGTGCTCCAACATTGGAAGATGCGATTACCGTCAATGCTCAGGAAGCGCCGTTTTCCCTGATCTTATTAGATTATTCCATGCCGGGTATGGAGGCCTTATCCGGTTTGGCAAAAATGCAACGTTTAACAATGTGTCCAATTGCAATTCTTTCTGGAACCGCACCGAGAGATATCGCTCGTATCGCAATGAAGGCCGGGGCCGCCGGTTTTTTACCTAAAACGCTTTCGCCTGCTTTGCTGCTTGGAGCTGTTCGCCATATTTTGGCTGGGAATGTCTATACTCCAGAGGAATTGGACAGCGACGATGATGATTCTGACCTAATATTACTGACCCCGCGAGAGAAAGATGTTTTGTTGGGGCTGGCTCAAGGACAGTCTAACAAAGAAATTGCTCGTGACCTTGATGTGCAGGAAGTCACAGTAAAACTGCATGTGAAAACATTGTCTAGAAAACTGGGCGCACGTAATCGGACTCATGCGGCGATGCTGGCACGGGACAAAGGCCTGCTTTAAATGCGGATATGTTTGTGAAACGAAAAAGCCCAGCACAATGGCTGGGCTTTTGGTTTGCGTATACCTGTGATTTAGGCGCGACGACGGCGACGACCACCACCACCGCGACGGTCTTCGCCATCGGCCGAAGGAGGCTTGTTGAACTTGATCCAGTTGCCGCCATGTGGGTCGTTGTTGGTCAGGAAGTTAGCCGCGCGGATGGCTTCCATTTCCTTGCCCGAGCGGGCTTTCATCGAGCCAAGGCCAAACAGCTGACAGAAAGTTTCATCATCCATGTCTTCTGGCAGGATGAGGCCGGCTGCCGCAACGGCTTCTTTCTTGGCTGCAATTTCCGCTTGCTTCACGGGCAGGGCAATCGGGTTCATGATCGCGGAAGTCATGCCTGCGCCCATTGCCATTGGCAGGAATGCGTTGTTAATACCGTGACGATTTGGCAGGCCGAACGAAATGTTCGAGGCACCACAGGTGGTGTTCACGCCTAGTTCTTCACGCAGGCGTCGTACCAATGTGAACACTTGTAGTCCCGCTGTGCCCATCGCGCCGATTGGCATGACCAATGGGTCAACAACGATGTCATGCGCTGGAATGCCAAAGTCGGCGGCACGCTGAACAATTTTCTTAGCAACTTCGAAACGCACATCGGGATCTTCTGAGATACCCGTGTCATCGTTGGAAATTGCAACAACTGGAACATTGTACTTTTTGACCAAAGGAAGAACCATTTCAAGGCGGTCTTCTTCACCAGTGACTGAGTTTAGCAGCGGACGACCCTCTGCTGCAGCCAAACCAGCTTCAAGTGCACCGGGAACCGAGCTGTCAATGCACAAAGGTGTATCAACTAGGCCCTGAACCAGCTCGACGATTTTGGTCATCAGTGGTGGTTCTGTCTCGTTCGGGTTGGGGTTGGAGTTGTAGACAACGCCCGCGTTAATATCGAGAATGGTTGCGCCAGCGGCAACTTGTGCCAGCGCGTCGCTTTCGACGGTTGAGAAATCGCCGGCTTCCAGCTCGGCTGCCAGTTTTTTACGACCGGTGGGGTTAATTCGTTCACCGATGACGCAAAAGGGCTCGTCAAAGCCCATGACAGCGGTCTTGGTCTTGCTTTCAACAATAGTGCGGGTCATTTTCGGTCCTTCACGACGCGTTTACAGGTTTGGCAGCTTCGCCACCGTTTTCGATCGCCCAGTTGGCGTTTGTCTTGATTCCACCAAGCGGGAAGAAGTGGACTTTCGTGATGTTGAAGTCCGGGTTCGCCGCTTTGTGGGCTGCCAGTTCCGCCAGAACGTCCGTGGGCTCGTATGGCAATAGCAGCTTTGTCACGTCCATAGCGCGTTTTTGCAGAACTTTCAAAGATGGCCCAACGCCGCAGGCAATCGCGAATTTGATCAAAGTCTGCAATTTGGCCGGGCCTGCGATACCAATGTGAACCGGAATCGTGATGCCAGCTTCGCTCAGCGAGTTCGCCCATTCGATGATTGGCTTGGCATCAAAGGCAAATTGCGTTGCCAGTGCCATTTTAGCATCGGTGGTGTCATTGAACTTTTGTTTCCAACGCAGGGCATCGTCAACATTTTTGGTCGATCCATCAGCATCGATATCTTTGTTACCCTCGGGGTGGCCAGCAACGTGCAGGCGCTTAAAGCCCGCCTTGTCGAATTCACCGCTTTCCAGCAGCTGCATTGAGGAATGGTAATCGCCATGAGGTTTGTCCACGCCGCCAGCAAGTAACAGGGCCTGATCAACATTGGCCTCGCCTTGGTAACGGGCAATCCAGTCAGCCAGAGTGGCCTGATCTTTGATGATCCGCGCAGGGAAGTGCGGCATCACAGGGAAGCCTTCGGCAGCAATGCGCTTGGCGGTGGCAACCATTTCTTCGATGGGTGTGCCTTCGATATGGGCAATATATACCCGCGTGCCTGCGGGCAGAAGATCACGAAAATCTTCAACTTTTTCTGCGGTGCGCGGCATTACTTCGATTGAGTAATCCTGCAAAAACGCGTGAACTTGTTCGTTTGGCACAGTGGCCGCTTTGTCACGTTTCTTGAAGTTTAAAAGAGCCATTACGGCCTCCCGTCATAAATAGGGGGTTAAGCCCATCCATCGTTGGCGATCAGTTGCTTGATACGCTCGCGATCATATTCCGCATCGATCCGATTGGCCTCGGCTTCGACAACTTCGTTTGCGTCACCATCCATTGGGTATGGGGCCGCTTTGCGCCATTCAGCAAGATAAGCATCGCTATCGTCTGCACCAATCTTCATTGCAGCGCGGTCGATCGCTTGCTCAAAGCGTTCAGGCAGTTGTTTTTTCGCTCCGCGGCGACCTTTTCCGACAATAACCTGTGCCGGAATATCGCGCCAATATACGATTGTGACGTCAACCATTGATGATTCCTCTTAGTGGTCCCACTTCTCTAGAGCAGGAGCGCTGACTTTCGGCGTCGTTTTTCGACAGAACTTAAACAAGCAGCGACTTCTGCGGCACCATATGTCGTTTCACACGGTCAATAAAGCACGAGTTTCCGAGGTCATTGTGATGCAAGCGAAAGTCGCCACTTGCGCCAACGAAATCGAATGCCTAAGCTTGAGGTAACTCGAAATGGAGGGCGTGCCGTTATGACGCCCAAGCGTCCCAAAAGTGCGGGCGCGATCCCGAACAAGGTTGAGAGCCCCGCACTGATCTCGCCTAAGTCCGGGCCGCTTTATGCGGCGTTGGATCTGGGGACAAATAGTTGTCGTATGCTGGTTGCCCACCCACAGGGGAACCAGTTTAAAGTCGTGGATAGTTTCTCTAAATCAGTACAGTTGGGCACCGGTTTGGAAAAAACTGGTCGACTGTCACGGTCTTCGATTCATCGCACGATCCAAGCCCTGCGCGTGTGTCAGCAAAAACTTAAGCGCCACAATGTTCAACGCAAAAGGCTAGTCGCGACAGAGGCCTGTCGACGGGCCAGCAACGGTGCGCAATTCATGGCCCGGGTGAAGCGTGAAACTGGGCTTGTGTTAGATATTATCGAAACACAGGAAGAAGCACAGCTTGCTGTCGTATCCTGTGCGCCGCTGGTGCATTCGCACACCGATCAGCTGTTGGTCGTGGATATTGGCGGTGGGTCGACCGAATTGGTCTGGATCGATCTGACCGCGGTACCCAGAAAAGAACGTGCCAAGGCTATTATGGGAATGCACGGTGGATTTGCGGCACGAGGCAGTACAAATGGTGGCGCCAAGGTCGTCGATTGGATCAGCGTACCGCTTGGAGTAGCAACACTGCGTGATCAATTTCGTGATGTCGAGGATGATAGCGCGCGCTTTGCCCTCATGAGCTGGTTCTTTGAGGAAAATCTTTCCGAATTTGCTCCCTATAAATATGAACAAAAACGTGAAGGTTTTCAAATTATTGGTACATCTGGCACGGTGACGACTGTTGCCGCCAGTCATCTGGACCTGCGCCGCTACGACCGCAACCGGGTCGATGGATTGCAAATGACCAGCGATGAAATTGACAAAGTTATTCAAAGTTATCTGACTTTAGGGCCGGAAGGGCGGCGACGTGACCCAAGGATTGGGCTGGACAGACAGGCGCTGATTATGTCAGGTGCGGCGATCTTGCAGGCTCTTTTGCGCTGCTGGCCCACTGATCGGCTGTCTGTCGCAGATCGGGGGCTGCGCGAAGGCATGCTCTATGCGATGATGGCAGGCGATGGTGTCTTGAAAGGCGGAGAAGACTGATGGCAAAACGGCCCGATGGAAAAAATACCTCTGGACGCGGCCAGCGGGACCTGACCGTCAAGGTTAAGACGGCGCGTGGGCGCCGATCTTCTTCAACTCGTTGGTTGCAACGTCAGTTGAATGATCCTTACGTCAAACGCGCGCAGGCCGAAGGGTACCGCGGACGTGCAGCGTTCAAGATTATGGAGTTGGACGATAAATTGGGCTTTCTTGTACCCGGTGCCCGAATTCTGGATCTGGGTTGTGCCCCTGGTGGTTGGTGTCAGGTTGCTGTGCCACGGGTAAATGCCCTTGGCGAGAGCGCCGGAAAACCACAAGGCACCATTCTGGGAATTGATCTGCAAGAAGTCGAGCCACTTGCCGGGTGCGAATTCTACCAACTGGATTTCATGGAAGACGATGCTGATGAAAAAGTCAAAGAATGGCTAGGCGGCAAGGCTGATGTAGTGATGTCGGATATGGCGGCCTCTAGCTCTGGTCACAAACAGACAGACCACCTTAGGATCATCGCGCTTTGTGAAGCCGCAGCCTATATGGCGTTTGACGTGCTAGAGGAAGGTGGTACATTTGTGTCCAAGGTACTAGCAGGTGGGGCCGAGGGCAGCTTGCAAGCCCTATTAAAGCAACGTTTCACCAAGGTCATGAACGTCAAACCGCCATCCTCTCGTTCTGACAGCTCAGAGAAGTTTGTTGTGGCGATGGGTTATCGCGGTGCGACCGAAGAGTAAACGAAAACGAATACCTTGCATTCTCTCTTGTACGGCGGGCTGGCGTCGATAATGTGTCGCCAGTCCTGACACTCTTGAGGGTATAGAGTTTATGCACCGTTTGATTGCCGCTATTTTATTTGCTGTAACGCCTCATCTTGCTTTGGCACAGGCCGAATGCACCGGCATGGATCTGATCGCAGCATTGCCTGCTAAGGAATTGCAAGCGCTTGAAGGTTTGGCCGCCACCGCGCCGTATCCCGAGGGGATCTTGTGGAAAGCTAAAAAAGGCGTGCAAGAGATTACCATTTTTGGCACCTACCATTTCCCACATGAGCAGACACAGGCGCATCTTGAGGCGCTGAAACCGATGATCGCCGAGGCTGAGGCAGTATATCTTGAGATCTCTAACGCAGATCAAGCCCAGATGGGGCAAGAGATGGCCAGTGATCCGTCGATGATGTTCATCACTGAGGGGCCAACTCTGGCTGACCTGCTAAGCGAGGAGGAATGGGCGAACTATTCCGCGCAGATGTCCGACCGCGCGATCCCGTCTTTCATGGCGGCCAAATTTAAACCGCTCTGGGCGTCGATGATGCTGGGTGTCGGTCCATGCGAGGCGCGCAATGGCGCAATGGAGGGGGGTGGCATCGACACGTTGATTGGCGATTATGCGGCAGAGCTGGCTAACCCAAGCCGTTCGTTGGAGGATTTTCGCACTCTGATGACGATGTTGGATGATTTACCGCAAGAGGATCAACTTGATATGATCCGTTTATCATTGGACCTGCCATTTAGCGCTGATGATTTATCGTACACATTGAAAGCACAATATCTGGCGCAAAATATCGCGTTATTATGGGAATATTCGCGCAAAACCTCGGTCGAGCAGGGCGGTGAAGGGGCGGAGGAGGATTTTGCTCTTTTGGAAGAAAAAATGCTGACTAAGCGGAACCATGATTGGATTGAGGTGCTGACAGATCCTGGTTTTCCAGATCAAGTATTTGTCGCTGTTGGGGCAGGGCATCTGCCGGGAGAAAACGGCGTTCTTAATCTCCTGCAGGAGCAAGGGTATAAAATTGAGCGATTGAAACTGTGACACGTAAAATCGGCTGAAGCTCCATACGACGATTGCGTATTACCTCTGTACACAATCTGGAGCTAGCAGGTTCTTTCTGAAACTGAATAGTCCTTTTACACAATATTATTGACCAAATATTCCTCATCGTGCCACGGTAGGTAAACACTTTTGATGAGGTATTTTTTGAGATGCGATTTCCTATACAAAGATTTTTTCTCTTAAGTGTGATTATGACACTCGTGAACGGACTAGCAGTTTCTGCTCATGCTCAGAGTAACGATAGTGGCACCTCAGATGGGCCACAGTGGACATATTATGAAGAAACGGGTCTTGGTATTCTATCTGCCGCAGATGCAGAAGGCGGGTATTTTTGTACATCTCCTAACTGGTCTGTAGCTGAATCTGGATTTCCAGATGCAGCAAACTGGAGTATTCATTTTGTGGCTGAATCACCAAATTTGCTTTTGAAACAGTTTAGGGGCATGGGCTGTGATTTCATTTCTCTCCCAGTTGTTGCGGGGGACAAGGGCAAGGCGTTGCGTGCAGAAGCTGAAGGATTAGGCCTGACTGAGCTGACGACTATGATGCAGGATTATGCGGGTGCTGAGTCAGCCCCACCAGTGCCACAAGCCGCTAAAATTGAGCTAATGCAAAACGCTGCGAGCCAGTGTTCCGTAAATGCCATTCGGTCATTAGTGTTTGATTGCACCTGTGTTGGCGAAACGGTTGGGAAAAATGTGGACGCCGGAAAAATCAAAATGTTAGCTGACAATCAAACAACAATTTCTAGATATAGAGATGAGGTCTATACAGCTGAATGTTTAAATGAACCCGCGATTAAGAACTATGCTAAAGAAAGCTGTCTGGAGCTGCAATTTAGCATAAACCCAGAAAACCTCAGCGATTGCCTTTGTGAGGCAGAAAAAGCGTTCGAAGAATTACGGACAGATTTTTCCATCGATACGTTAGATGTGGGGAAGATTGTGACATATGATATTTTAACATCTTGTAACGGTTGATTTTTATTATGACAGAAGTGGTTTTTCTCTAGGTTGGAGAAATACTAGTATTTCGGTTGGGAGATGGGTGTTGCTCTTAATTCGTTAGGAATACAGAGTGAACTTCAACTGGAGTGCATCTTTATGATGCCAGTTGCCACGACAAGGCTGCCATGCATCTTGAACAGGTGACAAGCAGGGCAGAGCCTTCTATAAGGCGCGCAAATTCATATCTCTTGCAGGATCACATGTTATGACCACGCTTGTTTTTGGCCACAAATCCCCCGACACAGATTCCACCGGATCGCCGATCCTATGGTCCTGGTACCTCAACGAGGTGAAGGGCGCCGACACCAAACCCGTCTTGCTGGGGGAGCCTAATACTGAGGCTGCCTTCATGCTGACACGCTGGGGTTTTGAAAAACCTGAGATCATCGCCGATGTAATTGATGATCAGGCATGCATTATAGTCGACACCAACAATCCGGCTGAACTGCCGGCCAGTATCAACGGAGCGGATGTGCAGGCGATTATCGATCACCATAAACTGGTCGGCGGCCTGGAAACTAAAGGCCCGATTGACATCACCATTCGCCCATTGGCCTGCACCGCAACCATCATGCTGGACTTGATGGGTGATGATGCCGCCAAGATGCCCGATGCCATCAAAGGTGCTGCATTGACCTGCATTCTGTCTGACACGCTGGAATTCCGCAGCCCGACTACCACAGATCATGACCGCGCTGTCGCTGAAAAACTGGCCGCTGAGCTGGGCTTGAACGTTACAGATTATGCCGCTGAAATGTTTGCCGCCAAATCTGACGTGTCCGAGTTTTCCGACGCCGAACTGATCCGCATGGACAGCAAAGAATATGAAGTGAGCGGCAAAAAATTTCGTGTCTCCGTTCTGGAAACCACCGCGCCAGAAATCCCACTGGGCCGCAAAGAGAGTCTGATGGAAACTTTCAAAACCGTTGAGGCCGAGGACGGCGTTGATCAGGTTCTGCTGTTCGTGGTCGATATCCTGAAAGAAGAGGCCACATTGCTGGTCCCGAACGATCTGGTGAAAACCGTGGCTGAAAAATCCTTTGGTGTATCCGTTAATGGCGACGCCGTGGTTCTGCCGGGCATCATGAGCCGTAAAAAACAGATCATTCCAAATCTGGCAATCTGAAGACATCTTTTATTTCAAATGGCTGGGTGCAATCCGCAAATTGCGCCCAGCCACACAAGAACTGATCCTGATGTTTGAATTGATATTAATGCATGGGGTTCTCATGCAGCGTTAGCGTTCCAGTGACAAAAAGCCCTTTTTCGAAAATACCCTAGCCATACTTTGGTCGAAATCTGGAATGATACATTACAGTCACAGCGTTCATAACCATACAGATTAATATTAATGTTACATCAACCGATCCAAAGCCAATCCGTTGCATTCGTTTTGCCTTGTCTGAATGAAGCACAAACGATTTCGCAATGCGTTACCCGCGCCTGCGAAGCGCTGGAGATACTCCGATCACAATACCATCTTGATGGCGAAGTTATTGTTGCCGATAATGGAAGCACCGATGGTAGCCAAGAATTGGCCCGTATCGCCGGAGCACGCGTTGTAGATGTCCCACATCGCGGATACGGCGCTGCTCTGATCGGCGGTTTTGCGGCCAGCGATGCCGAATATCTTGTGATGGGCGACAGTGATTGCTCGTATGATTTTGTCGATGCCGTTCCCATGATCAAAACGCTTATGAATGGCTCTGACTTTTGTATGGGGTCGCGGTTCAAGGGTGAAATCAAACCTGGCGCGATGCCGTGGAAAAACCGCTACATCGGAAATCCGGTTCTATCGACAATATTGAGGGTCCTGTTCCGAACCAAAATCAGTGATGCCCATTGTGGTATCCGAGCAATCAGAAATTCTGCTTACAAACAGCTCAAACTGTCGTCAACCGGAATGGAATTTGCCTCAGAAATGGTGCTAAAGTCTGTTTTGCTTGATCTCGATATTGCCGAAGTTCCCGTCACATTGTCACCGGATTTGCGTGGGCGGCCACCACATTTGAATCCCTGGCGAGATGGATTGCGGCACCTTATTTATATGCTGATGCTTAGTCCAAGCTGGTTGTTTATGGTTCCCGCGGCTGGGCTTTTGTCATTTGGCAGTTTCATGTTGATGGCCCTGTTGTTGGGCGGCAATGCGGAAATGGTAAATGTAGCAGGCTTTAATGTAGGCGACCATTGGGCTGTTGTTTCTGGCGGTTGCATCGTAATCGGTGTGCAAACAGCACTCTTTGGGCTTATGGCACTTCAATACAGTTATCGAGAGGGCTTTCGTCAGGCGACTCCACTTGCCCGCACTTTTCTGGGGCGCTCCCGTTTGCAATATTGGTTACTGGCAGGAATGGCGCTGATGTTTTCCGGATTTGTCTGGGCTGGCTCAATAGCCACTGGGTGGATCGCATCAGATTATGGGGTGTTAAATGAGATGCGTGGCATGATTACTGCGTTTACCTTGATTATGTCAGGTGCGCAGATCTTTTTTGGCGGTTTCCTCATGTCTATCTTGTCTGGTAACCGGTCTCGCCACTCTTCTGTTTTGTCATAAACTGACGCTGCGCTTTACACGTGGCGATCGCTTGGCTTGGTTTGACGGCGCTCTTGTAAGGCTGTGGTCAAGATCGCGCCGATGATGGTTGTTCCGGCCAAAACCACGCCTTTTACGGTTCCTGAGATTTTTGAGCGCCCGGTAAGCCGCGCACGATAATCTACTGGCACTTCGTGGGTTTTGATTTGATGCAAAATTGCCTTGAGTTGCATTTCGACTGTCCACCCAAACGCCTGATCTTGCATCTTTAAATGCTCCAACGTGCTGTATTTAATAGCGCGGAAAGGGCCTAGGTCGCTGTATGTAACCCCCCAGATTTGCTTGATCAGGAAGCAGGCCAGCCGGTTACCAAATCTCTGGGGCAGGGTCATGGCGCCCGCAGCACAATTGCCCAGCCTGCGCGAACCGATGACGAGTTGTGCGCGACCTTCTATGATTGGCACAACGAGGCGGTCCATTTGATCGGGATAATCACTGTAATCGCCATCGACAAAGACAATGATATCGCAGGGTGCGGTGGTGGCAATACCTGCCAAACAAGCGGCACCATATCCCTGTTTAGGGGCAAACGCGATATCAGCTCCTGCGGCGTGTGCGACTTTGACCGTTTGATCGGTTGACCCATTGTCGGCTACAATCACCTGATCTACCCAGTTAGGAATGTCTGCCAGTACTTTGGGCAGGGCGTCTTCCTCGTTTAGGGCAGGGATGACGACAGCGATTTTGTGATCACTATGCATAACGATCCAGTCCTGGGCTCGAAACTGGCGATCGATTGCGCACAGTATCATGCAATAACAGCGCCCAAACTGGTAACCAGATCAACCAGACAACGCCTGTGTGATAATATGCCTCTAGCTCAAGGGGAGCAAAATAGAAATACAGGTAATGCAGCGGGACAAGAGCCCCAGCCAATACCAAGCCCCGGATTGGAACTGTGCAAAGAAATGGGGCGACCCATAGAAAATACCAAGGTGTCTGTGACGGCAGCAGCAGATAGAGCAGGGCGATTGCCATGGCAAATCGGCTAAACGTTTCTTGTGGGTTTTGGGTTGGAATACGGCACAGCCAGATCATGCCAACCATACCAATAACCATCAAAAGAAGACGGGCCAGAATAGGGGTGATTGTGGGGGCAAAAACGCGTGTTCCTGCCTCTGCCACCAGATAGGCGGAAGAAGACGCACGCCAGTCACTGGCAAAGGCGACAAAACCAGAGCTTTGATCAAGACCGGAGTGCACCACAGGCCAGAAGATCATGGTCAAGATAAGGGTCGTGATCCCGATCATGATACCGAGCGTTTTCACAGCATACAGTTTTTGCCGCCATAAGACTGGTGCTAGCATTATAGGCCAAACTTTGACGCCAGCGGCTATCGCCAGAATGACGGACGACAATGTCAGCTGGTTGCGCAAGATCAACCATCCAGACAGGAGCACCGGTAGCATCAACAGGGGTTCCATATGCAGGGAATTAGCGATTTCTTTTACTGGCAGAGGATGCCACCAATACAGCGCAACCCACAAAGATGAGCGCCCAAGGTGACCAAGGATCAGTAACACAAATCCTAGCATGCATGCCTCAGCAAGCAGGGCAACAGTACGCCATGCCTCGATATTGAGTGGTGATAGCCAATACGCCAGTGCAAATCCACTTTGTGCAACAGGTGGATAGGCAGTCTTAAGCTCAGGGTAGTTCACGCGATCTAATACAGTGGCAGCCTGTACAGACAGTGCCTGCAGGGACTTAGGTTCAACGGAAGGGGCTGTTGAAAAGTCCTCTGGCGCGTAGGTGTACGGGTTGTGACCCGTCGCGGTAAGTGCGCCATCCCAAAGATACCTATAATGATCGTCTTCTAGAATGGGTTCTGTTCCGAATTGCAATAACCGCATTGCAGCTCCAAGCATAAGGACAAGACATAAGAGCGATGTGGAATTCTCAGTCTGGCTCCTTCGGATGAGGGGCGGCAGGCAAAACGCTATCAGCAAGCCCAAAGACACATATAACGCCACAAATGGCAGAACCGGAGTGTCCTCTAACGCGATATCATAAGAAAATAGAGGCGCTGCCCACCGCATGGTCCAAGCTGCAAATAACATTGTGCTACCGAGCATCGCCCACCGTATGATCAGTGTGCGGGGTTGGGATATCTGAAATAGGCTGAAAACGGTGATATCCCTTACTTAAAGCTGCCGCGGCGCTTTTTCTTTTTCTTGCTCTTTTTCTTCTTTTTCTTTGCGTTGGATAGATTAGCCTCTTCTAAGGCGAGCTGCGCAGGGGTTTTAGCTTGTTGGGATTGGGCCAGCGTGATGGAGCCTTTGGCGGCAAGAGCAGCAGTCGGCGCATCAATAGGGGCCGTTTCCAACCAGCGATTTGCCTGTGCGGTGCTGGCCATAAAAGAAACCGCAACAAGTCCGGTTAGTGCGATTCTAAAACTGGCTTTCAAACGCTTCATCGTTTTGACCTCGGATTATTCTATGTTGCTGACAAGATATATTCAGATTGATGGGAGACAATAAAACTCTGTTCACGGTTTCGCCAGTTAGTTGCAACGCTATGCTCTAAAGGTTCGATACATTTGTTAAAGCAGCTCATGGTCGGCTTTCTGCCCTTGAATTTTTCGATG
Source organism: Roseovarius sp. EL26 (assembly GCF_900327775.1). Lineage (NCBI taxonomy): Bacteria > Pseudomonadati > Pseudomonadota > Alphaproteobacteria > Rhodobacterales > Roseobacteraceae > Roseovarius > Roseovarius sp. EL26. Next base: position 819,309 of record NZ_OUMZ01000007.1, read on the forward strand.
GGTTTTCCGAAAAGCGTATGACTGTACTGATTTAGCCCGGACCAACCGATGCCAAAACATTCTGAAACTCGACCGATGCCCTATACGGCGCAACAGATGTACGATCTGGTGGCAAATGTTGGCGATTATCCAAAGTTTCTTCCGTGGACTTCTGCCGCACGTGTGCGGAGCGTAACATCACAAGTTGATGGGTCGTCGGTAATGCTGGCGGATCTGGTGATCAGCTTCAAAGTGTTTCGCGAAAAATTTGGTAGCAGGGTTGTACTTTGGTCAGATGACAGACGAATTGAAACCCAATATCAGGACGGTCCGTTCAAATACCTGATTTCAAACTGGTCATTCACCGACACGGATACGGGTTGTGATGTGTCGTTTGATGTCGATTTTGAATTTCGCAATAAACTTCTTCAATCAGCAGCGGGGCTGTTTTTTTATGAAGCGATGCAACGTATCGTCCGCGCTTTTGAAACGCGGGCTGCTGAATTATACAGCTAAGCTTTCACATATATATAATTAAAAATTGATAGGGGCAGTGCCTGAATGATTAGATTCTCTAGGTCTTTTGGGGTGGAACTAAATGATTGGCTTTTGCTTTATGGTGCCAACACCGCATAAGGGATTCTATCAGCGTGTGATTTTGGCTAACTCCATTTGCAGCCACGACAGAGCATGATCACGTGCCTGTTGGCGAACAACTGTACGACCAGCTGCGCCAAATTCTATGGTAACGGTTTGAGTGGGTGTTCCGGAAATAGCCAACGCGAAACAGACACGGCCTTCGGGTTTGTGCTCTGACCCGCCAGGGCCGGCAATGCCGGTGATGGAAATCGCGATATCTGCGGCGGCATCCAGCAACGCACCATTAGCCATTTCGGCGGCAACCTGCTCGGATACTGCGCCATAGGTGTCCAATGTGGTCTGTAAAACCCCGAGTAGGTCAGATTTGGCTGCATTAGAATAGGTGACATAGCCGCGTTCAAAAACGCGGGAAGAACCTGGAACATCGGTGATGTCTGCGGAAACTAATCCCCCGGTGCAGCTTTCTGCAGTGGTGATTTTAATTCTGTTGTTGATAGCAGAATCAATTATTTGATGCGCAATACTCATGTGGTTAAAGATGCGATATTGCAGCAAAAATCATCACGCCGACGGCTGCGAAAACCCCTGCGATTACATCATCCAACATCACTCCAAGGGCGTCACCACGTCGATCCGCCCATCCGATTGGGCCGGGTTTCCAGATGTCGAACAGGCGAAACAGGACAAAGGCGGTAATCCAACCAGGCCAGAGTGCTGTGATTGGCGCACCCATTGCTGCCGCCCCAATCGAAACCGGCAACAGGGCGATCCATTGCCCAATCAGCTCGTCGACAACAATCTCGGACGGATCATGGTCATCTTTGCCCTTGGTTTCTTGTGCCGTGGCCCACCAACCTTTAAGGAACCCGGTGACGATAAAGATGCCCAGCAGAACTGGCCCGCCAACGACATGGATTACCCAGGCCACAGGTAACGCGACAGCAGAACCCCAGGTGCCTGGTGCGGGGCGCAGATGGCCAACATAGCAAACGGTTGCGATCAAATGTGAAACTTTCATAGCGATACCAACGTTGTAACGGCTTGAGCTGCGATGCCTTCTTCACGCCCGGTAAAACCCAGACGTTCGGTTGTGGTGGCCTTAACCGAGATGCGAGAGACATCGATGCCGATGATGTCTGATAGTTTTTGCCGCATTACATCGGCATGGGGACCAATCTTTGGGCGTTCACACATCATAGTGATATCTATATTGTTGATTTTAAACCCTTTTACTGCAGCAAGCTGTACGGCATGTCGCAGGAAGATATGGCTTTCTGCGCCTTTCCATTGTGGGTCAGTTGGTGGGAAATGTTGCCCAATATCGCCCTCGGCCAAAGCGCCATAAATTGCATCGGTGATCGTATGCAGGCCAACATCTGCATCGGAATGGCCTTGCAAGCCTTGCTCGTGCGGGATGGGTACACCACAAAGCATCACATGATCACCGGGGCCGAAACGGTGCACATCAAAGCCTGAACCAACGCGAATATCCATTTGATCCTTCAGTGTTTTTTTTGCGCGCAGGAAATCCTCCGCATATGTAATCTTTAAATTGCTCTCAAGCCCGTCCACAATCTCAATATCAAGACCCGCAGTGCGCGCAACCTGCACATCGTCAGCCGCTGTATCGCCTTCATAAACACGATGTGCCGCAAGTATGGCAAGATAGTCAAACGCTTGCGGGGTTTGGGCCCGGTACAGTCCTTCACGATCTTGTGTGCCGCTGACTTTACCATCAACCCCATGCCATAGTGCATCGCTGACGGGTAACGCAGGGGCAACACCAGGGCAGGCAGAAAGACGCAATTTATGTATGATTTCAGTAATGTGTTCGGAGTTTATACAGCACCGCGCGGCATCGTGAATAAGAACCTGATCAATGGCATGTGAGGTCAATGCCTCTAACCCATTGCAGACTGATGCCGCTCGGGTGGCACCGCCTGCTACCACTGTCACATTTGGTGTAGGTGTTAGCATCTCGATGTCATCGGGGTGAAGAACCACCACTATATGTGCAATGTCTGGTGTGTTTTCGAAGGATGCTATGGTCCAGTCTATCACACGTCGCCCAGCCAGTGCCCGCCATTGTTTTGGCAGATCGCCACCAACACGGGTTCCCCGTCCGGCAGCCACTATGATGGCAGCAGTTTTCATATCGTCTGATTACGCAACGACCTGCCAGAGTGCAATGGTTTGGTGTATGCCTAAATTTTAGGCAAAAACTGCAATTAGCGTGACGGAATGAATGTGACGGCGTTGTGAGTAAGGGGATTGAAGGCTATGAAATAATAACTGCCTAAGGATTAAGCATATGTCCGTGACATTCGCCAACAGAACGCTCGACCCTCCGGTGCTATTGGCCCCGTTGGCGGGAATCACTGATTTGCCGTTTCGCAATCTGGTATCGTCCTTTGGGGCTGGTTTAGTGGTCAGCGAGATGGTCGCCAGTCAGGAGATGGTACAGGCCAAGCCCGGCGTGCGCGAAAAGGCAGAATTGGGGTTTGGTCTTGAAAACACCGCGGTACAACTGGCAGGAAGTGATGCCTATTGGATCGCTGAGGCCGCCAAATTGGTGCAAGACAATGGCGCGCGGTTGATCGATATCAACATGGGCTGTCCGGCCAAGAAAGTCACCAGTGCCAGCGGCGCAGGGGCTAGCGGTTCGGCCCTAATGAAGGATCTTGATCACGCACTGTCCTTGATCAATGCCGTTGTTGGTGCAGTCAGTGTTCCGGTCACATTGAAAACCCGACTGGGCTGGGATGATAACCTGCTAAATGCAGCTGAATTGGCGCGCAGGGCAGAAAGTGCTGGCGCCCAAATGATTACAATACATGGACGTACCCGGTGCCAGTTTTACAAAGGCCATGCTGATTGGGCGGCTATTCGGGCCGTGAAAGACGCCGTGCGTATTCCGGTGATTGCCAATGGCGATATCGTGGATGGGCTTAGTGCCCAGCAGGCCCTGACGCAATCCGGTGCGGATGGGGTGATGATTGGTCGCGGCGCACAGGGACGGCCCTGGCAGTTGGCGCAGATCGCACATGAGTTGTTTGATGATGCCGCGCCAGTCATTCCAACAAGCGCTGCTTTGGCGGATCTGGTGTGCGGGCATTATGAGGCGATGCTTGCCTTCTACGGGGTTGAGCTGGGCAACCGTGTCGCGCGTAAACACCTTGGCTGGTACATGGATGCTGCAGGTACCGACACAAACCTGCGCAAACCCATTTTGATCAGTCGGAACCCTGCAGAGGTGCTGCAACGCCTGCCAGAAGCTTTGGCCACAGATGTGCAGGTGGCGGCATGAATGCACCAATCGAGGCGATCTGGTCAGCGCTACCAATGCCCGGTGTGGTATTGGATGAGCAGGATTGTATCGTGCAATTGAATCCCGCAGCTGAGGCGTTCTTAATGGCGTCAGAGCGGGCGTTAAAAGGGACCTCTGCCTGGGATAAGGTAAACGTTCGCGTACCATTCAATCGGGCTTTGGCCCGCGCACGTGAAGGATCCTCACCTCTCTATGCGCGCGATATCGAGATTCAGGTTGGACAACATGCATCGGTGCAATGCGATTTGCAGATTGCGCCGCTTGCCGATGAGGTGGGTAGATTGCTGGTTTTGATATCCCCCAAACGCAACACTGGTCACGCGGAACAAAGTAGGGTTGCACGCTCGGCTGCAAAATCGGCGATTGGCATGGCAGAAATGCTGGCACATGAGATTAAGAACCCACTGGCAGGCATTACAGGCGCGGCGCAACTGTTGGCGATGAACTTGCCCCCCGAAGATCAAGAAATGACAGAGCTGATCGTTAGCGAATGCCGCCGGATTGTGGGGCTTTTGGATCAAGTGGATCAATTTGGTGATCTCAGTGGGCCAAATCTCAGGGCGGTCAATATTCACGATGTGCTTGACCGGGCACGGCAATCAGCTCGTGTGGGCTTTGCCAGTCATATGTTGATAAAGGAAGCGTTTGATCCATCTTTGCCACTGGTGATGGCGGACGCTGATCAATTGCTGCAGGTGCTGCTGAACCTGCTAAAAAACGCAGCTCAGGCAGCTGCAGAGGTCGGTGGCACCATTACCCTGCGCAGTTATTATGATCATGGATTGCGCCTGCACACAGGCGACAATGGGGGGCGTGCCGTTCCAGTACAGATCGAGGTCGAAGACGATGGGCCGGGCCTGCCTGAAGCCATTGCAGATGATATTTTTGAACCGTTCATTTCTGGGCGCGAGAGTGGCACAGGGTTGGGATTGGCTTTGGCAGCCAAGATCCTTTCAGATCATGAAGGTGGAATTTCAGTCGATACGGGGCAGGGGCGAACAGTCTTTCGAATTTCTTTGCCCTTGGCCCCGAAAGAGATGAAAGAGGAATAATGCGATGGATGGTACGGTATTGGTTGCGGACGATGATCGCACTATTCGCACGGTGTTGACGCAGGCGTTGACACGGGCTGGTTGCCGGGTTCATGCCACCAGTTCGCTGACTACACTGATGCGGTGGATCGCCGAAGGGCGTGGCGACGCGGTGATCTCTGATGTTGTGATGCCAGATGGTAACGGATTGGAGATGTTGCCAAAGATTGCACAGGATCGCCCGGATTTGCCGGTCATCATTATTTCTGCTCAAAACACTATCATGACAGCAATTCGCGCGACCGAAGCCAAAGCATTTGACTACTTGCCCAAGCCGTTTGATTTGCCGGACCTTATGAAACGAGTGGCCCGCGCGCTGGCTCAGAATGCTGGTCACAGCAGGTCAGAGCCAGAAAGACCTTTTAACCCCGATCATGATCTACCTTTGATCGGAGGAAGTGCAGCGATGCAAGGCGTGTTTCGGATGGTCGCGCGCCTTGTTAAAAGCGATATGCCGGTATTTGTCACTGGTGAATCCGGTGTCGGAAAATCGCTGATCTTAAGGGCCTTGCACGACTATTCCCCCCGCGCAGGGCGGCCGTACATCTTGGCCAGTTCAGAGGACCTGAAGCGCCCTGAGCAGTTGTTGTTACGGGCAGACGGCGGAACAATTGTGTTCGAAGAAGTTTCAGAGTTAAACGCTGACGCGCAAAGCCGCTTGGTGCGTTTGCTGGATGCCCCAAAGGATAAAGGGCCGCGTTTCGTGGCAACCAGCAAAAATGCGACGGCTGACACCGAGAACGCAGTCGGGCTGCGTGAAGATTTGTTTTATCGGTTAAGTGGTGCAGTATTGGAGCTGCCACCGCTACGGGCACGGGTCGAGGATGTTGAACCACTGACGCGGCACTTTCTGAACCGATACAGTGCAAGTCAGATCGGACCTTCGCAAATTAGTGATACCGCCGTTGATATGTTGCGTGCACATCTCTGGCCAGGCAACGTGCGCGAGTTGGAACATTTGCTTGGGCGTGTTCGTTTGATTACCGACGGGGAAGAGATTTCCGAATCTGATTTACAGGCCGTTATGGGTGGCGGAGCAGGTAAACCTGTGGCCACCAAGATCGCTCCACATCGGACTGAAACCTTGTCGGAATCAGTCTCGGATCATTTACAGCGATATTTCGATCTGCACGACGGAATGCTTCCACCTCCGGGGCTTTATTCAAGAGTTTTGCGTGAAATTGAGATCCCATTGATTGAGATAGCGCTGGATTCGACTGGAGGAAATCAGATCAAATGTGCTGATTTGCTTGGTATTAATCGCAATACTTTGCGCAAGAAGCTGACTGAACTCGATATTCGCGTGACACGCCGTCGAAAGTTGATGTAAAACTGCAACAGCATCGTGGTTATCACGGACTCACTCCGCCGTAGTAGCCAGATGTAGCGACAGTTTTATGACCCACCACAACCTGCAGGGGGATTGCGTGGCAACAGCGACACGTAGATTGTCTTGGGAACGCGTCAGCCGCTTGCGGAGGCTGCAGCGTGTTCAGAATGCGGCAGCGCTTGGTTTGGTGGTTTTGGGCCCTGTTTTGGCATTGATGACCTATCTGATTCTTGGTCCTCTGGATAAAAATAGCTCTTCCAATTTACTGCGGGTCGTCCTGCTGGCCGACATGATCTATATTATCATGGTCGCGGCGCTGGTCTTGCAGCGTGTGGCGCAAATGGTGGCTGCGCGGCGCCGTCGATCTGCCGGATCACGGTTGCACCTGCGTCTGACCGGGGTGTTTGCTCTGATGGCCCTGTTGCCGACGGTGACCGTGGCGGTTTTTGCGACACTCTCAGTGAATATGGGGCTTGAGGCATGGTTTTCGGACCGGGTGGGCCGAGTGGTCAGCAGCTCGGTTGCTGCGGCGCAGGCCTATGAGAACGAACATCGGCGTGACCTGGAAACAGATGCACGGGCGCTGGCTTCCTTGATCAAGGCGACAAAACGGGCCGTGGTGTTTTTGGATGATGGCGATATTCGTCAGGTCTTGTCACGCGGTCAGCGTGAGATTCAACGTGGCTTGCGCGAGGCCTACGTTATTGACGGTACAGGTGAAATCCGGGCACGGGGTGAACGTTCATATCTATTTGACTATGAACAGCCGACGGCGGAACATTTCAAACAAGCCATAGACAATGGCATTGTGATCATCCCGGATTGGGAAAACAACGAATATCGCGCGTTGATGCCATTAGATACGCTGGTTGACCGCTATCTTTACGTGAGTCGAAATGTGGATGGTGATATCCTGAATCTTTTGGACGATACGCAAGAAACTGCGCGCTTTTACCAACAACGCGAAAGCGAGCGCGGGCGTGTTCTGTTTGAATTTGGCATATTGTATCTCGGTTTTGCCCTTATTCTTATTTTGGCGGCGGTCTGGCTTGGAATGTGGTTTGCGGAGCGACTGTCAAACCCTGTGGGCCGCCTGACCAGTGCAGCGCAGCGGGTTGGTGATGGCGATCTTGAAGTTAAGGTGCGCGAAGAAGAGGGTGATGATGAAATTGCGCAGCTCAGCCGGTATTTCAACCAGATGACGCGGCAATTGAAGGGGCAGCGCGAAACGTTGCTGACCAATACCCAACAGATCGAGCGGCGGCGCCGTCTGTTCGATTCGGTTCTGGGCTCGGTGTCGTCAGGCGTTTTGGGGTTGGATGCAGGGGGTAGGGTGACCTTTGTGAACCGATCAGCGGAACGGCTTTTGGATTGGGAGGAGGGGCGACAATCGGTCGATCTGGCTGTTGCAGTGCCAGAATTCGGGGCATTGTTTGATCGCCTCAAGGATAGCCCGGGCGGTTTTGTGCAAGAAGAAATCAAAGTCAGCCGCAATGGCCGCCAGGAGAATCTGTTGGTGCGGATGTCGACTCGACGCTCTGAGGAGGGCGAAGGTGAGGGGTACGTTGTGGCTTTTGATGATGTGACTGATCTGGTCACAGCTCAGCGGATGGCAGCCTGGGGTGATGTGGCGCGCCGTATTGCGCATGAAATCAAAAACCCGCTGACACCCATTCAGCTGTCTGCAGAACGGATCAAGCGCAAGTTTAGCCGCCAGTTGGAAGAGGACCAAGCTGAAAGCCTTGAGCAATTGACTGACGTCGTCGTGCGGCAAACCAATGATTTGCGCCGGATTGTGGATGAATTTTCAAAATTCGCCCGAATGCCAGAGCCACAGACCAAACGCGAAAGTCTGTCAAAGCTGTTGCGTGATGCGATTATGTTGCAAGAAGCGGGGCAACCTGATGTTAAGTTTACAACAGATCTGAGCGCGGATGAGATGTGGTCCGAGGTTGATTCGACAATGATCAACCAGGCACTGACAAACCTGATGAAAAACGCAGGTGAAGCGATCGAGAGTCTGCAGGAAAAAGGTGTGCCCGACGGACATAAACCGCAGATTCAAGTGGAAAGCGGGATCGAAGGAGAACAGGCCTTGATCAAGATTTCAGACAATGGCATTGGTCTACCTGAAGACCGGTCGCGCCTGTTCGAGCCCTATGTTACAACACGCGACAAAGGCACCGGGCTTGGATTACCGATCGTCAAAAAAATTATCGAAGAGCATGGCGGGAATCTGGCGTTGGAAGATGCGAAACCCTTCAATGATGGTTCGCATTTTGGGGCCTGTGCTGTGGTTCGGCTACCTTTGTCGGCACTGGTGCAGTCGAGTTCAGACAATATAGAAGTTAAGAGGGTAAAATGAGCGATATTCTGGTTGTCGATGACGAAAGAGATATTCGGGAACTGATTTCGGATATTTTGCAGGACGAAGGCTATGGCACACGCCTAGCTGCGAATGCGGATGAATGCATGGCGTCCATCGGTGATAAAACCCCGGCTATGATGGTGTTGGATATCTGGTTGAAAGACAGCCATATGGACGGCATCGATATCCTCAAGGCAGTAAAAAAGGACTATCCTGAGGTGCCGGTTGTGATCATCTCTGGTCACGGCAATATCGAGATTGCAGTCGCAGCAATCAAACAGGGTGCCTATGATTTTATCGAAAAGCCCTTCAATATAGATCAATTGATGGTGGTGATCCGACGCGGTATGGAAACCAGCCGTCTGCGACGCGAAAATCTGGAACTTAAACGGCGCGATACTGGGCCGAGTGAAATGCTGGGAGATTCCGCAACGTTCAAAGCCCTGATCAGCCAGCTGGAAAAGGTCACCAATTCAAATGGCCGAGTGATGCTAACGGGGCCCGCCGGATCGGGCAAGGAGTTGGCAGCACGCTTCGTTCATACCAATTCAAACCGTGCTAGCGCGCCTTTTGTTAGTGTCGGTTGTGCTTCGATAGAAACTGAACGCATGGAGGAGGTTCTCTTTGGACGAGAAAGCACTGAGCGCGGAGTAGAGCCCGGCCTTTTGGAAGATGCCAACGGCGGCATTATCTATTTTGATGAAGTAGCGGACATGCCGCTTGGAACACAATCTAAAATCCTGCGCGTTTTGGTGGATCAAACTTTTGTTCGAGTTGGTGGCAGCGACAAAGTTCAGGTTGATTTGCGGGTCATTTCCTCGACCAGTCGTGATCTTGAGGTTGAAATCGCCGCTGACCGTTTCCGTAGCGAGCTTTATCACCGCCTGAACGTGGTGCCAATTTCGGTTCCAAGTCTAGAAGAGCGTCGGGAAGACATCCCGATGCTAACGGAACATTTCATCGAGGCGCTCAATCAAGAACAGGGCCTGCCAGTCCGAGCTCTGAGTGGCGAAGCTACGGCATTGCTGCAAACGATGGAATGGCCGGGCAACGTGCGACAGCTTCGTAATGTGATTGAACGGGTTTTGATCTTGGGGGATACCAACGGTGAAATTGCTGCTGATGAAATCCCCGGCCAAACCGAAACTGCACCCGATGATGGTCGTGTTGTCTTGTCCGGGACTATAGCAACCATGCCCTTGCGTGAGGCGCGCGAGGCGTTCGAGCGGGAATATCTGATGACGCAAATCAATCGGTTTGGGGGCAACATTAGTCGCACGGCTGAATTTGTTGGCATGGAACGCAGTGCTTTGCACAGAAAGTTGAAATCACTCGGCGTTGTCACTGGCGCAAAAGCGATGCGCGACGATCAGGAAGCGGAATAGCGCAAGGATGTTCATTGCTTACGATTGACATAGCAAGGCGACAAACCTGAGATATTTATTTGCTATGGCGTAATAATCCGCCATTGTCCGGATTTCGCCTTTACGGCACAACTTTGTTCCGTAATCGTCGGCATTGGTGTGTTGATCGGTATCTTGCGGCCGCGTGTGATGTCTTCTTCGCATCGGGGCAAGCTAATCTGGCTATATCCATTTGAGGCCATACATTGATCTACCGCTTTGGCTCGTAGGCTGGCAGCGGCATCATATTGCTCCCACCTCCCGGGAGAGACAAGAATTTGCCGATTATAGCAATGGGTTCCGTTGCAAACCGGTCGGTAGCTATAAACCGGCGGGATGTAGCGCGTGTGGATTTGGGGCGGCACGTCACGCATGGCTTGTTGTTCGCACGCTCCGCGATCGCGATCAGTACTAATCGCCGTCGAACCTTGCTTGTAAAAAATGTTGGGTGGGGCGCAGCTGGCCAAGATCATAACCGATGTCAGAATGAAAATTCGTGGCGACATAGGTAAGCCCTCCTGCTGACGGGGTAATTCGCTAATGGGACAAAGCGATTGACCATCGATACCCCATCTGTCATGCAACATATTCACGTAGGATAAGGCAAGCACAATGAAGGTCATCATCTGTGGCGCAGGTCAGGTTGGATGGCAGATTGCCCGACATCTGTCGGGTGAGAAAAATGATGTTACCGTAGTCGATAACAATCCTGACCTTGTGAAACGCGCAACTGATACGCTGGATGTCAAAGGCTTGGCCGGATTTGCCAGCTATCCCGATGTGTTAGAACGGGCAGGGGCCCGAGATGCGGATATGATCATCGCGGCGACCCACTCGGATGAGGTCAATATGGTGACCTGTCAGGTGGCGCACTCTGCGTTTGCGATCAACCGTAAAATTGCCCGCCTGCGCAGCCAATCATATCTAGAAGCTATCTATTCCGATATTTACCGGCGTGACCATATGCCGATTGATGTGGTGATCAGCCCTGAACTGGAAGTGGCCGAGGCCGTATTACAACGACTGGCAGCCCCGGCAGCTTTTGACACTGAAACATTTATGCAGGGACGCGGCCAGTTGATGGGCTTGCGGCTTGAGGATGACTGTCCGGTCCTGAATACGCCATTGCGGCAGTTAAACGATCTGTTTTCAACGCTACGTGTGATCGTTATGGGTATTCGGCGTAAGGGTAAGCTGTTCGTGCCTGGCGCAGGTGATCAGCTGTTTGCGGATGATGATTGCTATTTCTTTGCCCCAACCGAGGATATCCCTCGCACGCTGGAGGTTTTCGGGAAATCACAACGGAATCAAGAACGCCTGGTGATTGTCGGGGGCGGAAACATTGGCCTAGCCGTGGCTCAGGCATTGGAAACCCGCGCTACACGTACACGTGCCAAAGTGATCGAACGCTCGCGTAAATGCGCCGAACGGGCGGCTGATGCGTTGGAGCGTACAATCGTTCTGAACGGTGACGGTTTGGATGCGACATTGTTACATGAGGCCGGGATAGACCGAGCTGATGCCATTCTGGCGGTTACCGATGATGATAAAACCAACATGCTGGCTGCTGTAAGGGCCAAGGCCGAAGGTTGCGCCTATTCCATCGCCTTAATCAATGATCCCACGTTGCAGCCGCTGATGGCTCCGCTTGGGATTGATGCCTACATCAACCCACGGGCAACGACCGTGAGCTCAATTTTGCAACACATCCGGCATGGTCGAGTTAAGGCGGTCTACTCGATCGGCGATGCTGAGGCGGAAGTGATCGAAGCTGAGGTTCTTTCAACATCCAGTATAGCAGGAGCTCAGATACGCGATATCGATTTCCCCGAGGGGGTTTTGATTGGGGGTGTTAAAAAGGGCAACGAAGTCCTTAAACCCACGGGCAGTCTGCGCATTGATTCCGGTGATGTGATTGTTCTGTTTTCCCTGTCCTCGGACGTACCTGCAGTTGAACAATTGCTTCAGGTTTCGATCGACTTCTTCTGACCCGATGATGACGCGCCTGCTCAGATATCCACTATTTCTGATCCTATCGGCTATGTCAGCCCTTGCCATGCTGGTGCCTGCCATTCATGCGCTGGCTCAGGATGATCACAGCATGGCGCGGGCCTTTTTCTATTCCTCTTTGTTGGGGCTTGTACTGGTTTTTGTCATTGGGCTAACGCTTTCTGCTGCCCCTAAACGCCGTGACCGTGATTTACAGAATCTGTGGGCATTGTTCATGGCCTATACGGTGTTGCCACTCTATCTGGCGTTGCCATTTTATGAAGGGCTGCAAACCACTAGCTATCTAAATGCCTATTTTGAGATGGTATCGAGTTTTACCACAACCGGTGCGACACTGTTCGACGTACCCGGACGGTTAGAAAGCAGCCTGCATTTGTGGCGTGGCCTGGTGGGTTGGCTGGGAGGCCTGTTGATCTGGGTGTCGGCCTCGGCTGTTCTGGCGCCTCTGAATCTGGGCGGTTTCGAAGTCACCGCGACAGCAGAGCCGGGTCAAAGCGGCACCCGGACAAATCAATTTCAGCGCGCTGATACAGCACGGCGAATCTACGAATCTACCCGGCTTTTGGCCCCTGTTTACATCGGCCTGACGCTGGCACTTTGGCTGTTTTTACTGATCAGTGGCGATGTGCCGTTTCTGGCATTGATGCATGCCATGGCCACACTGTCGACCAGTGGTATCACTGCAGTCGAGGGGATGACGCAAACCGGATCAGGATTTGCTGGAGAGGTCTTGATCTTTCTGTTCATGATGTTTGCCCTGTCTCGGTTAACCTTCTCATCCGACACAGTGACCACAGCACGCCCCGGATTGCATAATGATCCGGAATTTCGGGTTGGGATATTCGTGATCATTGGGTTGCCGGTCATTTTGGTGATCCGACACTGGTTCGGTGCCATCGAAGTATCAGAAGAAACCAACATTGGCCTTATGTTGCAAACACTGTGGGGTGGGATGTTTACGACCCTTTCGTTCCTGTCGACCACTGGATTTGAAAGCGCCTATTGGGATGCGGCACGTGAATGGTCGGGCTTGGGAACGCCGGGTATGATATTGATGGGTCTTGCCTTGATCGGTGGCGGAGTGGCCACCACTGCCGGAGGAGTAAAACTGTTGCGGGTCTATGCGCTTTATCTGCATTGCCAACGCGAGATGGAACGGCTGGTGCATCCATCCTCAGTGGGGCGTTCGCGCGCCATCAGCCGCCGGATCAGACGGCAGGGTGCATTTATTGCCTGGCTGTTTTTCATGCTGTTTGCCATGTCGCTTGCCGTGATCACAATTTTATTGACCATGCTTGGACAAGAGTTCGAACAAGCTCTGCTCATGGCAATTTCAACCCTATCGACCACCGGACCATTGATACAGATTGCCGGTGATCAATCCGTAGAACTTTTGCAGGTCGCACCAGCCTCCAAGCTGGTGATGTGTGTTGCGATGGTCATTGGGCGATTGGAAACCCTGGCAATTATTGCCTTGTGTAATCCCACGCTTTGGCGCGACTGAAAGTCGCAAAGCCCCTTGGATCAAAGGAAAATCAATTTAATGCTGGAAAGTCTTGGTTTGCCGTTCCATACTCCGCCCACGGGAGACAGTGCCGGTTCGCGGCGCGCGCAAGAACAAGAATAAAGGCTTAGAACAACTATGGCGACGGACAGACAAAATCTTCAAGATGCATTTTTAAATCAGATTAGAAAAACCAAAATTCCGGTCACGGTCTTTTTGATTAATGGCGTTAAATTACAGGGAGTGATCACCTGGTTCGATAACTTTTGCATTCTGCTGCGCCGCGATGGACAGTCACAGCTGGTGTATAAACACGCTGTGTCGACGATTATGCCGTCGCAACCCGTTAACCTGTATGATGGTGACGACGCGTCTTGATGGACCATGATGATGCGCGAACCCGCGCATGGGTCGTGCACCCAGATATCCCCTCATCTTCGAGCCGGCGAGAACCTAAGTTTTCTCTGGCCGAAGCGAAGTCCTTGGCATTAGCCTTGCCCGGCATTGACGTGTTGGGTGGCGATGTTGTGCGCTTGCCTAGGCCGCATCCAGGGACCTTGTTCGGCAAAGGGAAGATCGAAGAACTCAAGGCCTTGATCGAGGGGAGAGAGGTGGATTTGCTGTTGATTGATGGGCCGGTTTCGCCTGTTCAGCAGCGTAACCTTGAAAAGGCGCTTGGTCTAAAACTGCTGGATCGGACAGGGTTAATTCTTGAGATTTTCAGCGACCGAGCGGCTACCCGAGAGGGCGTGCTGCAGGTCGAAATGGCAGCGCTTAGTTACCAACGCACGCGGCTTGTACGTGCTTGGACCCACCTTGAACGGCAACGCGGTGGGCTTGGCTTTGTCGGCGGACCGGGGGAAACCCAGATCGAAGCTGATCGCCGTGCCATTGATGACCAACTGGTGCGGCTACGCAGGCAGTTGGAAAAGGTGGTAAAAACCCGCGCTCTCCACCGTGCTGCAAGGGCGAAAGTGCCGTTTCCAATTGTTGCGTTCGTTGGGTATACTAACGCTGGAAAGTCAACGCTTTTCAACCGGTTGACGGGTGCTGACGTGATGGTGAAAGACATGCTTTTTGCCACGCTTGATCCGACTATGCGCAAGATAGAGCTAGGAGACAACGGGCCTGAGGTAATCTTGTCCGATACGGTTGGCTTTATCAGTGACCTGCCAACCGAACTTGTCGCCGCGTTCCGTGCAACGCTTGAGGAAGTTTTAGCTGCAGACCTCGTCTGTCATATTCGCGATATCTCACATCCTGAAACCGAAAATCAGGCGGAAGATGTGCGTAACATTCTCGAAGGGCTTGGCGTCACAGACGAAACACCACAAATTGAGGTTTGGAACAAAATTGATCAAGTCTCTGCAGAAGATCGCGACACGTTGGAAAATCAGGCGGGGCGGGTAGAACATACTCATATCGTGTCGGCTGCGTCAGGTGAGGGTATTAAAAACCTGATTGACGCGATTTCAGAAGGGTTGGCTGGCCATACCCGTACTGAAGAGATGCTTTTGAGTTATAATGATGGGCGCAAGCGCGCGTGGTTATTTGATAAAGGTCTGGTTCAGTCTGAAGATCAAGGCGAGGATGGATTTTTGATAACGGTACGCTGGAACGCGCATCAGGCAGCTTTATTTGACTCTCTGTGATTTTTTACGTCCGCAAGGATCATAACTTGACAGATCGGTACACTTAACTATTTATAGTGTACCGAACGGTTAACAAAGGTCTGTCATGTCTCGTCCACCTCTACCTCCCTTTACTAAAGAAACGGCCATTCAAAAAATTCGAGCAGCCGAAGACGGTTGGAATAGCCGGGATCCTGTCAAGGTCGCGCTTGCCTATACTGTTGATACCCGTTGGCGCAATCGCGATGTGTTCGTTAATGGCCGCGACGAGGTGGAGGCCTTTTTATCCGGAAAATGGGAAAAAGAACGGGGATATCGCCTGATCAAGGAGCTTTGGACACATGATGGCAACCGCATTGCTGTTCGGTACGCTTATGAATGGCACAATGCAAAAGGGCAGTGGTTTCGCTCATACGGCAACGAAAACTGGGAGTTCGATGATGATGGGCTGATGGCCAACCGTTATGCCTGTATCAATGATCTCGAAATCACTGAAGATGAGCGAAAGTTTCACTGGCCTCAAGGCCGCCGCCCCGACGATCACCCGGGCCTAAGCGAGCTTGGATTATAGGAGGCATAGATGAGTAAGCGATTTTATGACCATCTCTTTACCGATGCGGTGCAAGCGATGCAGGAAGAGAATGGTGCCCTTGGCCTTTATGCCAGACAGATGGCAGAGGAAGCACCATCCAATGACACGTTGGGTGATAAGGAATCCCAATTCATCTCAATGAGGGATGGATTTTACCAAGCCACAGTATCAGAGAGCGGTTGGCCCTACGTTCAATTTCGTGGGGGACCACGTGGTTTTTTGAAAGTATTGAACGAAAAAACAATTGCTTACGCGGATTTTCGCGGCAATCGTCAGTATATCAGCACTGGTAATATCTCACATGATGACCGGATCGCCATGATCTTAGTGGATTACCCTAATTCTGCCCGGATCAAGATTTTGGGGCGGGCAAAGTTGGTTGAAATGAAGGATGATCCTACGCTGATGGAGAAACTAAATTGCGGTGACTATAAAGGGCGCCCGGAGCGCGCAGTTGTCATTACAGTTGAAGGGTACGATTGGAACTGTCCACAACATTTACCTGTGCGTTTGACCATGGAGGAAATGCAACCTATTTTGGCTCCATTTCAACAGGAGTTGGCAAGTTTGAAGGCAGAAAACAGTAAATTGAAACAAAGACTTGATGAGATTACTTAATTTCATCTTTTAAATTCGGTTTAAAGGGAGTTCTGTTGTTTCTTTGATTTCTTCCATCACAAAGCTGGCCGAAACATCGCCCATAGGTACGCGGGCGATCAACGTTTGGTAAAATCGGTCGTAATCGGCCATATCCGCGACACGCGCTCGGATCAGGTAATCAAGATCACCTGTCATCCGGTAGACGCCTTGTACTTCGGGCAGGGCACGGGTCGTTCGCGCGAATTTCTCCAACCATGCGGCGTTATGGTGCGCTGCCTTGATTTGCATGATTACACTTAGCCCTAGTCCGATCTTATCTGGATCCAGCAGGGCTACACGTTTGCGGATTACACCTGTTGATTGTAGCGCTTTGATCCGACGCCAGCAGGCATTTCGTGATAACCCCACGCGTTCGCCAATGGTTTCTACTGGAAGGTCGGTATCGCGTTGCAGTTCTGTTAATATTTTTTGATCTATTTCGTCAATATTCACCATAATGAATTTAATACATGGGATATTATCCCATGTATAGTGTGAATTTTTGGTGGAATTGGGATACACACCCAGTGTCTATAGTTTAGATTTCATTTCAACATATAGATTGAGAGGATATGAGATGCTGAATAAGGTTTTTCTGGAACACCCACGTAAAGTGGATGAAACCTATCTAGAGCACGCTGTATTTGCAGGTAAATTTAGTTTCAAACTGTTTGCAGCAGCTTTTGCCGCTTTGGTTCACGCTGTGATCCCAGTTTTATTCGAAAAAACCGCCAGCAAGATGATCGCGGACATGTTCGCCAAAACTCATAATCGGGGTTAAATTATGTGTCGATGGGCAGCTTGGATCGGCGATCCAATTTTTCTGGAAGAGCTTATTTCCCGACCTGATCACTCACTTATCGCACAAAGTCAGCAAGCGGATGAGTGCAAGACTGCAACCAATGCAGACGGGTTTGGCGTTGCCTGGTATGACCACCGATCAGAACCTGGGTTATACCGCGACGTATATCCCGCGTGGTCAGATCCGAACTTGGCAGCCGTGGCACAGCAAGTGAAATCGAGGTTATTTCTAGCACATGTACGGGCGTCTACAGGAACGGCAACTAGCCGCAACAATTGCCATCCCTTCACCTCGGGGCATTGGAGCTTTATGCACAATGGTCAGGTCGGCGGCTTCGACGGGTTCCGCAAAAGTGTTGATATGGGGATTTCTGACGCGCTTTACCCCGAGCGCAAAGGGGCTACAGATAGCGAGGCAATCTTTTTGACCGCACTGGGGCTTGGATTGGATCGGGACACTTTGACTGCATTGAAGCAAGCAGTTTGCAAGATTCAATACCAGTCCGAGATGTTTGGTCACTCCCCACATATGCGTCTGTCCGCAGCGTTCAGCGATGGTGAGCGCTTGTATGCTGTGCGTTATGCTTCAGACAATAAGGCACCCACACTATATTATCGCTATTGTGAGGAGCTAAGCGGATACATGGTCGTGTCAGAGCCTCTTGCGCCTGAACAAACCGACTGGATCGAAGTTCCACAAGGTATGGTGTGTTGCTTCCAAGATGGAGAGGTTCATCAGCAGAGCTTTTTAACTGATCGAACTGCCGTGGCCGCATAGTGAATCTGCCGGTAAAGTCAAACTTCTCAATGGCTGGCTGTGTTTGAAAACAAGTTAATGATTACGATACCAGCAATGATCATCCCCATGCCCAGCATTGCAGGGAGATCAAGCTTTTGCTGGTAAATAACCCACGCCAGAAACGCTGTGAGGCAAATGCCAAGCCCTGACCATATAGCATAGGTGATACCAAGTGGTAGATATTGCAGCACGAGCATCATCAGGTAAAACGCTGTTCCAAAACCTAAAACCACACCGATCGAGGGCCAAAGTTTGGTGAATTGCTGCGAGGCTTGAAGCGAGGTCGTGCCGACACCTTCAGCCATGACAGCTAACATAAGAAGCAAATACGCCTTGGGCATGATGAAACTCCGATCCGATGTGATCGGCACACAAAGCGCCTTTTTGATTTATAGGTCAAGACATTATCAACCATGGTAAAACGCAAAAAGCCGCCCGAAGGCGGCTTTAAGAAAATCTCAGCCGTAGCTTACCCAGCCAGCGCTTTGTTCAGGTTTTCGTCGATCTTTTCGAGGAAACCCATCGTGGTCAACCAACCCTGATCAGGGCCAACCAAAAGCGCCAAATCTTTGGTCATGTGGCCACTTTCAACGGTATCAACGATGACTTTCTCCAAGGTTTCAGAAAAGTTCATCAGTGCCGTGTTTCCGTCCAGTTTGGCGCGGTGCTTCAGACCACCAGTCCAGGCAAAGATCGACGCGATCGAGTTAGTCGAGGTTTCTTCACCCTTTTGGTGCTGGCGATAGTGACGGGTCACGGTGCCGTGGGCGGCTTCGGCCTCGACAATTTTTCCATCAGGCGTCATTAACTGCGAAGTCATCAAACCAAGTGAGCCAAAGCCCTGCGCCACGGTATCGGATTGCACGTCGCCATCGTAGTTCTTGCAAGCCCAGACAAAGCCACCGTTCCATTTCATAGCACAGGCGACCATATCGTCGATCAGGCGGTGCTCATAGGTGATGCCGGCAGCTTTGAATTTATCTTCAAATTCTTCCTCAAACACCTGTTGGAAAAGCTCCAGAAAACGGCCATCATATTGCTTTAAGATGGTGTTCTTAGTCGACAGATACACAGGCCAGCCGAGATTGAGGCCATAGTTCATTGAGGCGCGTGCAAAATCGATGATAGATTGATCAAGGTTATACATGCCCATGAAGATGCCAGAAGCGGGCGCATCAAACACTTCACGTTCATCCACAGTGCCGTCTTCGCCAACGAATTTCATCGTTAGTTTACCTGGGCCCGAAAACTTCATATCGGTGGCACGGTACTGGTCACCGTAAGCGTGACGGCCAATAACAATCGGCTTGGTCCAGCCGGGGACAAGACGTGGAACGTTCGAACAGATGATCGGTTGGCGGAAGACAACGCCGCCCAGAATGTTACGGATGGTGCCATTGGGCGAGCGCCACATCTGTTTCAGACCAAACTCTTCAACGCGCGCTTCATCTGGGGTGATGGTCGCACATTTTACACCAACGCCGTGATATTTGATTGCCTCAGCCGCGTCGATGGTGATCTGGTCGTTGGTTTCGTCACGGGCTTCAATGCCCAAGTCGTAATACTTCAAATCAATGTCGAGATAGGGCAGGATCAGTTTTTTCTTGATGAAGTCCCAGATGATCCGGGTCATTTCATCGCCGTCCAGTTCGACGACCGGATTTTCGACCTTAATCTTTGTCATGGCGCATGTCCTTTCAAGGCGAGCGTGAATCGTTTTCTGGCTGCGTCATAGCGTAGTATTGCGATACAAGAAAGACAGTATGCGATTGTATACAGAAATATTATTGAATCTTATGAAGATTCAGAATCCTTGCCTTCTTTATTCTGTTTGTTCTGCGCAAGCTTACGTCTGTGGTCTCGTGATTTTCGCAAACGACGTTTTACTGTCAAGCTGGCGAAGCTTTGAATTGTAAGCGCGAAAATCCCAATACCTGTAAAAATCAGAATTGAGGCTGCGATTTTTCCAACTTCAGTTTCTGGTACAAGATTTCCGTAACCCACGGTCGACAAGGTCACGACCGTGAAGAAGTAGGAATCAATCCAGCTCCAGCCTTCGAGATAGTGAAAAAACACCGTCGCACTTGACACGATGATAACCAACGAAGAGATGAGAATGACAAAAGGGGATGTGGCTTTCATGATTTGTAATCTCTTTAAGCTTTCGCCTCGGAAGACACCGAATTTAACTGTTCGGTGATCTCGTCAATCACTTTTAGCCACAGCTCGGTGGGTTGGCATCCCGGTACGGCATGTTGGCCCGCAACGATAAAGGCGGGAACACCAGTGATGCCCATCTCGCGGAACTGTGCGTCGCGGGCGCGAATGTCGTCGGTATCGGCATCAGACAACAACAGTTTACGTGTCACAGAGGCGTCCATACCGACGCTATCAGAAATGTCTGCCAATACATCGATATCGCCAATGTCATCGCCTTGTTCAAAATAGACTTTGAATAATTTCATTACCACGGCGATTTGCCGATCTTCGATCCCGGCCCAATGGATCAAGCGGTGGGCGTTTAACGTGTTGGGCGTACGCTTAATGGCCGCAAAATCGATATTAAGGCCAGCGTCCTCGGCGCGTTCCAGCACAGGGGCATAGGCGCGTATGGCCGCCTCTCTGCCACCAAATTTGGTTTCTAGATATTCGCGGCGGTCCATACCTTCCGCAGGCATATCTGGATTTAGCTGAAATGGATGCCATTGCATCATAAATGGATGATTGGGGCGCTCAATTAACGCCTTATCCAGCAGGGTTTTCCCGATATAGCACCAAGGGCAGATCGGGTCGGAGATGATATCAAGCTTGACCATTCAGAGCCTCATAGATCGGTCGCAACGCGCGACGCAGGATTTTGCCATTTGCCCCACTAGGTAGGGCGTCAATATGAAAGTATCCGCGCGGTTGTTTGTAATCCGCCAGATTTTGCGCGGCATACTGTTTAAGTTCATCTTCCGAGAGGGGTGCGGGAGCGGTATAAAAGGCCATGATCAGGCGCGCATCCTGTTTGACCTCAATATCCGTCACGGCCATTTGCGCCACACCGGGATAGGCGTTGAGCACGGTTTCCACCTCAATCGGGGACACACGAAAACCGCCTGCATTCATCATATCATCGGCACGGCCCAGATAGCTGATCTGACCCATGTCATCCATTTGCCCAAGATCACCGGTCAAAAACCAATCATCTTTAAACCGCGACTGCGTTTCGTCCTGAGCGCCCAGATATTCTAGCATCAAACCGGGGTCAGAGCGGTGCACAGCTATGACACCTTGTTGATTGCGAGCGACAGGGCCATCTGGTCCAATGATCGCAACACAACGACCGGGTTGGGGTTTTCCAAGCGTATGAACTTTAGCGGCGTGGCTGGGTGATGACGAGATGAATGTCGAACATTCTGACATGCCAAAGGCCTCAAAAATCTCTGTACCAGTGGCTGTTTGCCAGGCGTCACGCAGCGTATCAGACAGTTTCTCGCCCGCAGACAGCCCATGGCGAAGATGGGGTAACTTGGGCAGGCCATTCGACTTTAGAAGTTTCCGATAAACGCCGGGTGCAGCAGCAAAAATTGTTGCACTATGCTGTTTAAGAAGATGAGGCAAGGCCTCGGCTTGTACTTCCGCTGCGGGGATCAGCGCAGTGGCTCCGCTTGTCCAGGGATCCATCAGGCCTGTGCCAAGCGTGTAGGTCCAATTGAACGCGCCCGCATGACACAAACGGTCGTCTGTATTTAGACCATACCAGCCGTCAAACATCATTTGGCGCGCCCAAATAGCCCGATGCGCATGAACCACGGCGCGGGCCTTACCAGAGGTGCCAGAGGTATAGATAATATAGGCTGGGCGGTTCGGGTCACCCATTTGCCAGTCTGCAGCGGGCAGATTGCGCATTGCTTGCAATTGGGCGGTGTTAATTACTGGAATGTCTGTAGAGGGTAACGCAACACCATCCGCATGCAAGATCGCCTGCGGCTGCAAGGTTGCCAGAATCTTGGCGACTTCGGCCTCGCTCAACTGGCTCGAGGTCGGCACAGGTATCAAACCAACCGCGATAGCCGCGAGGTATGAGATTGGAAAATCAACAGTGTTTCCAAGCCTTATCAATACTCTATCGTAGGGTTTTAAGCCCATATTTAAAAGACCAGTGCCGGTTCCAAGAACCGCTAATTTCAATTTTGCGTAGCTCCACTGTTCCGTTTCAGTCAAGCCTAGGATGGTCAAAGCTACTTTGTCAGGCACGTCTTCGGCCCGGCCTAACACATGTGCCGCCAGATTGAACGACGACGGGCAAGGATTTTGCAGGTGGCGGGTATCGAGAACTGAAGTCATGTGAAATGGCTTATGCGTGCAGAGGCATGGTTGCAAGTAAAGGTGACGACACTTATAAAATTAATATGTCACAATTGAACCCTGGTCCCCTGATCCGCGTCACACGCGAAAATAGCGAGTTTCAAGATATCGAGCCTCTCGATCTTGGGGAGCGCGTACGCGAGTTGCGTACAGCACGCAAATGGACACTTGAGCAGGCCGCGCAACAAGCCGGTTTGGCGCGTTCAACCCTGAGCAAGATCGAAAATGGCCAGATGTCTCCGACTTATGAGGCTTTGAAAAAGCTTGCGATCGGGTTGGAAATCACTGTCCCTCAGCTATTTACGCCGACTCGTTCAGATCAAATTAATGGTCGTATGGCCGTTACAAAGTCTGGTGCCGGGACTGAGCATGCTACTGCGACTTATGAGCATGAATTGCTAAGCGAGACCATGGCAAACAAGCAAATGTTGCCCTACCGCGCGAGCATCCGGGCCAGGTCTATTGATGAATTTGACGGTTGGGTGCGTCATGACGGCGAAGAATTTCTCTATGTTTTGACCGGGATCGTGAAGCTCTACACAGAGTTTTATGAACCGGTTGAAATGCGCCGGGGCGATAGTGCCTATTATGATGCTGCGATGGGACATAATGTGATTTCGATTAGCGATGAAGATGCGACCCTTTTGTGGGTCACCTCAGTCGCCTGAGTGGATTTAACAAAGAAAACGACCCCTTCGAGGGTCGCTTTTATGTTTCATATTGGCTTGACGTGAAAGCCAGTGGTTACCTAAATGGGCGCGTTACCCAAAGGTCCATTCAAATACATAGCCAATTGCGAGGGATCCGGTCACAGCCAACGCGAGATACAGTAAGAATGGTTTCAAGCGCAATACCGGTGCGATCGCCATTGCGCCCCAAATGCTGACCACGCCACCCGAAATCAGAAAGGCCATTGCCGCACCAGCTGACATTCCATTGTCGATCAGTGCACGGGTTAAGGGCAATGCTGCATAACCATCGATATAAGCAGGCGCACCGACGAAGACCGCTGCCGGAATAGCCCACCACTGATCTTTGCCAACATAATTGGCTAAGGCACCAGGGGTAATGGCAGCATTCAGGGCATATTCGGCGGCAAAAGCCGGGATCAGGCAGATAAGGATCAGGCGTAGTGTTGCCAGTGCCTGGCCTTTGAACGCTTGTCGGCGGGCGGGATCTGTCCAGATACGTGGGTTGTAAGATGCAATAGCACTACAGCGTTTTGTACTGAGTTGCCGTGATAGAGAGTTATTCCTCAAGGCGTTTACATACCACGATTTTTTCAAAAACAGCGCAGTGGTCGTGCCACCGAATATGCCCAAGCCAAATGCGCCAATTGTTTTTCCAAGCGCAAAGGGCATTCCAAGAGTCGCGGCGGTTGTGGCCAACATAGCGGGGTCAGTCACTGGGGATGACAGCCAAAAGGCCATGATCGGAGCCAAAGGGACACCAGCAGCCAACAAGCCGACCATCAACGGTAGAACCGTGACGCCGCAAACTGGTGTAATTGCCCCAATGGCTGCGGCCGTTAGAACAGTTGCGAGTGTTCGCCCTTCAAAAGCCTTGCGTACCAGTGTGTCGGCACCACTGGCAATGATCCAGGCCGCAACAATGATCCCAGGGACGACCATCGGCGCGACCTGGATCAGCCCCCACAGGGAGAAGATTAAGGCATTTTTGATAGGGCCAGGCCAAATCATCACGCACAATGCAAAGATGGTAAACAATATCCCGATGCGCCACTGGCGCTGACCTGATAGTGGTTTGGAGCAAGTTTGATCAGTCATTATTATATCCTCCGGTTTCATTTGAAATTAGAGGCACGCTTGAGATATATAAAACGAATAGTTTAAATCTCAGGTATTGGATTTCTAAATGGAAAACTTGGACAGCGACCTATTACGAACTTTTATTGCTGTTTCTGATGCGGGCAGCGTGACTGATGGGGCAGCGCAAATTTACCGATCCCAATCAGCAACTAGCTTACAAATCAAACGGTTAGAGGATATTCTTAACAGATCTTTGTTTGAACGTCATGGTCGGGGTGTGGTTTTAACAGAAGCCGGGCAATATTTGCTGCCAATTGCGCGCGATGTGACCGCGCGATTGGATGGAGCGCTGCGCGACCTGTCACAAAATCCTCTGCGCGGGAAGTTGCGGCTTGGCATTCCAGATGATCACGGGCGGGCAAAACTTGCACAAATCATCGCGGCATTTGGTCAAACCCACGCGCAAGTTGAACTGGAGGTGACCTGTGCATTAAGTGCAGAATTTCCCGATGCTCTGATCAAGGGGCGGTTGGATTTGGCCGTGTACGAGGTGGAAACACCGCAGGATCATGAAGAGGTTCTGTATGGCGATCCAACACATTGGTTTGCTGCCCAGCACCGGGACTTTTCCACCATGGAAGTTGTGCCAATTGCCTTGTTCGATCAAGCTTGCTGGTGGCGTGATGCGGCATTGACCTCGATACAGGCAAGCGGCAGGCCATATCGCGTGGTCTATTCCAGTCAAAGCGTGTCGGGCATCATCGCTGCTGTTGAGGCCGGAGTGGCCATTGGGCTGCTGGGTCAGTCATCAATCAATGGCAACTTGAAGCGCGTTGGTGCGTCGCTTAATTGCGGGGCTACACCTGCCTCAAAATTGGTCTTGGGGCATGGGCAAATCAAAGATCACGACGCGGCAAATACTATGAAGGCCGCAATCCGATCGGCCTTTGGCGCCTGAATCCATCTTTGGAAGTGGTCTCAGCAGCTATCCCAACTGGCTATAGCTGGGGGTAGGGTGCGGGCCTAGGCTTTACGGGCTTCTCTATAACCCGAAGGGAATAAATGATGTGTTCAAGCAACGGAACAGCTTTACCGACTGTCATGATTGATAATGATCGGGTTCGGGTGACCGAATGGCGGTTTAAGGACCGCGGCGACAACACCGGTTGGCACCGGCATGAATATGATTATGTTGTTGTGCCGCTTTTCGATGGTGTGTTGGAAATAGATCTGGGTAATGGAGAAACATCCACCGCTCAGATGCAAAACGGCGTGCCGTACTTTCGCGAGATTGGCGTTGAGCACGATGTGATCAATGGCAACGATTTTGAGTGTGCTTTTGTCGAGGTCGAGCTATTGGAGAAACCTCGCGAGGCTTAACAGTAACTGTTAATCCTCTTCAAACCACCAGACCTCTGGCAGAAAACCAATGCCATCGCCGTAGATTGGGAGGGTTTCATTGGGGTATTTTAATTCCTTAAGATGTGCGATCCGACCGATCGAGTATTGATGGATCGGGATCACATACCGTCCGGCGGTCAGGATACGGTCCAACGCGCGGGTGGCTGCAATGAAGTTATCGCGGTCGGTAGCGTTGAGCATGGTATCGATCATCGCCTCAGCCGCCACGGATTTTACCCCCATCAGGTTGCGGCTGCCGGGCGTGTCAGCGGCATCTGAACCCCAGTAGGAATATTGCTCGTTTCCGGGGCTGAGGGTGAGGGCACGGCGCATAAAAGTTAGGTCAAAGTCGAACTGGCTTTCGCGTTCTGTATATTGCGCGCGGTCGATGGATTGGATGTCCAACGCGATGCCGAGGCGTTCAAGCGCGCGGGCATAGATGTCCATCATCGCGGTCGCCTGCTGGATCAACCCGTCTTGTTGCAGTAGTACCGTCAATTTTAGCGGTATGCCGTTGGCGTCCTGAAGGATGCCATCTTTCACTTCCCACCCGGCGTCATTAAGCAGTTTCATGGCCACTTGCAGGTTGGCGCGGTTGCGGCGACTGCCGTCTCCTTGAGGAAGGGCGTAGCCTTCGAGTGTGCCGGGCAAGAGCGTATCGGCAAAGGGTTTTAAAAGCTCCTGAACGTGGCCCTCAGCCGGGCCGGATTGCATGGCCAGTTCAGAATTAGAGAAATACGAGGTAATACGTGGCTGGCGCCCGCCTGTGAGGGCGTCGTTGATGTATTCAAAATTAAACGCATGGATCAGCGCATCGCGTACGCGCCAGTCATCCAGGGGTGCACGGCGGGTGTTCATCACAAAACCCGAGATTCCTGAAGGTTTTTGGTGTGGGATTTCCGACAGGATGATGTCGCCGTTTTGTACAGCCGGAAAATCATACTGTGTGGCCCATTTCTCAGCGTTGAACTCACGCACATAGGACAGTGCCTGCGCCTTGAACGCCTCTTTCATTACAGCCGTGTCGCCGTAAAACTCAATCCGGACTTCATCAAAGTTGGCAGTGCCTTGGCGTAGGGGCAGGTCTTTGCCCCAATAACCTGGATTGCGGCGCAGGGTCAGGTCACGGCCCATCTCGTAATCTTCAATAGTGTAAGGGCCGGTGCCCAGTGGGGTATTATCGGGGCCTGCTTCAGCGAAGTCTTTGCCGTCCCATTGCGTCTTGCTCAGAATTGGGCGCAGGCCAGCGATGAGGGCCAGTTCCCGGTCTTGCACATTGAAAGTCAGGCGCACGGAGCGAGGACCAGTTTGCTCTATTGCGCCAACCTTGCCCCAGAAGTTGCGATACCGCAGGCTGCCTTTGGTCCCGAGTGTTTCAAACGACCAGATGACATCTTCTGGTGTCACCGGTGAACCATCAGAAAACGCGGCCTCTGCCCGCAAGGTAAATTCGACCCATTCACGGTTCGGGCCGGTCTCAACCGATTCGGCCAAAAGCCCGTACAAAGAGAATGGTTCATCCCAGGATCGACCCATAAGGGACTCGTGTGTCAGGAATCGTAATTGCCATGGCGCACGACCTTTGATCGCAAATGGATTGAGGGAATCGTAGCGGCCGACATTGCCCGTAACCACTTTGCCGCCTTTGGGCGCGTTGGGGTTGGCATAGGGCAAAGACACAAAATCCGGTGGAAGGGCCGGGTCGCCATACATAGCTATGCCATGCGAAGGCTGCGCTGCGGACAAATGTGGGGCCATCAATAGTACAATGGTAGTTGCAATCCGGCCTGTGTGGCGGAAAAAATCTGAGCGCATCGGGGCGACTTTCTTGTAAATCACTGCTTCGTTTGAACCCGACAGTAGAGAGGGATTCACGTCTTTTCAAACTTTTAGCTTGGCTGGTGGCGTCAGATTGCTTATAAAGAGATCACTGCTCGATAGGTTTCTTGCCTGTATGAAACCTGCCTCAATAACTTAACGCCAGCTTCGCGCTGGCGTTTTTTTTGTCTTCCACATTCCGTATGGTCACCCATGCAAATCGGCTGAATCATGTGCCATGACCCATGGTTCATGGGCTTTCAGGGGGATTTTTTATTGATTGGATGGATGGTTAGCCATGATGGTGACTTAACGTCATGTGAGACACTTTAAATTGGGATGTAAGCGCCGGATGTTGGACGGACGAAGAGAATCACTCTTTCATTGCTGCGCCACCAAACGGGGAATTTGCGATCTCTAGGCACCATTTTCTTTGCAGGTGCAGCATGGCACAGTGGCACAAACGAGTCAGAGAGGAAAATTTAATGACAGTGTCTGGAAAAACCGCAGTTGTGACCGGATCAAATTCAGGAATCGGTTTAGGTGTCGCACGAGAGTTGGCGCGAGCGGGTGCAAATGTTATTCTAAACTCTTTTTCTGACCGAGAAGAAGATCATGCATTGGCAGCGCAGCTTGCCGATGAATTTGGCACGTCAGTGCGTTATATTCAGGCGGATATGTCGGATGGGGATCAATGTCGCGCATTGATCGAAAATGCGGGAGCTTGCGACATTCTGGTTAATAATGCAGGCATCCAACATGTCAGCCCGATTGATCAGTTCCCAGCTAACAAGTGGGACGCGATCATTGCGATCAATATGTCATCTGCGTTTCATACGACTGCGGCGGTTTTGCCAATGATGCGTGCGTCCGGTTGGGGCAGGGTGGTGAACATTGCATCGGCTCATGGATTAACGGCCAGCCCGTATAAGTCGGCCTATGTGGCAGCTAAGCATGGTGTTGTAGGCCTAACCAAAGTGACGGCCCTGGAAACCGCGCAAGAACCGATCACTGCCAATGCGATCTGTCCAGGTTATGTGCTAACACCATTGGTTGAAGCGCAGATCCCTGACACGATGAAGGAATACGACATGAGCCGTGAGGATGTGATCAAGAACGTCATGTTACAGCGCCAACCTTCAAAAGAGTTTGCTACGGTGGAGCAGTTAGGTGGCACGGTGCAGTTTTTGTGCTCAGATGCGGCGGCACAAATAACCGGTACGACGATTAGCGTCGATGGAGGCTGGACGGCGCTCTAAAAGGTTCTGATCACTGAGCAGACCAACCAAAGCGGGGGGCACCCCCCGCACCCTTACTGGTGTTTATGACTGCACCAAAAGTCGTGTTGTTGGGCTATTTAAAGTTGGGCGCGCGTTTTTGGAGATTGGCGAAGATGGCCTCCATCTGATTAGGGCTACCCAACAGCTCGGTTTGCAATTCTGCCTCAAGTCTTAGTGTTTCTACGGCTTGGGCGGTCCAGCTGTCGTTCATCAGGCGTTTGCCGCGGCGGATGGCATCAGGGTTTTTACTGCAAATCTGTTCAGCTATTGTGCGGGCCTTGGCCAGTGGATCATCCGTGACACGGGTAACAAGGCCAATTTCAGCGGCTTCGGTGGCTTCGACAATACGGCCGGTGAATATCAACTCTTTAGCAATGTCAGAACGAACCAGTCGGGGCAGCGTGCGGGTGATGCTCATATCCGGGATGATACCCCATTTTATCTCCATTACAGAAAGCCGTGTATTAGGGGCTGCAAGACGAATATCGGCGCCTAAAGCGATCTGCGCCCCGGCGCCGAAAGTTGCCCCACGCAGAGCGGCGATTACCGGCACATCGATTTCCTGCCAGACATAGGCGGGCTTTTGGAAAGCGTTTGCGACCTCGCCCTCAGGAACATCGAGAATGCGTGCGTTGATATCTTTTGGGGATAATGCGCCAGCAAAGAGGGATGTATCGATGCCTGAGCAGAAGTTGTCACCTGCGCCAGTTAGGATGATTGCGCGGACGCTGGGATCTTTGCGCAGCGCTTCGCCGATACGAGCCAAACCATCAAAGACCGACAGGTCAACGGCATTGTGTTTTTCTGGTCTGTTCAATGAGACTTCGGCGATGTGATTGTTACGTTCAAGGCGTACAGTATCTGTCATGGAACCTCCTGTCGTTGATAAGTATCACAGCGGTTTGGTTGGAAAGAAAGACACTTGATACGGTATCGTCGCGTCACACTAATTGCGTCAGTCAGGCGACTGGTTGGCTTTTGTACTGGGTTTGGATTAACTGCATATCGACAATGGCGCATCGGAGACAAAGATGAAACGCATCAATCTTGCCCTGCAGGGTGGCGGGGCCCACGGCGCATTTACATGGGGTGTGTTAGACCGGCTTCTTGAAGAAGATGACATCGAGATTGCTGCAATCTCGGGCACCTCAGCCGGGGCAATGAATGGCGCGGCGTTGAAGTCAGGATTGATTACTGACGGACGTAGTGGTGCGCGCGCGTGTCTCGATTGGTTTTGGGAGCAAATGGGGGCAACAGGTGATTTGCGCCTGCCAGATTGGATGGCTCAAGGCACGCCATGGTCAAATATGGTAAACCAGATGGCAGAGCTGTCGCCAGCTTATTTGATGGGAGAGGCGATGCGGCAAGTCGTATCGCCTTATGCCTATGGGCCGTTTTATCAAAACCCGTTGGAACGTATTGTACGTCAGTTTGAATACGGTCAGGTTTGCGCCGGTGATGGTCCGCAGCTGTTTGTTGGCGCCACCAATGTGCACAGCGGCAAGATCCGGATTTTTAAAGGCAATGAGATTACGCCAGAGGCTTTGCTGGCCTCGGCCTGCCTGCCGACGATGTTTCAGGCTGTGGAAATTGATGATGAACACTATTGGGATGGTGGTTATGCGGGCAATCCGGCGTTGTTTCCGCTCTTTGCCAAGGACCTGCCTGATGACATCATGATCATCAACATCAATCCGTTAGAACGCCCTGAGGTGCCCAAAAGCCCGCAAGACATTCAAAACCGGATCAATGAGATCAGCTTCAATTCATCCCTGTTACGGGAATTGCGCGCGATTGATTTTGTGCAACGACTGCTGGATCAGGACGCGATGGAGCAGGGCGCGATGAAACGGGTCAATGTGCATATGATCGCAGATGATGACTTGATGCGTAATCTGTCAGTGGCTACCAAGTTGCTACCAACACCCAATTTGTTACATCAATTGAAAGAAGCCGGTCGCGCAGCGGCGGATGTTTTTTTGGATCAGCACAGTGATGACCTGAACCAAAGAAGCAGCACTGATTTAGAAGAGATGTTTGCTTAATCGTCTTCTTCTGGGGTGGGCAGGTTTTGATCGGGGTAGACCAGCCCGGCCGAGATTACCAGTTTCGCGGCTTCTTCGACACTCATGTCCAGTTCGATCACGTCTTCCTTGGGGAAGAACAACAAGAATCCTGACGTTGGGTTTGGCGTTGTTGGCACAAAGATCGACAACAACTCACCGCTGATTTCTGCACGTTGACTAACCTCACCCTTGGCTGTCGTTGAAATAAAGCCGATCGCCCAAATACCTTTGCGGGGGTATTGGATCAGGCAAGCCTTTTCAAAACTGCGGTCGCTTTGATTGAAAACCGTCTCGGCGATCTGTTTGACGCCAGAATAGATTGACCGGACCACGGGCATTCGACTTACCAATGATTCAGCATAGGCAATCAGGGATCGGCCAATCAGACCTTTGGCAATCCATCCAATGAAGATTGTGAACAGTAAGAAGATGATAATGCCAAGGCCGCGTAGATTAATGCCGATATATTGCTCGAGCCGGAAGTTGTAGGGAATGAGCGGCAAAACAAAGCCATCAAACCAACCGATGATGGACCAGAGAAGCCAGACCGTGAGGGCCACTGGGGCGATAACGACGATACCGGTCAAAAAGCTAGAGCGCAGACGCGCAAACAGGCCCGGTTGGCGTGGTTTAGGAGGTTCTTCGTCAAACGGAGTATTCATGGGGCCCCGGGCGTTAATCTTTTTTGCTATGTAAGCAGAAAGTTACTTTGCGACAATGGGTATAAAGAAAGAGGATAAGCATTCTGCGCTTTTTACGGTTGAACGTATGATAGCTTTGACCACGAAATCCATTTTGGATCTATATCAGCGTTCAAACAAAACCTGCTAGATTCTGATGGCTCAGAGCTCGCGGCAAATCTTATCAATGCAAGCAAACAACTAACTGTGTTATTTCGACATATCGTTTTGGTGCTCTAGGTGGGTCACAAGTTTTAGTGAAAATCAATACTCTGGGTTTTCTATCCATGGCTGATAGACCTGTTGGACACTCGTTCTCTGCAGAACTTTATCAGCGATGCGCTTGGCATTGGGAAACTCAGAGATGTCCGGATGCCCCTTAGCCGGTCGCAACCAAGTGGTCAGCATAAAGAGGTAGATATCGGCCGCGCTGAACTGGCTGCCGAGCACCCATTCGTTATCCGAAATTTGATTATCAATGACTGTCCAAGTTTCCCTCAGCCGGCGGTTGCCTCGCCGCTGAGCACTTGGTTCGTCGGTCAACGTGTCAACAAAGCGATCTGGGTAATAAGTAAGTTGAAAAGCGTTTTGGACAGAATTCGAAAAATAGACCAGCGTCTGCAGAAATGTCGCGCGCGACGGATCGTCGACGGCTGGTGCTAGCCGTGCTTCGGGATGCTTGTCGCACAGAAACACCGTAATCGCGGCACATTCATACATCGCGCCATCATCCCACGACAAAACTGGAACCCAGCCGTTGGGATTGACTGCCAGCTGTTCTGGTGGGCGTGGCGTAGCCATGTCCACTGTCGTCTGAATTAGCTCGTAAGGCTCACCGATCTCTTCCAGCAGAACTCGAATTCCCATCGAGGCACTTTTTAAAGCATAGAACAGTTTATACATGCCGTTGGCCTCCTAATACGTCCGGGCTTCTATATGCAGCCCCATATGAAGTGACACTTTCAGGAAACTTTGGTTCGGTCAATTGTCTCGCTGAGACGTTCAGCAATCAACGAACTCATTTGTAGAGGCTTGGAATTTTGATACGTAGAGCAACGATTCAGAAAGAGATGCACCACTCACCATATTTTCGTTCTTGTAATAATCTAATGTCATCTGGGCTTGCGCATAACAAAACATGCGTCTATACGCGCGCTATTAATTCGCAGGCATGGGCGGGCCGTCGGGGGAGAAATCCCTGAATGTCCACCGGTTGAAGCATCCGCTTCTCATCCCGTGCCGAGGCGTAAACCGGAAAGGATAAAGAACATGGCTCTTCCTGAGTTCACCATGCGTCAGCTGCTTGAAGCGGGCGTTCACTTTGGTCACCAAACACAGCGCTGGAATCCCCGTATGGGCGAGTTCATCTATGGCTCGCGCAATGGCATCCACATCATGGACCTGACACAGACAGCCCCAATGCTGGACGTTGCCCTGAATGCTATCCGTGAAACCGTTGCTAAAGGCGGTCGTCTGCTGTTCGTTGGGACCAAGCGTCAGGCTGCGACACCAGTTGCGGATGCGGCTGAGAAATGCGCACAATATTACATGAACCACCGTTGGTTGGGCGGCACGCTGACAAACTGGCAGACCGTTTCCAAATCGATCCAGCGTCTGAAGCAAATCGATGAGCAGCTGACCGAAGGCGCCGACGGCCTGACCAAGAAAGAGCGTCTGGGCATCGAGCGCGACCAAGAGAAGCTGCAAGCGTCTCTGGGTGGGATCCGCGAAATGGGCGGCGTGCCTGACATGCTGTTCGTCATCGACGTGAAAAAAGAAGCACTGGCCATCGCCGAAGCCAACAAATTGGGTATTCCAGTTGTTGCGATCGTCGACACCAACTGCTCGCCTGATGGGATCGATTACATCATCCCTGGCAACGACGATGCGGCACGTGCGATTGCATTGTACACAGATCTGGTATCACGCGCTGCTCTGGACGGCATGACCGCTCAGATGGGTGCGGCTGGTGTTGATCTGGGTGCTTTGGAAGAAGCCCCAGCTGAAGAAGCCATCGCAGAAGAAGCCCCTGCTGAAGCAGCTGCTGCAGAAAGCTAAATTGCTTTCACGCGATTGATACGGGCGGCAGTCTAAATGCCGCCCACGACCCACGTTTTTTTAAGGAGAACCAAGATGGCGATTACAGCTGCAATGGTTAAAGAACTGCGCGACAGCACTGGCGCAGGCATGATGGATGCGAAAAAAGCGCTGACCGAAAACGATGGCGACATGGAAGCGGCTGTTGATTGGCTGCGTACCAAAGGTCTGGCGAAAGCGGCCAAAAAGTCTGGCCGTACAGCGGCCGAAGGTCTGGTTGCGGTCAAAGTTGACGGTGGCAAAGGCGTTGCTGTTGAAGTGAACTCGGAAACTGATTTCGTTGCGAAAAACGCTGACTTCCAGAACATGGTGTCATCAGTCGCAACTGCTGCCCTTGGCACGTCTGACATTGATGGGCTGAAGGCTGCGGATCTGGACGGCAAAACTGTCGAAGAAACCATCACCGCAAAAGTTGCCACCATCGGTGAAAACATGTCCGTGCGCCGCATGGCGACGCTGGAAGGCGAAACCGTTGTGGCCTATGTGCACAACGCAGCCGCTGCCGGCATGGGCAAAATCGGTGTTCTAGTTGCGCTGAAAGGCGGCGACGAGGCATTTGGTAAGCAAGTTGCAATGCACATTGCAGCAACAAACCCTGCCGCGCTGAACGAGGCCGAACTGGACCAAGCTGTTGTTGAAAAAGAAAAGCAGGTTCAAATCGATATCGCACGCGAGTCTGGCAAGCCTGAGAACATCATCGAGAACATGATCAAAGGCCGCATGAAGAAATTCATGGCTGAGATCACTCTGGTGAACCAACAGTTCGTCATCAACCCAGACCTGACCGTTGAAGCGGCTGCCAAAGACGTTGGCGCAGAAATCACCGGTTACGTGCGTTTGGAAGTTGGTGAAGGCATCGAAGTGGTCAAAGAAGACTTCGCCGCTGAGGTTGCCAAAGCGGCCCAAGGCTAAGCTTACGCTTTCTTGCTAAGATTTAAGGGCACCTCTCGGTGCCCTTTTTCATTTTGATCATCCGCCGGGCCACGTATGAGTTGGTAAGTCTACAAGGTATCAATTTGATTGATGTGCACCAATGTCGGCAATGCGCAGATAGTGCACTTTGCAATATTTGCCCAGTGCGTCAAAGCCGTCATTGGATATGGACGCGGCCAATGACCGGATCGAGCCCACTTTTCCTTTTTTGCAGCGCGACGAATGTCCGCTTTGAGTATTTGGCCCTAAACCTTTGGCCTAGGCCCTTTGGATTCTACCGAAAGTCCAATCCCTCATTGCTCCGAGAACACTCAAATCAAGGCAACCGCAATGTTGCGGCATGAAACTCCTTGGAAAGAGAATTTAAGATGATCAAACACGGAAAAACATTACTGCTGGCTGCACTTCTTCTACCTGGGGCCGCATTGGCCCAGTTCAGCGTCGGTGACGACATCGGGACAACGGAAACAGAAGTTCGTGCGGCGCTTGAGGCCCAAGGTTATGTCGTCTCGGAGATCGAGATCGAGATCGAAGACGGTAACATCGAGGCAGATGCGGTTAAGGCCGGGCAGTCTTTTGAAATCGAAGTCTCCACAGAAACAGGTCTGGTACTGGCTTTCTATGAAGACGATGACGACGGCATGGACGACGATGATGAAGGTGACAACGACGACTAAACATCTTGCGGTGCGTTCTATAGAAAGGGCGCACCGTATTAAATCTTGAAAGATAAAACATGTCTCGCTCTGCCGTTTTGTGGTCTCTATTTACGCTTCAGGCCTTTTGCTGTGCGTATTTTCTGTTGGACATGACATGGGACCTGCTTTGGCCCACGGGACCAAATAGAATTGCGGATAGCGATACTCTTGAAGCGCTTGTAACGGTTGCATTGTTCATCGGGTTGATCTTCACCGGCTCCGAGTTGCGGCACCTCCTGACTCGCCAAGACCAGTTGGACGATCAAATCAAAATCGCCTCAGGGGCATTCAACGAAGTGATGGAAGCGCGTTTTGAGACGTGGTCTTTGACTGCCGCAGAGCGCGAGGTCGCTATATTGGCGATAAAGGGATTTTCCATAGCCGAGATCGCGGACTTGCGCGAAACTAAACAGGGTACGATTAAAGCTCAATGTGCCTCCGTCTACAAAAAAGCAGATGTCACAGGTCGCTTGCAATTATTGAGCCTATTCCTCGATGATCTAATGTCAGATGATTTGATAAAAACCGCACAGCAAGCGGCCAAGTGAGGACCCAACATGAACCCTGTCGGACTTATATTGATTATCGCAACGACGGTTTTTCCCGCATATCAGTTGTTCTCGCTTCCGAATGTCGCCGACCAGATCGCGCTGTTCTCTCAGTATTTAGGATTGTCGGCGTTGATATTGATGGCTTGGGGGCAAATTCTGGCGACGCGACTGCCCGGTACCGAGGTTGTGTTTGGTGGGCTGGACAGGATCTACGTCTTGCACAAGTGGGCTGGTATCGTGGCGATGACCGCTGTCCTTCTGCATGACACGATTGATGCGGAGATGGACGGGCTGGGGCGAGAGTCTGCGCTCAACGAGCTTGCTGAGACATTGGGCGAACTCAGCCTCTATGGCCTTTTGATCCTTGTGGTGATCTCAATTGCGACCTTTATCCCCTACCATCTTTGGAAGTGGACACATAAAGCCATGGGTGCACTGTTTGCGGCCGCGACGTTCCATTTCTTTTTCATTATGAAACCCTTTGCGATGACCGATCCAGCCGGTCTGTACACTGGCTTGTTTTGCCTAGCGGGCCTTGCGGCATATATTTGGACGTTGCTGCCAGATCGCATCCGGCCGTACCATAAATACACTGTTTCAAACTTGGAAAAGACGGGCGGCGCACTGGCCATTACGATGACGCCGACCAAGAAAGGCCTTAAGGCAGCCCCCGGACAATTCGGGGTGTTACACTTCAAGGGCCATCGCTCTGATGAACCCCACCCCTTCAGCTTTTCAAAAATCAGCGAAGACGGATCGCTTCGTGTAACTGTAAAGGCTCTGGGCGATTTCACGACCCGCCTCGAGGGCTCTGTAAAAGTCGGGGAGCCGGTTTCCATCCAAGGTCCCTTCGGGAGGTTCCGTCTTTTCGGGAAAAGCTCTGAGGTTTGGATCGCCGGCGGGATTGGGATCACGCCATTTCTAGCATGGGCGCATGCACTTGACCCTAACAGTGCGACGGTTGATTTGTTTTATTGCGTAAAGTCGAAAGCGGGCGCGCCGCATCTGTCTGAGCTAGAAACCTTGGCAAAGGCCAAACCAAATCTGCGTCTTCACCTCATTGCATCGACCGAAGGACAACGGCTTTCAGCGGACATCATTGCTGAAACTGTCGTGGGAGATTTAGCGCAATCGACGGTCTCCTTTTGCGGGCCAGTGTCACTGAGGAACACATTGCAATCCGGACTACGACGCTTTGGCGTCTCAAGTCGCCGTTTTCATTTCGAGGAATTCGAGTTTCGGACGGGTATCGGGTTAAAGAACCTCGCCGCTTGGGTCTGGGAGCGACGGGCGTCGAAGGCGGCAGTTAACGCCTCATAATCATAAGCATCAAAGCAGACATTGATATTAGTTCTACGAGCAGCGGCTTTGTCCGGCTTAGTTGTCGTGTGGAAGATTGGGACGATTATCTATTGCAGAGTTTCTCTTTTAACTTTTGCGACAAAACATGCAGTGCTATAATCGCGAACAGCACGAGGCGATGGCGTCGCCGGGGGCAGAAGCCCTTTCATATTCACACATTCCTGTACGCCGGGACTTTCAATCAAGAGATTGAAGGCCCCGCCTTTGTCTCTGACAGTGCAGGAGATGCGGAATGTCTTGGTCACCCGATAAAACCCAAGTGAACAGCTGGAATGAATGGGATCCGCTGAAGCATGTCATCGTTGGCCGTGCGGATGATTGCCATATTCCGCCGGAGGAGCCGGCACTTGATGCCAAAGTTCCCGAAGACAGTGATATGCGTGGAATGTGGGGCAGGCGGCCTCAGGAGACTATTGACCGGGCCAATGAGCTGCTTGACAACTTTGCAAATCAGTTAAAGGCCCGCGGTATTCGTGTGGATAGGCCGACATCGATTGACCACTCAGTACCAGCTACGACACCCGATTTTCATACAGATAGCCAGTTTGGCTGTATGCCACCACGTGATGTCTTACTTACTGTTGGATCTGAAATTTTGGAAGCGACGATGTCATATCGTTGCCGCTGGTTTGAATATTTGAACTATCGTCCATTGATGCAGCAGTATTGGGATGAAGATCCTAACTTCCGCCACGAGGCTGCACCAAAGCCGCGCCTGACAGATGCGGATTATCATCCTGATTATTTGTCGGAAAAGATCGGTGTGGAAAAACGCCTGAAGTGGGCAGAAGAGAAATTCTTTGTCACGACTGAGGAAGAACCTTTGTTTGATGCGGCGGATGTCTTGCGCTTTGGTAAAGATCTGGTTGTTCAGAACGGGTTTACCACCAACCAAAAAGGCGTTGAATGGTTGCGTCGCCATTTCACTGATCACCGCGTACACACCGTGAATTTTCCTGGTGATCCGTATCCGATCCATATCGATGCGACTTTTACACCGCTGCGCCCGGGTTTGATTGTCAACAACCCGCAACGTCGCTTGCCCGAAGATCAGCGCAAGATGTTCTATGACAATGGTTGGGAAATTGTGGATGCCGCGCAACCAGCCCATAATGCACCACCGCCACTGTGTTATTCCTCGACTTGGTTGAGCATGAATGTTCTGGTGCTGGATCCAAAGACGGTATGCGTCGAGAAATCCGAGGTATATCAAGCCGAGCAAATGGATAAACTTGGTATGGAAGTGGTCGAAGTCGAACTGCGCGATGCTTACGCTTTTGGCGGGGGTCTGCATTGCTGTACCGCAGATGTGTATCGTGAAGGAACCTGCGAGGACTATTTTCCACAGCTGAGCTGAATGTAGAAAGTGCCGCCTTTTGCAGAGGCGGCACCTTTAGAATCCAACTGCCCTGTTTCGGGGATGAAATGGCAGTCAGGTTGCGTCGGGCACCGTTTCTATCAATACAAAACGGTGCCCAACATCCGGTTAGACCGGAAAATCGGAAGGCCTTCAGAATATTGAAAGTTACCGATTAAATGTTCCCTGGCTCAAAGCCACCACTCACGGAACCTTTCTATAATGCCCAAATTTTACCCATCCGGAAAGTAGGCGTTTTCTTACCTTAGGTTAACATTTTGAAATGCAATAAAACTTTATGCGTCCAGAACGAACATTTGATTCTGAAATGCAGCTTTAAGTACAGCTTGGGCTGTAGTTTCAACGCTTAGGGCCTCGCGTGCGAGTCGCAAGTGCTTCTCAATCGTAGCTGGTGTCAAGCTAAGCAGCAGGGCAATATCCTGTATGGTTTTGCCATCTCCGACCCAAACTAGGACTTCTCGTTGGCGGCGCGTCAATGCACGACCTGGAGCAACATAGGGCAGGGTAAGAATCCGCAAATGTACGATCGTATTCAGAGCAATTATGTCTTCTCCGTGCTCTTGCCAGATTGCGTCTGCATCTTGTTGTGACATGCCTTTGCGTGCGGTCAGCGCAATCGCACCTTTGGTTCTGGGAGAGACCGATTTGAAGCTGATGGAATAGCCTGCGACAACATCTTTGGATCTGTTAAATTCAAAAACTTTGCGCTCGGCATCAGTAAGGGTGCCCGTCTGGCTCATATCTGCCAGAACGGACCAACTGCATGCCCCCTCATTTTCCAACGACCAGCGCACCATAGGTGCGTGGAAATACAAGCCATCGCCTATAAAAACATCAGTGTAACTTTTGTCGTGATTGGTCAGCAGGACAAAATCATTGGGATCACCCAATGAGGTTGCAGTACGGTAGCGCGTATATCCATAAAGAATACGTTCAAATCCAAAATCAGCCATTTGCCGAGTGTGAAAATCCCACAACTCCTCAATGTTGGGAAGATTAAATATCTCTAGTAAGCGGCTTGTTTTTATCATTATTTATCAACATGATTCAGAATGGCCTTTATCGCCATCTGATATCCATAAGCCCCAAACCCACAGATCACACCGACAGCAACCCGTGCAATGTATGAAGTATGCCTGAAATCTTCACGCGCGTGAATATTAGATAGGTGCAATTCAATGGTCGGTATTTCGGCTGAGCTGATGGCATCCATCAACGCCACAGAGGTATGCGTATAAGCGCCAGCATTCAAAATCATTCCATCGTGTGTATTTCGTGATTTATGAATAATATCAATTAGTTCACCTTCACTATTGGATTGCCTGAATTCAATATCAATTGATAACTCAACAGCAAGTGCCAAACATTGATTTTCGATATCCTGAAGCGTTGTTCGCCCATATATTTCTGGTTGGCGTTGGCCCAGCAAATTAAGATTCGGGCCGTTCAGGATTAGGAGTGAGGTCATGTTTATATTCCTGTAATCTGCCCTAATTAATCAAGGTTACGGGAAACTGTCGACCCCCTGTATTACGATTTAGGCACCCGTGTGCAGGCTTAACGGTACCATTCAAAGGATGAGCAGAGCTCATATTCACGAGCAAAGCTTCCTTAGGAAAATTCTGGTGTTGGGCATTCGTGGTTTGATCAAGCTTTGCTGCGTTAGCTACACATTGAAAATCACCTAGATCAGCGCGGGCTTGTATCGTGCTATATAAAAACAATTTTTTACATACGTGACGATGGTAAAGGTGATGCGAAAAGCAAGTTTCCCTGCTTTTCGCGGTGGCATTAGTTCAATGCGGCGTCTGTGATTTCGGCGGTCCAAGCCCCGTCAGGCGCTTTGGTGATCACCGGATCAGAGCCACCTTCGAGCAAAGATTTCACAGTGCGCTCATAGTCGGCAACGTCCAATGCCCCGTTTGAGCCTGAGGTGAGTTTGGCAACCTCTGACATCATGCGGCGCTGGTGTTCTTCCGTCTGGGCACCTGAAGCATCATTCTCCAAAACGATATCTGCGGCCTCATCAGTATTTTCTTCGGCGTATTTCCAGCCTTTCATCGAAGCGCGGACAAAACGAACCATTTTTTCTTTGAACGCTTCATCGTTGAGGTTCTCGCCCAAGACATACATGCCGTCTTCGAGCGTTGAGACGCCTTCATCTTCGTATTTGAAAACAACCAGATCTTCTGGTGCCAGACCCGCATCAATGATCTGCCAATATTCATTGTAGGTCATTGTCGACACACAGGCGGCTTGTCCTTGCAAAATCGGATCAACGTTAAAGCCCTGCTTCAGGACTGTAACTCCACCCTCAGATCCGTCGGTTTTCAAGCCAAGTTTGCTCATCCAGCTGAGGAAGGGATATTCATTGCCAAAAAACCAAACGCCAAGGGTTTTGTCCGCAAAGTCGGCGGGGGTCTCAATCCCTGCGTCTTTGCGGCAGGTCAGCATCATACCAGACGATTTGAATGGCTGTGCGATATTAACCAGATCAAGACCCTTTTCACGTGATGCCAAAGCAGATGGCATCCAATCAAGCACGACATCAGCGCCACCGCCGGCGATCACCTGCGCGGGCGCGATATCCGGTCCACCGGGTTTGATTGTGACGTTCAGGCCCTCATCTTT
Organism: Roseovarius sp. EL26; assembly: GCF_900327775.1. Lineage (NCBI taxonomy): Bacteria > Pseudomonadati > Pseudomonadota > Alphaproteobacteria > Rhodobacterales > Roseobacteraceae > Roseovarius > Roseovarius sp. EL26. The sequence continues at coordinate 860,401 of NZ_OUMZ01000007.1, forward strand.
GTAAAAGCCTTTGTCGAGCGCCACATAGTAGCCAGCAAACTGAGCCTGCGTGACCCACTTGAGCTGTAGTGTAACGTCATCATCAGCCTGCGCCGTAGAGGCGCCAAACATCAGCGCGCCAGCAAGAGCACCTTTTATCAGATTTTTCACAAATTTTCTCCTTGTTGGTAGCAATTTAGTTTCTTTGCGATGGATGCCAGAAAGTAACAGCTTTCTCGATTAGGGCCATCGTCCCATAAAATGCCGACCCCGCAAGAGCCGCCACAGTAATTTCCGCCCAAACCATGTCGAGCGAAAGCCGCCCAACCTCGGTTGAAATGCGAAACCCCATGCCGCGAATAGGGGAGCCGAAGAATTCGGCGACAATCGCCCCTATAAGAGCCAAAGTCGTACAGATTTTCAAACCATTAAAGATAAACGGCATGGCAGCAGGCAAACCCAACTTTAGCAGGCTTTGCCAATAGCTTGCGCCGTAGGTTTTCATCAGGTCGTTTTGAATTTTGTCCTTCGCGCTCAGACCGGCAACGGTGTTCACCAACATTGGAAAGAACACCATAATGACCACAACAGCCGCTTTAGACTGCCAATCAAAGCCGAACCACATGACCAAAATCGGTGCCATACCGATGATTGGCAAGGCGGCGACAAAATTGCCAATCGGCAGCAAACCGCGTTTTAGAAAATCAGAGCGATCAACCGCAATCGCGGTTAAGAAAGCTGCGGAACAGCCGATGATGTAGCCCGTCAGTGCTCCCTTTATGAACGTCTGCACAAAGTCTTCCCACAGGATTGGCAGGCTTGTGGCAAAACGCTGTGCGATGGCGCTTGGTGGGGGCAGCAAAATGGGGCTGATTGAGAAGCCACGCACCATCCCTTCCCACAATACAAGCAGCGAGATGCCAAACAGCGTTGGCACCAATATTTTGGTCAGCCGCGTTTGTGGGGCATTGGCAAGACGTACGTTTAAGACCCACATCGCAAGCCAGAACACAAGGGCAAATAGGATCCAGCTCATTGCAACATCCCCATTCTGCGCAAGGTGGCCCGCTCAATCACGCCGATCAAGGCCACAAGCCCCGCCGCGAGAACGGCTGCACAGATCAGAGCACTCCAGATCTGAATGGTTTGGCCGTAATAGCTCCCTGCAAGCAGACGAGCACCAAGGCCTGCGACCGCCCCGGTTGGGAGTTCACCCACGATTGCGCCGACTAATGATGCGGCAATCGCGATTTTGAGTGAAGCAAAGAGGTATGGCATCGAGCTTGGCAAGCGAAGCTTCCAGAATGATGTGCTTTTGGATGCGTTCCATGTGCGCATCTGATCAAGCTGCATATGATCCGGCGCGCGCAGGCCTTTGACCATGCCAACAACAACCGGAAAGAACGACAGATACATTGAGATGATCGCCTTGGGCAAAAGCCCCGACACGCCCACCGCATTGAGCACAACAATAATCATCGGTGCGACTGCCAGAATAGGAATGGTCTGGCTGGTGATCACCCACGGCATCACCGACATATCCATCGCGCGGCTGTAGACGATACCAATGGCCAACAAAACACCAAGTGCCGTTCCAAAGGCAAAGCCAAGCAGGGTGGCGGACAGCGTGATCCAACCATGCCAGATCAGCGAGCGTTTGGAGGTTATTTTCTTAAGCACCGTCGTTTTGTAAATCTCTTCTGCCACCTGATGTGGGGCGGGCAACAGCGGCTTATCTTGTGACATCGTATCTGAGACAAGCTCAGAAAAGGTAAGCTCTGTTCCGGCGCGCTCCGCCTTGTCTTTGGCCCAGGCTGTATTGAGCGCAACAGCTGCCCCATACCAAACCGCCAGCAGCAAAAGCAGGATACACAACACCGGCCCAACCCGGTGCCAAAGGGTAGGGGCCTTAGTCATAGGCATGTCCTGCGCGCAGGCCTTCGCGTACACGGTGCGCGATATCGGCGAATTCCTGGCTTTCGCGAATGTCGAGCGTTCTGTCGCGCGGTAGGGTGCTTTCGATCACATCAGCAATCCGCCCCGGACGTGGAGACATAACAACGATCTTAGTTGATAAAAACACAGCCTCTGGAATGGAGTGCGTTACAAACCCGATGGTTTTTTCAGTGCGGGCCCACAGCTTGAGCAGTTGTTCGTTTAGGTGATCGCGCACAATTTCATCAAGCGCGCCAAAGGGTTCGTCCATCAACAGAATGTCGGCATCAAATGCAAGCGCCCGCGCGATACTTGCACGTTGTTGCATCCCTCCCGACAGCTGCCATGGGAATTTTTTGTCAAAACCCGCCAGTTCAACCAGCTCAAGCACGTTGGAAACACGCTCAGCTTGATCTTCTTTGGTGTAGCCCATGATCTCAAGTGGCAAACGAATGTTGCCACCGATGGTGCGCCACGGATAAAGGCCGGCGGCCTGAAAAACATAGCCATAGGCACGTTTCATGCGTGCCTCGGCGGCGGACATACCGTTGACTGTCACCGAGCCGCTGGTTGGCGTTTCCAGATCTGCCATCACCCGCAAAAATGTGGTCTTGCCGCAACCAGACGGCCCAATGAACGAAACAAAATCACCCTTGTTGATATCAAGGCTGACGTCTTTCAACGCATGTACAGGCCCATCGTTTGTCTGAAAGGTCAGCGACAGGTTTTTTGCCGAAATTACCGTTTGGTTCATTAGATACCTGCTGGAATATTGAGCGGGTCACGTTGGACAGCACGTGGTGAATTGAGTGCTTTCCACTGGCTGAGCGCCTGAGAGGCCGAAGAGAACGCAGGGCGCGGTACAAAGCGGCCACGACCGGGCTGTGGTTGACTGTTTCGGCCCCAAGCCCAGATCACATCGCCACGGCTGAGTGTGAAGCGAGACTGTGCTTTGACCTCAAAACCCTCAAAAACGTTATAATCGAGAACTGAATGATGATTGCTTGGGCTTATAGTTTTGCTGATCTTGGGATCCCAAACCACGATATCGGCATCCGCGCCTTCGACAATCGCGCCTTTCTTGGGGTAGATATTCAAAATCTTCGCAACATTGGTAGAGGTCGATGCGACAAATTCTTCTTTGGTCAGACGGCCGGTTTCAACGCCCTCTGTCCACAGCACGGCAAGCCGTTCTTCCAACCCGTTTGAGCCATTGGGGATGATCCTGAAATCATCGCGACCCGCGCGTTTTTGTTCGGTATTAAATGCCGCATGATCTGTTGCCACAACTTGCAAAGACCCTGCCTGAAGACCCGCCCAAAGGCTATCTTGGTGATCTTTGGAACGGAATGGTGGGCTCATGACGCGGCGGGCGGCATGGTCCCAATCTTTGTTGAAGTATTCGCTCTCATCCAACGTCAGAAACTGGATCAGCGGCTCGCCATAAACTCGCATCCCTTTTTGACGGGCGCGGCGGATCGCCTCGTGAGTTTGCTCGCATGAGACATGAACGATGTAGAGCGGCACACCTGCGGTATCGGCGATGGTGATTGCACGATTAGCTGCCTCACCTTCCAACTCAGGTGGGCGCGAATAGGCGTGGCCTTCGGGGCCGGTGATACCCTGATCAAAGTACTTTTGCTGTAGTTCAGCAACGAGATCACCGTTTTCGGCATGCACCATCGGCAACGCGCCCAGTTCTGCGCAGCGCTTGAAAGAGGCGAACATTTCATCGTCCTCAATCATCAAGGCCCCTTTGTAGGCCATGAAGTGCTTAAAACTATTCACGCCCATCTCAACAGCATCTTTCATGCCGTTAAAGACGCCTTCGTCCCAGCCGGTGATTGCCATGTGATAGCCGACGTCCGAACAAATCTGTGGCGCTGACTTTCGATGCCATTCATTGATCGCGTTCTTCAAATCGCCATCTGCGCCGGGCAGGCAAAAATCAACAACCATGGTTGTGCCGCCAACGGCTGCCGCCCAAGTGCCGCTCTCAAAGGTTTCCGCCGCAGTGGTGCCCATAAATGGCATTTCAAGGTGCGTGTGTGGGTCGATCCCACCGGGGATGACGTAGGCGCCCTCGGCATCGATATATTCGTCGCCTTTTAGGTCCTGGCCGATTTGTTTGATCACTTCGTCTTCGATCAGAACATCAGCCTTGTAGCTGCGATCAGCCGTGCAGACAGTTCCGCCTTTGATGACTTTGGTATTCATTTGCTTAACTCCCTAGGGTCTGGCTGATGTCGGTATTAATTGTTCATTCAACAATCTGCGCCGTTTCAACAACCGCATGCAAAAGGACATCCGCGCCTGCGGTCGCCCATTCTTTTGAAATCTCTTCCGCCTCGTTATGGCTCAGCCCGTCTACACAAGGGCACATGACCATCGCAGTTGGTGCCATGCGGTTAATCCAGCAGGCATCGTGGCCCGCACCGGAAATAAGGTCTCTGTGCGAATAGCCAAGCCGTTCTGCCGCATCGCGTACGGCTGTTACACAGCCCTCATCAAAGGTCACTGGATCAAACCCGCCTGCCACCTCGAATTCAACGCCAAGGCCCATGTCTTCGCATATCTCGGTCGCCGCCGCTTTCATCCGCGCGACCATGTCATTGATTACATCCAGATTGGGTGAGCGGAAATCGACGGTGAAAACCGCCTTGCCGGGGATCACGTTACGGGAATTGGGGTAGATGTCGATATGGCCCGCAGCCCCCACGGCATCGGGGGCGTGGCTCAGCGCAATCTCTTCAACCTTCTCAAGCACCCGCGCCATGCCTAGACCTGCGTTCTTGCGCAGTGGCATGGGGGTTGATCCGGTGTGGCTGTCCTTGCCGGTAATGGTAATTTGCGTCCAGCTCAGGCCCTGACCGTGGGTCACAACGCCAATGTCTTTTCCTTCGGCTTCCAGAATAGGGCCCTGTTCGATGTGCAGCTCAAAAAAGGCATGCATCTTGCGCGCGCCGACTTCTTCGTCACCGCGCCAGCCAATGCGTTTTAGCTCATCACCAAATGTTTTGCCTTCTGCATCGACCCGCTCATAGGCCCAGTCTTGCGTATGGATGCCAGCAAAAACACCAGATGAAAGCATGGCAGGCGCATATCGCGTGCCTTCCTCATTGGTCCAGTTTGTCACGACAATCGGGTGTTTGGTTTTGATGCTAAGATCATTTAGTGAACGCAGGATTTCCAACCCGCCAAGTACGCCCAATATGCCGTCGTACTTGCCACCTGTTGGCTGCGTATCAAGGTGGGATCCAACATAGACGGGGAGGGCATCAGGGTCGGTGCCGCCCCAAGTGGCAAACATGTTACCCATCTGATCAAGGCCCATGGTGCAGCCTGCGGCCTCGCACCAGTTTTGAAAAAGTGCGCGCCCTTCGGCATCTTCATCGGTCAGCGTCTGGCGATTATTACCACCCGCAATACCGGGGCCAATCTTGGCCATTTCCATCAGACTGTCCCACAGGCGGTCGCCATTTATACGTAGGTTCGAATTTAGGTTTGGCATGTTGTCCCCCCATGGAGATTTCTTGACGGATTATTTTTTGACTATATGGTCAAGTATTGTAGGGACCTGTCCAATCGGTCAAGTTTTATTTGAAAGAATATAGAGTGCACCCAGAGCCATCTCCATCTCGTATATCCTCCAAACGATCCCAGAACCAGAAGGCGATTTTGGAAGCCGCTGAAAAAGTCTTTGCAGAATTGGGTTATGCCGGGGCGACAACGCAGCTAATCGCAGATGCAGCGGGCCTGCCAAAAGCCAATGTGCATTACTATTTCAAGACCAAAGAAGAGATCTACCGGCGTGTCGTTTACAACATTTTTGATATATGGATGGAAGCAGCAGCAGTTTTTGACACTGACCTTGGTCCTAAAGAATCCTTAAGTCGATACATCGATAAAAAGATGGATTTGGCCCGTAGTCACCCTGACGGATCAAAGGTCTGGGCAGCAGAAATCATGCATGGTGCGCCCATCATTCAGGATTATCTCGAAGGCGAATTGCTGGAATGGGCCAATGATCGTAGCGCGCATATACAACGCTGGATCGCTAACGGAGAAATGGCCCCCATTGATCCATCTCATTTACTATACATGATTTGGTCAACAACGCAGCATTATGCCGATTTCGGGCATCAGATCAGCACATTGAATGGCGGCAGGCCTTTTAGCGATGCACAATGGAAAGCTGCGAAGTTATCGATTAAGACCGTGATCCTGAAAGGTGTTGGCCTTTCCACGGAGTAGCACACAAGGTATCATTTCCACATATGGCCCGTTCACAAGCAACCCGTAAACCAACCCGTATCCAACGGGAAAAAACCCAATCCATTCTGGAGGCGGCTTTGGATGTGTTTTCAGACAACGGCTTTCGCGGTTCGACGATTGATATGATCGCGGTGCGTGCAGGCCTGTCAAAGCCAAACATACTGTATTATTTTGATAGTAAGGAAGCCATTCACAAGGCTCTGCTTGCAGGACTGTTGGAGACATGGCTGGCCCCGTTGCAGGAAATGGACGAAGACGGTGACCCCATTGAGGAAATCTGCAAATACGTCGCGTTGAAACTGAAGATGTCGCAGCATTTTCCGCGTGAAAGCAAACTTTTCGCCAACGAAGTTCTGCAAGGCGCGCCGCATATCCTGACCGAGATTGAGGGCGGTTTGAAAGATCTGGTCTCATCCAAGGCGCGTGCGATCACGCGTTGGGCCGAAGAAGGGAAAATCGCGAACGTTGACCCCTATCATCTGTTCTTTTCGATCTGGGCAACCACACAGCACTATGCGGATTTTGATATCCAGATTCGCTCTGTTCTAGACGACGGCAAAGACCCGTTTGAAACAGCCGGGCCGTTTTTGGACAATATGTTTCGGGCGATGCTGGAGCCGAAGGCAAGATGACCGGCGAAGACGCCGGCCAACTTGATAAATCGCCGCAAATTACTCAGCGGCTACCGCACTTGGATTGTTGGGGTGCGTTGTCCAATCACTATGCTCTTTTTCAACAACCCGGTCAGTACGAAGATCGATGCTGCCGGGGGCTTGTTCGACCATGGTGATGCAGTTTTCAACTGGGCAGACCTCAACACACAGGTTGCAGGCGACACATTCAGTGTCATCCACGGTAAAGGTGCGTTCCTCAGACATCAGGATGGCTTGATGCGATGTGTCTTCACAGGCCGCGTAGCAACGCCCGCATTTGATGCAATCGTCCTGACTGATCGACGCTTTGGTGACATAGTTAAGGTTCAGATACTGCCAATCGGTGACGTTTGGAACAGCCATGCCGACAAAGTCATCAATCGAGGTGTGCCCCTTTTCATCCATCCATTGCGACAGACCGCTGATCATTTCCTTAACCACATTGAACCCATAGGTCATGGCTGCGGTGCAGACCTGCACATTGCCGCAGCCCAAGGCGATATATTCAGCTGCGTCACGCCATGTTGTAATGCCGCCAATGCCTGATATGGGCAAGCCCGCCGTTTCTGGCGAGCGCGCAATTTCCGCCACCATATTCATCGCAATCGGTTTGACCGCAGGGCCACAATATCCGCCGTGCGTTCCCTTGCCATCGATGGTTGGTTGCGGTGCCATTGCGTCAAGATCAACTGATATGATCGAGTTGATCGTGTTAATCAGAGAGACCGCGTCCGCACCGCCCGCTTTGGCGGCGGCGGCGGGTTGGCGGATGTCGGTGATGTTGGGTGTCAATTTTACGATCACGGGTTTGGAATAATACTGCTTGCACCAGCGGGTCACCATTTCGATGTACTCGGGCACCTGACCCACGGCGGAGCCCATGCCGCGTTCGGCCATGCCGTGCGGGCAGCCAAAGTTCAGCTCGATGCCATCCGCGCCGGTGTCTTCCACCAATGGCAGGATCGCTTTCCAAGCATCTTCTTCACAGGGCACCATAAGCGAAACAATAATGGCGCGGTCCGGATAGTCAGCCTTCACACGTTTGATTTCTTCAAGGTTCTGATAAAGATCTCGATCAGTGATCAACTCGATGTTGTTAAGCCCCAAAACACGGCGATCTGCGCCATGGACTACGCCATACCGCGGCCCGTTTACATTGACGACCGGAGGCCCTTCGGAACCAAGCGTTTTCCACACAACGCCGCCCCAACCCGCCTCAAAGGCGCGTCTGACGTTGTACTCTTTGTCAGTTGGCGGAGCAGAGGCCAGCCAAAACGGATTTGGTGATTTGATGCCAAGAAAATTACTTGAAAGATCTGCCATTGAATTACCCTCGTCTTGTTTAGCTCTGAAGAGCTGCGTGAATGTTGATCGCTGCGTCGCGGCCCTCGGCAACGGCGGTCACGGTCAGATCGTCGCCACCCGTGGCGCAATCGCCTCCAGCCCAGACGTTTGCGAGACTGGTGTGTCCGTTTTTATCGACTTGGATTTTTCCACCAGACAAGGCCAGCTCTTCTGGTGCCCCCGCCAAATTCTGCCCGATGGCTTTGAAAACCTGATCTGCAGCGAGGTGAAACACTTCTCCGGTGGGCTCCAGTTTGCCATCTTTCGTTTCGGTATAGGCAAACTCGACGTTCAGACCGGTGCCATTGCAGACGATTTTTTCCGGTTGCGCGTTATAGATGATGCGCACGCCCTGAGAGGTCGCCAGCTGTTGTTCGTAGATCGAAGCGCTCATGCTGTCTTTGTCGCGTCGGTACACTAGCGACACGTCCTGCGCGCCTAATAGTTTGCTCTGCACCGCTGCATCGACCGCAGTCATGCCGCCGCCAATCACTACAACGCGCCGCCCGACATCGACCTTTTGCAAATCTTCGGCTTGCCGCACGTTTGAGATGAATGACACCGCATCAATAACATTCGCAGCATCTTCACCATCGCATCGCAAGGTGTTCACGCCTGACAGTCCCATGCCCAGAAATACGGCGTCAAAGCTGGCCAGAAGGTCCGGCAAGGAAAGCCCATCGCCAATCTTGCGACCGTACACCATGCTAATGCCGCCGACAGACAGCAGCCAGTCCAATTCTCGCTGGGCAAAGTTGTCCACTGACTTGTAAGCGGCGATGCCAAACTCATTCAGCCCGCCCCCCTTGGCGCGCGACTCATAGATAGTGACCTCGTGGCCGAGCATTGCCAGTCTGTGTGCGCAGGCCAATCCCGCAGGCCCAGCACCAACAACGGCGATGCTTTTGCCGGAGGGTGCTGCCCGTTTGAATGGATGCTGCTCTTTGGTCATAAGCGTATCCGTTGCAAACCGCTGCAATCGACCGATCTCAACCGGTTTTCCTTCGGCGGCTTCGCGCACGCAGGACTCTTCGCATAAGGTCTCGGTGGGGCAGACCCGCGCGCACATACCTCCAAGAATATTCTGTTCGAATATCGTCATGGCCGAGGCCTCGGGTGTGCCAGTGCTAATCTGCCGTATGAACAATGGGATGTCGATTGAGGTGGGGCAGGCTGTCATGCAGGGGGCGTCGTAGCAGAAATAACAACGATCCGCCGCAACCATGGCTTCGTGCTCTGACAAGGGGCTGTGCAAATCCTCAAAGTTTGCTGCCAGTTCGGTGGTGTCCAACCGGCCTGAAACAATTCCTGATGTGGATGTTGAGTGTGTCATTTATCTCTCCCATGCAGTGCATCTTACCGTTCAGACTACACAGGAATAAATATTTATCAATTGGTAAATAATTTGACATACCAAGTGCTGGAGAAGTCGCGCTTACAAATGAGTTGCCTGCAGACAATACACATGACCCTCAGGCAAAGTGACACAATAGGGTACTAACAACACTTAAAGCAGGTAACGTTACCGGTGTTGTCTGCTTTCGTCCGAGCGGAAATTACCGCGCGTAATGCCAGAACGGATACTCATCATGCTGAAGTGACTTATACCCATTCATTATTGTCAGATTGTGGTGATGGGTTCGGTTTTGGCGGGATTACTATACCCAACACCTCCAAATGGTAATACCTGAAAAGACTGGGATTTACCGGGTTCTGATGCTCTGATACTGGCACAGGAATATCGCCCGACTTGAACGTAATTACTGTTAAAACAGAAAGCCCCTCATATGACGCGTGACTACACGATTGGCATGGTAATGCTCATTGCGATTGCGGCGCTTTGGGGGCTGGGGTTTGTTTTTCAGGCAAAGGGGATGGACCATCTGGGGCCATTTACCTTTAACGCCATCCGGTTTGCCATGGGGGCGTTATCAATCGTTCCGGTCATCGTGATATTCTCTGACAAGAAACTGAAAACAGACACCCTTGTGATGATCAAGGGCGGGGCGCTTGCCGGCGTGTTCATGTTCTTCGGGATCACGTTGCAACAATATGGGCTGTTGTACACAACTGCGGGAAAGTCAGCGTTCATTACTGGGCTGTATATTATCTTCGTGCCGCTAATCGGGTTGTTTCTAGGTCAACGGTTTGGTGCAAAAGTCTGGTTTGCGGCGGTATTAGCTTTCACGGGGCTATATCTATTGTCGGAAACTACCGGGCTGGCTATCGGAAAAGGTGAGCTTCTGACCGTCATATGTGCCTTGTTCTGGGCCGGTGTGGTCATCATCAACGGCCGATACGCGGGGCAGGTGGACGGGCCCAAATACGCCTTTGTACAGTTTCTTGTCGTGGTTGGGTTGTCTTTGCCATTCGCTCTGATCTTAGAACATCATGATCTGTCGGACATTTGGGCCGCCCGCGAGGCACTACTGTTCGTCGGGATCTTGAACACCGGTGTTGCCATGACCGTGCAGGTTCTGGCGCAAAAACGTGTGCCACCGATGCAGGCAGCTTTGGTGATGAGCCTTGAAACCGTGTTCGGTGCTTTTGGAGGTTGGTTGCTGCTGAACGAAATGTTCACCAATCAGATGCTGCTGGGATGCGCATTGATGCTGGCCGGGTTGGTGTTGGCCCAGTTGCCTGGCCGTCGAGAGCGCAAACCAATCCGCTGGTTTTTCCGGCGGCGGAATACGGCGATTGAGATTGACAAGAGTTGACGGACGGACACTTCTCACAAGTCGAGCGCTTAGCTGTATTAATGGATTGCTTTAGATCCGTTACCATACTGATAACTTCCCGATCCCGTTCAACTGGACGTTAATAATACCGCTAATGCTTATTGGCAGTATTGGGCCATCAGAAAAGCCGTTTACCATCACCGATGAGCAGGGCCTGGTGCATAACGTCGGTAATCAGCGTAACTGGATGAAATGATGGTGAAAGTGGAAGATATCAGCTGATGATCACAAACCACGACAAAGAAAACGTTCAAACAATCTTTGAGTAACCTATGAGACGGGGTGCTGAACATCCCGTCTCTGGCTGGATCAGATAAGCCGAGATTACGGCCTGATCTTTAAGGTTCACAAGATGACGTCTTATAGCATAAGCCCTGCGCATCTTGCGGTAGTCGTGCTGCCGATTACATTACCACCATGTAGCTGTGCAGTACGAAAAACAGCGCCGTTGCGCTGAGCACAGCGGCGAGAGGCAGGATTTCTTTAGCAACTTGAGCCATTTTGGTGTTCCTTACATAAAACTGATATCCAAGACTTAGGGGAGTGTCGTCTTGTTTAGAAGTGCTCTTTTGACATACTGGCCTTGCAAGAAGTGCATGCCTACGGCTGATGTACAATTCTTTGAATTTTTGCGTTTAATATTGCGGAGCGTAAGTACGTTGGGACAAGTCAGTGTCATGGATCCAACGGCTAATCTTATTGAAGAAAGCCGCCTCCGCATTGTTCAGCCGGGTGTTGGGGTTGTTCACTAGGTGAATGTCAATCTCGAGCGCGTTATTGTAAGGTGGCAGACGCCACAGCGTGCCCTGCGCCACATAAGGATCAGCTGTGTGTGACGGCAAGGGGCCAAACCCTAAGCCTGCTGTGATCATTCGCAGTGCCTCTCCCAGATGGGAAGTGTACCCGATTACCTTATCATCCAACCGGTGCTGTGCCCGCAATAATGCAACTGGGCGGAGCGCGTCCCACAGTTGATCAGTTCGAAAAGAAACCGAAGAATGGCCGCGCAAATCATCCAACGTCAGGTCCTTACAACCGAATAGTGGATGCGACGGCCCACAATAAAATCCGAAATAGGCCCGGTAGAGGACCGAATAAGACAGTTTTGGATGAGGATCATGAACCAGACAAAGGCCCAGACTGGCGGACTTTTCCAAAACAGCCTTTTGAACTGCCTTGCTGGACATGACATCGATGTCAAAGCGTACTTGCTGATGTTGCACATGAAAACTCGATAGAATCTGATCGAAGTGTGAACTTTCTGCGCGGCTGAGCGTGGCAATGGTCACCTGCCCAGTTAACTCGTCTTCTGTCGTCTGTGCAGTTTGTACGGCGCGAGAAATAGTGCCAAATATCTGGGCGCATTCTTCGTAAAGTGCTTGCCCGGCAGTTGTAACCCGAAAGTGCGAGGGCGCGCGGTCAATCAACGTGGCACCAATCCGGGTCTCAAGCCGCTTTAGGGCCTGACTGACGGAGGGCTGCTGCAACAACAAACGATTGGCAGCACGCGTGATGCTGCCTTCTTGCACGATGACCATGAAGGTACGTAGCAGATTCCAATCCAACTCGCGCGCGATCTTTTCTGCTTCGTGAGGAACATTCATATTAATTCAATCTATGTAAATCATTATTGATATCTATTTGCTCTATGATGTCGATTCCCGCAATCTCAAATTCAAATTGCCATGGTGGAGTGAGTCCAATGAGGGGGCAAAGAACCTCGAACCTGTTCTATCAATCACGCGCGCGCCGCCCAGAAGTGGATCACGCAGAAGGGATCTATATCTGGGCCAAGAATGGCACGCGCTACATTGATGGATCGTCTGGTGCGATGGTCAGTAATATAGGTCATTCAAACCCCAATGTTTTGTCCGCTATGAAGGCACAAATGGACAGTGCCACTTTTGCTTATCGGCTTCATTTTGAAAATGAACCGGCAGAACAACTGGCCAGCTCGATTGCCGCCAAGATGCCAAGGGGATTAAACCGAGTGTTTTTTGTCTCGGGCGGGTCTGAGGCAGTTGAATCTTGTGTAAAGTTCGCTCGCCAATGGGCCGTTTCTACGGGGCAAGATAGCCGGTGGAAGGTAATATCTCGTTTCCCTTCTTATCATGGCTCGACTTTGGGGGCGCTTGCGCTCACAGGATATGGGCCGCTCAAGGATGCGTTCAAGCCACTGTTCAAAGATATGCCAAAGATCCCGGCGCCAACATGTTATCTGGACCACGACAATCTGAGCGATGAGGCACGTGGTCTGAAATACGCCGAGATGCTGCGCGACGAAATCATTGCACAGGGTCCTGAGACAGTGCTGGCCTTCGCGATGGAGCCAGTAGGAGGTGCATCAACGGGAGCGCTGGTGGCCCCAGACAGCTACTATACCCGTGTGCGCGAGATCTGTGATGAATTTGGCGTGTTGCTGATTATGGATGAGGTGATGTCTGGCGTGGGTCGTACCGGCACATTTATGGCATCGGAGCATTGGGATGTACGTGCCGACCTCTACGCTGTGTCCAAAGGCTTTGCCGCTGGTTACGCTCCACTGGGCGCGATGATCGCTAATCAGGACATGGTTGACACTGTGTTGGATGCAGGCGGGTTTGCGCATGGGCATACCTATGCTGGCAATCCCTTGGCTTGTTCGGCGGGTTTGGCCGTGTTGAATGAGATCGACCGGCTCGATCTGATGGGCAATGCCCAACGCATGGGAGATGTGTTGATGGCGGGGCTGAGTGAACTGATGTCTAGGTACAAATTTATCGGCGATGTGCGGGGGAAGGGGCTACTGACCGCATTCGAGATGGTTTCAGACCGAGAAACGATGGCTCCCTTGCCAAAAGACCTCAATGCCTACAACCGCTTTGTCGATATTTGTTATGATCGTGGATTGATCACCTATTCGCGCCGCACGCGTGGCGGGGTGGATGGCGATCACTTCCTTGTTTGTCCGCCGATGATTGTGACCGAAGAGCAGGTAAACGAAGTGCTGAACATTCTGGATGACAGCCTGACTGTCTTTTCGTGCGAAGCAGGATTGGAAAGGTAAGCCATGGCGCAAAAAGTTATCATTACCTGTGCGGTGACCGGCTCCATCCATACTCCCAGCATGAGCCCGTACTTGCCTGTCACACCGGAGGAGATTGCGATCTCGGCGATTGAGGCAGCGGAGGCGGGTGCGTCGGTATTGCACCTGCACGCACGTGATCCCGAAAGCGGGCGACCCAGTGCGGAGGTCAACGTGTATCGCCGATTCCTGCCCAAGATTAAGGACGCGACCGATGCGGTGATCAATATCACCACCGGGGCTAGCTCGCAGATGACCATCGAAGATCGTCTATCTGCCCCTGCAGAGCTATCGCCAGAAATGTGTTCGTTGAATATGGGGTCGATCAACTTCGGGCTTTTTCCGATGAAAGATCAGTATTCCGAATGGAAACACGATTGGGAACCGCAATTTCTGGAGAACACTCGCGATACCCTGTTCAAAAATACCTTTCACGATATTGAGAGACTATTCGATCTGATGGGTGACGGGTGTGGTTCGCGCTATGAATTGGAATGCTACGACGTTGGTCACATTCAGACAGCGGCCTATTACCTCAAGCAAAAGCGGCTGAAAGAGCCGGTGTTCTTGCAGTTCGTCATGGGTGTTCTAGGAGGTATTGACGCCTGTCCGGAGAACTTGATGCATATGAAAGCAACGGCAGATCGTTTGCTGGGAGATCACTATCAGTTTTCTGTTCTGGCGGCAGGACGGCAGCAGATGCCATTGGCCACGTTAAGTGCCATTCTGGGTGGCAATGTGCGCGTGGGACTCGAAGATAGTCTTATGATTGGCAAGAACGAATTGGCCGTTAGTAATGCCCAGCAGGTGGTTAAAATTAGGCGGATTATTGAAGAGCTGGGTTATGAGGTGGCAACGCCTGCAGATGTGCGGAATCTGTTGCAGCTCAAAGGCGCCGATAAGGTGGGATTCTAGGGGACGATTATGAAAATCTTTGTCGATCAGGAAAAACAGCGGCAGCACTTTCCATCCGGGTTTCTGGTGAATGGGGTGATGCAACCCAATCCGGAAAAGCCAGAACGCATGGATCGCCTGCTTGCGGGGGTGGGGCAGGGTGGGCATAAGCTCTGTGCGCCTGAAGATCATGGCATGGGGCCATTGGCAGCGGTACATACGCCTGCCTATCTCAAATTCCTGTCGACGGTATATACTCGCTGGCAGCGAATTCCAGATGCAGCGCCTGAAATATTTCCCAACATTCACCCTGATCGAAGAACCGCCAGCTATCCGCTCTCGGCGGTGGGGCAGGCGGGTTATCATGTCACTGATATGTCGTGCCCAATTGGGGCGCATACATGGGAGGCGTCGCGCTGGTCCGCCAACTGCGCAGTGTCAGCGGCACAAACCGTCAACGCGGAGGATTGTGTTGCCTATGCCCTGTGTCGTCCTCCTGGGCATCACTGTTTCGCCGATCTCGCAGGAGGCTTTTGCTATCTCAACAATAGCGCCATCGCTGCGCAGTATTTACGTAAGACCTATAACCGCGTAGCGATCATTGATGTGGATCTGCACCACGGAAATGGCACACAGGGTATTTTCTATGAGCGCAGCGATGTATACACGCTTTCGGTTCATGCTGATCCTGCGCGGTTCTATCCGTTTTTCTGGGGTCACGCGCATGAACGCGGGGAAGGGGCTGGCTTTGGGTACAACCTGAATGTCCCATTGCCGCGTGGAACCGGTGACGAAGGGTTCCTCAAGGGGCTTTCCGAAGGTCTGGATCATGTAAGAGCCTTTGCGCCCGAGGCGGTAGTCATCGCATTGGGGCTTGATGCCTTTGAAGGTGATCCATTTGGTGGTTTGGCTGTTTCTACATCCGGCTTCACTCAGATGGCGCAGCTGCTTGCAGAATTAGACGTGCCGTGCGTGATAGTGCAGGAAGGTGGCTATCTATGTGATGAACTTGGTGAAAACCTGCATGCCTTTCTTGCCGGATTTAAAGATGGTGCGTGATCATGTTTGAAAAGGACTGGGTCAAATCAGAGACCCGCTTCGTTTCCGATGACTGGATCGACTATAACGGTCATATGAATATGGCCTATTACGTCATGGCCTTTGATATCGGGCTGGACGATATTCTTGATCATAAACTTGGCGCGGGGATTCGCTTTACGAAGGCATACGGTCAGGGGCCTTTCGTGCTGCAAAATCATGTGCATTATCTCGGAGAGCTGGTGTCGGGCGATCAATTCTATTGTCAGTACTTAATGCTGGCTGGGGATGCCAAGCGCGTCCACATCGCTGGCGAGATGCGTAAAGCAATCAAGGGCGATCTGGTTTGTGTGATGGAGCAAGTGTTGATCAATGTCGATCATGCCACTCGCCGCGCCACGCCTTATCCACGAGATATTCAAGACCGCATCCATCAATTGGTCGCGGCCCATGCGGATATTCCGCGGCCCAATCAACTTGGGCGCGCCATCGGGTTGAATTGGCGATTGAGGTCTGATTCGCCAAATCAGTAACTAAGAGGGGCGAGGCGAAAGAATCAGTTGCCCACTGCAAGGCTAGGCAAGGAGGAGACGAAGATGAAATAACAATGAGTGGACTAGTCAAAAGCCTATTCACATGTATAGGGGCAGATTTCCGTTTGTTTTGGTGTTACTGGATTGCACTTTTCCCAAGGTCATGCGTTATTGGTCACTTCAATGGAACGTGCATATTGCAAAAGTTTGTTGAAATTTTGCATATGAAACATTTTAAAATAAAAAGTTGCAATCGTTAATCAGCCTCAATATGGTCCAGAACCACTGCAGATCAGTGATGAATCTGCCAAAAAATAAATTGCGCATTTTGCAGCGTGTCAAACAATGAACAGAGCTGCGGAATCAACACTGGAGGAGATCCAATATGAAAGTGAAAACCTTGGCAAAGGGCCTAATGGCCAGCGCCGTAGCCTTGACCATGGCGATGCCCGCGATGGCAGAAGATGTCACCCTGCGTTTTGCGGGCGTGTTCCCAATCGACCACCAGGGCACAAAAATGATGGAACAGGTTGCAGCTGACGTTGCTGCGGCTGGCGTTGGTCTGAAGATCGATGTGTTCCCTGCGAACCAGTTGGGTTCGGGTGAAGCGTTGTTTGAAGACGTTGCCCGTGGCAACATCGATCTGGCTGCTGCGTTTATCTACGCTGACACAGATGCGCGTCTGGAATTCCTGTCGATGCCATTCCTTGTTGGCGGCTGGGATGACATGGATAACATCATGCGCAACCTGGATTCTGAATATAACAAGATCCTGCAGGAAATCACCGCGGATTACGGCGTACGTATCCTGGCGCAAAACCCTGAAGGGTTTGTTGGCATTGTTGCGACGCAAGAACCGACCAACTGGAACAATTTTGACGACAAAGGCATGAACATCCGTGTTTGGTCTTCGAACGTTGTGAAATCGATGGTTGAATCGCTGGGCTTCCAGGCCACCACAATGGCATGGGGCGATATCTTCCCTGCGATCCAGTCGGGCATTGTCGACGGCGCGATCTGCTGCACAAAAACAGCGACATACTCGATCTTCGCTAAATCTGATGTTGGCACACACTTCATTGAGTACAACTCAATCTCTGAGCTAACAACATTCTATGCATCTGAGCGTACAATGGCGAAGCTGAGCGAAGATCAGGCTGCAGCGCTGCAAACAGCAATGACTAAAGCATCGGACGACTTCTTTGCTTACAACCGTGAGAACGACGAAGTCTACCGTCAGAAGCTGCTGGACAGCGGTTACACCATCCTGAGCCTGAACGACGAAGAGCAGGCCGCGATGGCCGCCCACGTTCAGGAACAAATCTGGCCGCTGATGGCCGACAGCGTTGGTCAAGATGTGATTGACCGCCTGCTGGCCGCAAAGAACTAAGACTTAGAAAACGACATAAGGGCCGGCAATCTTGCCGGCCCTTTTTCCAATAAATAAGATAAAAAATACGGGGGGGGTGACATGTCGAAACTAGAAGGTGAAAATCCGACATTCTTCGGCTACACGGTCGCAGATGGCCGGACGAAAGTAACGGACGAGCTACCAACGATCATAGGTATGCCTTTGAAGGGTGTGGCATTCGTCATGCGGTTGATTGTGACGTTTTCTGGTTTTCTGATGGCGTTTACTTTCGGCGCTGTTGTTGTGATCAGATACGGCTTTGGGGGTGACCTATTTGCTTACGAAGAATGGTTGTTGGCCATCAGTATCGTAGGCTTTTTTGCAGGTGCCGTTCTGGCGTCCTCACGTAATTTGCATATCAACGCTGATATCCTTGGCATCGTAATCAAAGACCCCAAGCTGGTCTGGTGGCGCGGGTTCATTGTTCTCACGATTGAATTGTTGGTGATCCTGTTTCTTGTTTATGCCTGCTACATCTCGCTAGCTGATGACTTCGCATTTCCCCGACTGCGTGCAACCCCTGTGTTGCGCATTCCGTTCGTTACGTGGCGGATTGCGATCATGGTTGCCTTTAGCTTTATGGCGATGTTCACTGCCGCCTATCTTTACGTGCACATCCGCAAAGGTCTCGGCCTGCCCCTAAAATCCGACATGGCCAAGGAGGCTGACAAATGATCATAACTGGAAGTCTGCTTATTGTATGCGTGATGTTGCTGCTCGGCGTCAGCGTCTATGTGGCGTTTGGGTCAGTCTTGATCTTCATTGCACTCGTCGGGGATCAGTCGATCTCAGGCTACCTTCCAACGGGGGCAACGGGGATACGTTCACTGGTTCTTCTGGCGATCCCGCTGTTCATGATTGCCGGCGGCATCATGGAAAAAGGCAAGATCGCAGCACCCCTTGTGTCGCTGGCCGAGATGTTCATCGGCCATGTTAAAGGCGGTCTGAGCGCAGCAGGTGTTCTGGCATGTGGAGTCTTTGGCTCCATTTCCGGAAGCGCCAACGCGACATTGACCTGCATCGGTGGCATCATGATGCCGCACTTGAAAAAGGCAAACTACCCAAGTGGGCAATCGGCAGCGCTGATCGTATCGGCAAGCCCCTTGGGTCTGTTAATTCCACCGAGTTCGTCACACATTCTGTATGGTTGGGTCGCACAACAGCACGTACTGAAGTGCTTCCTTTCTACGGTTATCCCTGCGATGATTCTGATCACATTGCTGATCATCACCAACCAGTTCATGCTGCGTAAATATGACAACATCGAACTGACAGAGCGACCAAACCCATTCATGCCCTCGTTGCTGGGGCAGGGGCGTTTGGCTGGTCCCGCGTTGATGATGCCTGTCATCATCTTGGGTGGCATCTATGGTGGTATCATGACGCCAACCGAGGCCGCAGGCATCGCGGTTGTCTATGCGATCCCGGTTGCGATCTATTTCTACCGCGGCCTGACCTGGAAAACACTGGCGCAGACGATCCAAACATCTGGTGTAACCATCGGTGTGGTGATGGTGATGATCTTCATGGTTTTGATCGTGTCGGACAACCTGATTGCCCAAGGTGCCCCGGCATTGGCCAAACAGATGGTCTATTCTGTGTCGGAAAATCCGATTGTGATCTTGCTGATGATCAACGTTGTGATGATCCTGATCGGCATGTTGATGGATGACATCTCGGGTCTATTGCTAGCGACACCGATCCTACTGCCTATCGCGCAGAGCGTCGGCATGGATCCGATCCATTTTGCGGCTGTGATCGGTGTGAACTTGGGTATGGCAAACATTACACCTCCGACAGCACCACTGCTGTATCTCGGGGCGCAGATTTGCGACACGCCGGTTTCCAAGATGCTGTGGCCAACGCTGGTGTTCATCATCTTTGCATGGCTGCCAACGTTGATGCTAACAACGTTCGTACCGGAACTGGCACTGTGGTTGCCTGATCTGCTGCTCAGCAGGTAAAACTTGAACTTTAGTGGCGAGGTGCAGTTACCTTGCCACTAAATATAACATTTGCGAAATAATTGAATTTTATTTTTCATATGTTGTACTTTCACATATCACCAACCAACGAATGGCAGTCTTGCTGAAGTAGATAGATGCACCCAAGAGATGATCAAAACCCATATTCGCATGTCTCTCAGCAGTTGAAGGAATTACATCCTCAGTTGCCGCGGGTCTTGAAGGTCGCGGCATCTTATATGCTAGAGCATCCGGGTGATGTCGCGACATTGTCGATGCGTAAGGTGGCGGAAAACGCGGGCATTTCTCTCCCAAATTTTGCACGCCTTGCCAAAATGTTGGGCTACGCTTCCTATGGCGAGCTGCGCGATGTTTACCGCGAGCAGGTACAACACGGAGACATGCGTGAGTATCACTTGCGTGCCCAGACACTGCAGAAGAGCGGTGGGCAAAAATGTGCAGATGCGAAGTGGGAGGAATTTCGCACGACCACACAGAGTAACATTTCGGCTATTTTTGATGGCATATCTCCGGACTATTTTGCCGAAACTGCGCAGGTGTTGAATGCAGCTGAACGTGTTTATCTAGTGGGTATGCAAGCATCGTCGTGTTTGTCAGCATATGCTTACTATCTCGGCATTATGGTCAGTGGAAAGTTCCGATTGGTTCGGGGAGACGGCGGCATACTTGCGGATCCGGTCGCTGAGATTTCTGAGAACGATGCGATGATTGTCGTCAGCCAACGCCCCTGTGCGCGTTCCTCTGTGGATCTGGCCATTCTAGCGCGAGAACGGGGGGCCAAGGTGATCGCAATCACAGACAGTCCCGCAGCACCTATTGCGATCAATTCAGACTTCGCTTTGCTAAGCCCGAATGACAGCCCTTTGTTTTTTGAGAGCTATGTAGGGGCGACGATCCTGATCGAAGCATTGATCGGGTTCTTTGTCACACGGCAAACCAAAAACATTGCAGACCGCGTTTCCCAGATCGAAGATACGCGCAAGCGGTTGAACGAATATTGGGACCATACGAAAGACTAACCATGCCAAACACTGACCAACTGCGCCTTTTGGCGTGCCAGATCGATATTCCAACCATGACAACCGTTGCAGAACGCGATGAACATCTGAACGTTTCTGTTGAGAAAGTGCGCGACGCCATTGCAACACAAGGCGATGTCGATTTGGTGGTCCTGCCGGAACTGTCGAGCATTGATTATTCGCGTGAAACGTTCTCGCGTCTTGATGTGTTTGGCGAAAATCTGGATGGGCCATCGTTTTTGGCGTGGTCAGCGCTGGCACGCGAATTGTCTATCACGATTGTTTATGGATTTCCGCGCGTAGGTGAGGGGTGCCATCACATTTCTATGGGCGTTGTTGGGCCGGATGGCATATTGATTGGCCATTACGATAAACTGCATCTGGCGCAATACGGCGCTTCGATGGAGAAAGAGTACTACACACGAGGAGATCATCTTTGTGTTTTTGAAGTCAATGGATTCCGGGTTTCACCTATCATTTGCTACGATATTCGTATTCCTGAGCTCAGCCGCAGCTTGGTGTTGAATCACGGCGTTGATTTAATCCTGCATTGCGGGGCCTATTACCGCGATGAAAGTTTCGCTACTTGGCATCAATTTGCGATAACTCGAGCGATCGAAAATCAGGTTTTTTTCTCATCATTAAATCGTGCTGGTGAAAACTATGGGAACTCATTATTTTGTTATCCATGGATGGATGAAAACTCTGCACCAATCGATTTTTCCGCCCATAACGAAGCATTTGTGCGCGTGATTGTCGATCACGGTGTGCTCGTGAATGCCCGTCGTGATTACACATTTCTTAACGACAGACTCTCAGATTACAACGTAACCATTATACCTTAAAGTGATCATCCACTTTATTAACATAATACTAATTATACGTCATTTTCTTATACACGACAGCGCGTGTGAGAGTGGTTTAAAAATGAGACTCTATTAATGGGACTCGTTTGCGCATTGTTACACCCTGCTGTAGCTGAGTTTGCTAAACTTATTTTGGCAATGATAATCGCGCGAGATCGAAGATCAGACGTTCGAAAGTCTGATATGAAGATGGCATCATGTATTCGCGCAACGGACTGATTGGGGCATGTTGTTTGCCAAATCCATATTGCTCTAATCCTCCATCGAGCAATCCAAATAGTAACAACAACGCTTTGCGACGCTCTGTGAGATGGGTTGCGGGAAATGGTTCATATAAATGACGCGTGGCAAGCCCTAGTTTTCTCGGTGCATTGACATAGGCGTTGCTAAAGTAATCAATCGGTCGAAGTTGGAATTCACGTAGCGATATGTGACTGCTGTGGAGTAACAGATTCGCTAGGTGTTTCAGAATCTTGATTTTACGATGAGCACGAGAGCCAAGTTTCTTCGTCTTCATGGACGTAATCATATATCTTTCGATGCGGGCAAGCTGCCTCCAAATCTGGCATGCCGTGGTGGATTGCAATAATTCACGCGCATGCGTCTCTGTCGTTCCATCGAGGCCTAATTGCGCATCAAGTGGTGCGCCGCATTTAGGGCAAACAAATGCGATCTGAGTTCCGTACAATGCACAATCCGGCATGGCGACAGCCTCATAGCACCGTGCGCAGCGACCGTTTAGAGGTCGAAGGTGCCGCTGGCATATCGTTGAATAAGCAAATGACCATTGCTGACGTAGAAAGTGGTCTTTGCCCCCTGCCCGATCCTCTATCAAACATATGGGGCACCAGCTGAACCTGAGTTGATCAGAAAGTAAGGTCTCTGTCGTTTCAATATCGTTTGCAGCTCCGGTTGCACTCAGATCTTTACGGGTCAAGTAAGGCCATGTTGACTGTGGAAACAAAGCATTGATATCGTCTATTGAACAAGACAGCGCTACTGACAACGCTGCACGATTTCTTTTCGGGCAGGTAACCAATAGCGCAGGCAACTGATCCCTGCCCCCTGCTCTCATACCCAAACAGTGGTATAGGAATGTCGAGGGAGCGCTGCCGTAGAGCGCCGCATTGCGCGCTATTAACGATTGGAATGCTTCACCCGGCTCCGCGCTGCGAGTGATGGGCAATGATCTAATCATGCGGATATTCCGCTTGATTAAGATAATCTTTATACAGCTTGTAAGTGATCCGCTCTTCGCCCGACAGGATCGCCATAGCGCTCAAGCCAAATAACAAATCGATCAAATTGCGCGTCACACCATTGCTGCGCAAGATTAACGCCCTTCGAAGTGACATGTCATCTATCAGGTCAGATTCATTACGTAACGGGCACCACTTCTGGTATTCAGTTAAAAAACG
The DNA here is from genome assembly GCF_900327775.1 of Roseovarius sp. EL26. Lineage (NCBI taxonomy): Bacteria > Pseudomonadati > Pseudomonadota > Alphaproteobacteria > Rhodobacterales > Roseobacteraceae > Roseovarius > Roseovarius sp. EL26. Next base: position 883,553 of record NZ_OUMZ01000007.1, read on the forward strand.
TTCGAATACGATATCCTGGGATTTGAAAGGCATGACTTCAACCATTTGCGCACGCGAGAACAGCTGTTCGTCTTTGCTGAGAATAGGTGCAACAAGCGGCGTGATGTTCAGCAAAACCCTGATGTCAAACCTCGAAATCGCCAGCCTTATGAAGTTCAAAATTGGCTCACGTCTTGAAGGCGTGAGTTGGCTTAAAGCAGCGCAATCGTCCACCACCAGAAGGCGCAGCCCGAGGGACTTAAGCAGTTTGAGACAGGCGGGTGCTTGCGAGGCAACTGACGCGACCCCGAAAGTGGGCGCCGCAACGATCTCACACAGCTCAGCGCATAAGTCCCCTACTCGCCCGTCAATTGGCAGATGTCCCATCACAATAGGATAGCAATGGGTGGTGTTTTCAGCCTCAAAGTGTCCAGGAAGACCCTGCGCCAAATGTTGCAACATGGTGCTGGTTCCCATACCAGACGGAGCCATCAGTATTGTGAGCGGTTTAGCAGGAGACGTGGAAAACCCGGTAACAGATCGTCGCAATGTGTCATGTATCTGCCGTAAGGGTTTAATCGAGATCAATCGTCCTTTTTGAAGCCATTTGATGCGTTCTGGAACGCTTCTAGCTGCAATGACAGACGCTTGAGGTGATAAATGGGGAAAGTCACTCATTGTCGCCTCCTGGATGGATAAGCAAGCCAAATCCAGAAGGGGTTAGCGATGTTAATGAACGCCTTGATCCCGCTGTTGTCCGAGAACCAGATCTCTTGTTTGGTGAGCTCTTGTATTGATGCGCGTCATGGATAATTTGGTCATGCACCTGATAGTGGCGTATTAGATTAGCGTCAGACCACCTTTGGGCATTTGTTAATACTGGTTTTCGAATACGCTGCCATTCTCCGAGAGAAATCCGTTGGTGAAACTGTTTCTGGCAAGGGATTTGAAACACCCCGCTCTTGTCATCGCACCCATAAATTACCCTAATATCATCAGGATCAACATGGATCTTTAATGTTTTAACACCACAATTACGTAATTTTTGTAGTTGTTTAGAACTGTATTTTAAGTGGTGTAACTGAATGCCGTGATCTGTAATTCTTCGGATTTCAAATGGTAAGAAATCAAGACGAAACTGCTCTTTATTTCGTGGCAAAGTTGGAGATATACCTGACCTGCTCCAGTACTTATTCCAACAATTCAGTGGCGTATCATGGAGGCGGGAATGATGTGATCTATGGTAAACATTATTAACATAACTTAGAACGCCCTGTTCCAGTTGTTGCAGTGTCAATTTGGCAGATTTACGCGGATCGACGTTCCCTAATTCCTGCACATTGGATTTAGTTGTTCCAGGCAACGTGTGAATATAGGTGTTCAAGGTTCTAAAAAGTCGCTCAATATGACCACCGTATTTTGGTTGTGCTATCGGACGCTTTTCATGATTAATTCCGTATTTTGCCAAACCCGTGGTAAACGCCAGTGATGCTAGATCAGCTCCATTGTCTGTATGAACGACTTTAGGCAACCCACATGCGTGAAGGTCATTACTGCTCACCCTAGGCATAACTGCCGCCGCAAAAGATTTCGCAAGGGAGGCTGCGCTTAGTGTGTCAAAAGAAATCCGTACACTGAGCAAACTTGCTGTTGCGACGTCTAGGCAAGTTGTCATGTACGGGCGCCCCAATACACGTTTTGTGATCCAATCGATCACAAAGACGTCCATTTTAGTATGATCAATTTGAACGATCTGAAGGGGCCGTTGAGCGATAAGATGACCTCTGACAATATCAAATCTTTCTTGTGCAACGCACGTACCTTGACGTTTCTTGCAGAGTTTCCGCGGTTCTATTTCATCAATGCGCGTTTGAATTGAAGATCTGTCAACAGGGTCCAACCCACGCTTTTGCAACTCAACAAGAACGCGTTGTTGAAGGGCTGAGAAACTCAATTCTGATCGTGTTAGATAGTGCTCTTTAATGCAGTTTTCGATAACGACTTCATGTGCCTGAGATAGGAATCTGCTCAGAGGCTTTCGTCCCCGTTTTCTCGGTATAAGGACATTGATATGTCGTTCTTTTTTAAGTGCTGCACGCCATCGAAATAGTGTGGATCGAGAACAACTTAACTCTTTGCACAGGTCGATGCAGTTCATTTTCGTGAGTTTTTCATTTTGTGTGAACTTCCATAGCAGACCCGCAATTTGAGTCGTCTTATCCCAATTCTCATTCTGGGAGTTTTCCTCTTTCATATCGTAACCCTCTGATCGCATAAGCTATCCACCCTGCCAAAAATGGCAGGTGTTGACTTTGGCTTGGAATGTGAGATGATCAGGGCAACGGGACCTAACCGTCATCTGATCATCAGGTGTGAAGCTCATGTTGACGCATGAGCTTTTTCTTTTACGTTAGTTCATTGCTTGCCTTTCTTAGTTTGATAACGTTCTGGCCAAAGACACTCTGCGGTTCGGCCAATTTTCTGTGCAATTGCATTTTCTATACGTTTTGAGCGTCTATCGCCCTTAAGCACAATTGATATACTCGGCGGAGACACACTCAGCTCTTTCGCGATCTGCCTTAAACTAATCCCGCGCCGAGACAGCTCGGCCTTAATTTCGTCTCTCTGCATCCGATGGATTTCCAGGTAGTCTAACTCCCATAATAATTGCGCTAAATAGTTGAAATTTCAACATTTTAAATTGATTGCGACACGAGGTGTCAAGAAAACATTCATTTTTAAACTTCGAATTTAAATAGGCTTCTATGAATTCAGTTTCACAGGCTGACTTTGAATTCCCAACAACTCCTTAAATTTACTGTAGTAATCTCCGTGAGTGAGTAATTTTCAACTTAGCGATATTACAGTAAATCGCCTGAAAAGTAGAGCAGGCAAATGACAAAATACTTGTCTTTGAATGAAAATACATCAAGTGGTAATCTTGAAGGATGCCCTACTCAAAAATTTCAAATCCGCGCGTAAGAGCTGAATATGAATATGTGTTAGACTCATTGAATCATGTTCGTCCTAAATGTTTGCTCGACTTTCGAAATCGCGCTCTTTTAGCGACGAGCTATGGTGCTGGCATTCCTATTGAGAAATTATTGAAAGCTAGAATAAGTGACATCACAGGAATTGAGCTCGCCATGTCTAAGCAATCAGAACGCAGTGTGACATTTAGAAACGCACTCAAAATAGATGGTCGCTGCTATGTCTTGATGGACTCGCCTGTTCGACGCATTTCGCTATGGGTTAAAAAATTAAAAACCTCGATATCAACTACGAATGCTGATATATTCCTCTTTCCAGCAACGAAAAGCTCGAGCGAAATGAAACTTAAAAATAGTGCTATCTGCAGCGAACAAGCACGCAATGTTTTTAAATTTTACTTTGGCAAAAATAGGTTCAGGGATTTTCGACATCTCAGGATCGCCGGCACCGCTTATTTGCTCTCGATAGATATTCACCCTCGTGCAGTGCGACGGGTTGCAGGATACAGTCATATTAGGTCGATAAAAGCTATTGCTGATAGCTACGGCATAGAAATTTCTAGAACTCTCGATTTCCCACCGGTTTGCGGGGTACCAGCATATTTTAATGAATGTGGTGCGAGTTTTTCGAAACTTGTTAATGTAGATTCGATAGGTTCTCTAAGCGCACAGTGACCGAAGATTAATAGTTGACGATCTTTTCAGATCTAATTTAAAAGCTGTCCTATGGCTTTGAGGTACGCGGATTTTATAATCTTCCCTCATCGTCGATGGACAACGTAAGGCTTCTCGTTTGTGACCTAGGTGGGGCTGTTATCGCAGATATCACACTAGCGTTTTGATTGGATGTAACCGAAATAGAAAGGACTTAAGTTCGCTGAACGACTATCTCCCCTGAATATTCTTGCGCTCGTAAATCTCGATCGACATGGGGCCTCGGATGTAAAGAATGCAAACACATTGTGTGATCAGGGATTGGCCAGCATAGTTACATTTTCTGGATTGGATACATCTGACCGCCTCCTAAAGTTCTCTGCAATTGAGCTTGAACCGGCTGCAAACATAGAGTTAATGAGGATTGTACAGGCGTTCGAGGTAAGGCATCCATTCTTGATTGAAGCAAAAAACCGCATCGACATAGATCAGTTTGAACAATGCAATGTTGTGGTTTTTCTCGCACATCACCTAGAGAATCTATCCCCTACTCTGTTACAGGCAGCACACAATCGTTCTGCAAAAAACTGGAGATGAAGATTTCAAAAGTCAAACCCTTAAAATCTGCTGATTATATATTTTAACTGACGGACTTAACCGAAACTGAGATTCCCTCAAATAACCTTACATGTCTGATGAGATTAATCGGTGCGTCAGACTAAAACCCAATTCGTTTGCCCTGGATCAGGAATAAAAAGATGTGATGTCCAACAATCACTCATCTCTGTTCCAACCTCCGCACCACAAGAGCAAACGCGATTTGGTCCATCGCAACCGTCAAGCCCACAACAGCCATTCAGCCTAGCCAGATCCATGGTCAGCGTCACTTCTGGAAGCACGTCTTGGATCGTCATCCAATATTGTGGAACAAAATCGAGTTTATCCTTCTTGGAACTGCTATCAGTTCGATATGGCCGCACCGACTTATAAGCGAAACCATTTTGGATCACGTGCAATCCATCGCAAAACTCGGGCTCAATAGCACCGTTAACACCCGCCTCATAAATTCGCACAGGTTTCGATATTTTCAAATGACAAGATTTGCATTGAAGAGCTAAATAGTTTTCCTGCATAAACGTAGTTCCCAAGCCGCAATGAACAAAGGCTACCAGCCGATGTCTGAAAATGGAAATTGATATCTATCAAGCGTTGAGCGGCCCGTTGCATCGAAGCTTACTGAGGTAATCTTACAAACGTAACTCGTTGTAAACGGCCCTTAGCGGTCGCTCGACATGGTTCAAAATTGCTGCAGTCGCAACCCGCATTGCTGCCGTTCGTTTTCGCTGCGATGCGGATTTTGCACCGACATTTCAAGTTCTGCGAGCACCGCGCCGTACTTGGTATCGTTCGTCTGCGTAGTAATGCGAAAGGCCCAAGTAGATTGCTTGGGTGGCTTCTGACAAACCTCGCAACTTATTTGTGTAATCGTAGTCATCGTACATCGAATAGGGCTCGCCTAAGCCTTTCCAGGTCGACCCAAGTGTTATGTCAAAGAAAAGCTCGTTCCCAGTTAAGAGAATTAGTGGGTTGGTAGGTTCACATGATTGGTTTGGACGTCGAGCCCACTGCGCTAATTTCTTTAGTCTTTCTATTTCGTTATCTGTGAACTGGTCGCGAAGTACAGAGCAAATGATGATCGATCCGGGAAACTGCCCGGCCACTCTTTTTAGCCGCGCAATATCATCATCTTGAATTAGATCACCCCTTCCAAATGACTTGGTCTCTCCAATTAAAAGATCAGGTTCAAGTGTCTCGCCGAAGTGCACTCGGGATCTCCATGCAATGAAGTCGACCTCGCAAGGCGGAGCGCCGTCCTTAAAGTCTAAGTCAACTCCTGGAGCAAATGACATAGAATGGCAGCCCGATCTCAAATCATTCAAAAGGTTGTAAGTTAGTAGCGTTGCATATGATCCGCGCGCGTAGTCGGGAGTTGCGAACGGGCCTATCAGTCGATAGCCAAAGTTCCGGTTCTTTGTTGCAAGTTCTCCCTGGGGAAAAGGATAGCTTTCTAAGCACCTTGCGCAACGCACATGGAAGTCGACGTCACCAAGGCTGTGCCAATTCTGTGCCGCACACGTTGGACAAGTCGATGAAAGACCAAGCGACAGGATATTTCGGTCGGTAAAGTGTTTCGTGGTGATTTTCGGCAGCGGGCAACGTTTCTCTCTACGCTTCATCAAGCCTACCCAGTCGTTTGACGATCTTGTTTTAGGGTCGAATTGCTCCTCTTGGATGCCATCCGCAGATTTCCTGAAGCGTTTTCCGCCCGCCATCCCATTCAAATACTCAAGTGTTTCTACGTCCTTGAGGAGGTAAATGCCCCACGTCCCGTCCAATTGCCTCAGCACTTGCTTCGCTATGCGACCCGGTTCTGATAATTCTGCTTTAAAGCCAAGTTTATTTAACCATTGAACGACAGCCTCCTCTGCCGTCGACAATTGCACAGTTTGCTCCGTGTCTTTGTAGTTTTGACTGAATACCCATCCCTCCGTTCCAACGACAACATGGTCGGCCAAGAAATTAATGCGGAGCCAATCCGACGTTGTCGAATTGAATGGTAAAACCGTTGCGAACTCGCAGTCATGATACGAGCTAAAATCTACTGCATTCACCCATCTTGCGCTGAATGCACCTCCATATTGTGAAGCAAAACTTGGCGATAAAGCATTAAATTGAACTGTCGATTTGTCGCCTTGACTGACCTGTAACTGCTCTCTTTTTGTAGCGGCCGTCACTCGAAGAGGACGCTCAACTGACATTTTGGGGTGTGCTTCTCGACGCCAAACCTCGTTGTTCCAAAGCTTCAATGCCACTGAGCCCTTTGGAAGGTCATCAGGTAGGATCGAGTGCACCTTCCTTGCCTCGGCCTCACTAATCGAACGAGCTATCTCAATCGTTGCGTTATGCATGATGCCATTTGGATTGCCTTGAAGAGGTTGATACTCGTGCCGAATTATTCTTACGAGATCGTCCGCCAGATCATCCAACCAAATGATGGGCACTGGAACAATCGGCCAAGGTTCCAAACGGGCATTCCAAAGGTCGATTACATCGGTCGACTTTGAAGGGTCGTACACGAAAATCTTCACATCGTGCTGCCAGTTTCGATCAGTCTCAAGTTTGAACCTGGTCAGCTCAAGCGGTGTGAATGCGTCCTCCATATAAACGCGTCGCCACGTATCTATTGAAAATTCTGAAAACTCCGGATGATACACATCTTGGTAACCTTGACCAAAATACTGGCTATCTTGGCGGTTTGGAAAACACCCAAACATGGCCTCTGAGGCCAGTGTCTTTGGCGCAGGTTTTACGAGGAGCGCGTCTCTTCGATCCCTCAACTCAAACTTACGTTCCGTGGCATACTTTTCCCGAAAAACATCGATCATACTTAGTCCACGGGTCAACTCTGCATAGTCTCTGTGTGGCTCGGCTCGAAGCAAATCCTCCAATAAAATAATATGATCGTGGATAGCTCGTCCGCGGTTCTGTGATATACCTGCTCGCGCAGCGTGGCCTTCTCGCGCTTCGATTAAGATGTCTGGTTCAAAGAACTTCAAATAGCCTTTAGCAACATCAAGCCCCTTCATCGGTCGTTTGATTGCTGACCGCCATTCATCAGGAGCATTTCGAAAGATTGGAATGATCGGATTGTATATGCCTCCCCACAAGCAGGTGCAAATCCGCATAAACCTTCGGATAGATGTTTTGTCGTTAGGGTTTACCAGTAGCGCTATGCGAGTAGGACGAAGTCGGATTTTGGCTGACAGTTCAGTCAAGAGGCAATACCTTTGTAAGAAATTGTATTGTCGAGCATTATGTCACCAGATTTCAACAAAGCCACTATAGAAGCACTTGGAAAACGTGCTGGATATCTGTGCAGTAACCCTGATTGCAGAGTACCGACCGTCGGTCCTAATCCTGACCCTTCTGGCACCACTATCATTGGTGAGGCCGCGCATATTGCTGGAGCGCGACCCTCTAGCGCTAGATACCGTGGCGATTCAAACGATGCGCTACGCGCGGACATCACGAATGGGATCTGGCTGTGCCGAAACTGCCACAAAACGGTTGATAACGATGTAAAGCGACATCCAGGAGACCTGCTTCTACACTGGCGAGAGCAGCACGAGAGCTATGTTTTGGAGCGCCTTGGCAAACCAAGTGATGACGTACGCCGTCGCCTTTTGAACGAAGAACTTGCTCCTTTTCAAGATAAACCCCCATTGGTACGTCGGCTTTTGGTCGATAAGCCGCCTGGTTGGGAGTGGAGATTAACCGCGGAGCTGCTTCGGCACTACAACTCTGAAATTTTTGAGAACCTGGAAGACCTCAGTGGGGGTCATTATCTGCGACAACTTTCTTTCCTCGACGAGGCAGCAGCCATAGTTTGGATTGACCAAAAGATTAGCGAAATGCAGGAGATATTTGGTCCTGTCGATGGTTTATTGAAGAAACTTACAGAGAGTTGGGGGGAGCCAGGTGAACCCGCCGACACTCGCGCATTGGATCGATCTGTCGCTTTGATCCGCGATTGGCTTGAGCATGTATTGCGTTTCGAGGAGGCGATTAAATTCACCAAATTACCGGAAAACTTCCGAATACTTCACGGACTATTGGAAGGCATTGTGGGTTCTCAGGCAACGAAGTTAAAAGAGCTTCCTGCAGAGTTAGACCAGATGGTGGGAATGATCGGTACAGATCACGGTGGAACTTTAGAAAAACCGTTGATCATAAAAAAGACGATTGAGATTCTTCTTCCAGATAGATGGCCGGAAAAATTTAATCAGGAATATCAAAGAGTCACAGGAACATATCTTAACCTTCAAGAGGCTGAGGCTAAGCGGATTGCCCGTCCGTTCGCATGGCTGTGCTTCTTTATCTTCTTTTTTGTAACGTTTTTTGTGATTTCTTCCTTCCTTGGTGACATTCAGTGAGGAATTTGTAGATCGGGCCTTAGTGGCTCTAATGTTCCGCTAGTTAGCAGTTTCTTGCTATCGCGGCGAATTTCTGCTTTCCGCCCACTGTGGGAGGGAGATGATCCAAACTTTTTACTTATTGTCGAGGAACTGAGGGGCAGCCTTTTCTTGCAGAAAGCGAGAATTGAATGGAATAATCTCCAGCGCCAACTCACTATGCCGCAGCGCAGCTTAAAAAGTCGGCTTTGTTTAATCTCGCAGCACTAATCTCTTGAGGTATGGCTATATTAGCGAAGTAGCATTTTAGCTTCATATGTTCGATATTTAGAGGAGCTGTATTTACGCGTGAAAATGGGTAGTCGTCATTTTGGCCGGAGGTTTTTAAAACAGCACCTCCTTAAAGTATTTCTTTGGTATAGGTTTAATGTTTCTGTTTGATCGTGCATATAATCAGAACATCTATTTTGCCTCACACACTCGCGATACGTGAATGACAACCAGGTATCTTCGCCGCGATCACCCTTTCTTTAACCTTCTTCAGGTAAGTACCAAACTGTAATGACCTCAACTAAACGGCTACGGCTTGTATTTTACACAACGATCATCTGCACAGTGGTTATGTTTTTAGAAGAGCTTGGGGAAGAATTCGGTGGCGAATGGTTCCAGAAATGGGCCGAATTTCACATCTTGGCCACTGTCGTCATGGCAGGCTTGCTTTTTACTTTGGGGGTGTTGTGGAAAGAGCTTCACAAATTCCAGAAATACCACGAAACGCTTGAAGATAAGATGCAGCGCGCCTCTACAGCGTTTGAGGATTTGCTTAATGCCTATTTCGACAAATGGTTGTTTAGTGAAGCAGAACAACACATCACCAGACTGATGTTCAAAGGGTGCTCGATATCCGAAATCGCCGAAATCCGAGGTGCTAAAGAAGGCACAATCAAAGCGCAGACAAATTCGATTTACAGGAAATCGGGTTACTCAAATAAAGTGCAACTGCTCAGTGCGTTTTTGGAGGATTTGACCAATGGTGAATCAGTTTCTGGTCCCCATTGATGATAAAACTTACTGAACGATTTTGATCCTCAACGCCAAGAAACAGAGCACCGTTTTTCATTTTAAGCCTGATAGTTTTTAGCTTCGATCGTAGCTTTTAGCGGGGCGAGGTAAGGCTCATAGCGGCGCCACTTTTCAACAGAACTTTGGTAGATGGGTTGCCGTACTTGTGTAATGCTTGCAGTTCGTACTCTGCGCTTTGATTTATGGAATTCCAAACAATTCGGATCCCAATCCAACCCACAATATTCAATAAGAGCGCGAGCTTGAAGCTCTGTGTCACCGACAAGTTCTTGATAATCCAATGTGTAAACTGCACCCTTTGGAAGAACGTCTTCCCAATGCGTCATCAGTCGGCGGTAGCCATTATAATACCGTCCCAGCTCTACCTGATCGTAGCTTTGGTACTGGCTACGTTCAAACAGGCGGGTGAAACAAGACAGGCAGGTATCCATCGGGTTTCGCTGCACGTGAATGATGCGCGCATTTGGTAGCAGCGCATGAATCAATCCGACCATATTAAAGTTGGACGGCATCTTATCTGTCACCCGCGGCGATTCCACAGAATGTGCGCCCAACCGAGTGACGTATTCCAAAGCGCGCGCTGTCAGCTCTGCGCCCTGCAGGTGTTGAAGGTTCGCAGGATAGCTCAAAGCAGGGTCAGGGGCATCAAAGGAAAAAACGTTTTGTAGGTCATGTAATTCCCCGGCACCAAAGACATCTGAGTGACTTGCCAGAATAGACTCTGTCAGCGTGGTCCCAGACCGGGGCATCCCTAGTATAAAAATAGGCTTTATGGACGAGGTCGCGAATGCCCGAAGTCGCGCGATCAGGCGAGGTGTAAAGGTTTCGATGATCTGACCAACTTGCTGGTCCCGGGCATCCGCATCATATTGGATGGTCGAACGTTTAAGCACGGCACCTTTAGCATATTGCGCCCAGGCATCATCATACTGACCCAGATTATGAAAACATTCCGCAAGCCCAAAACGATAGGAAATCTGTTTCGCTGCAGACATTTGATCGGCTTCTGGTAGCTTCGATTTTAAGCTGACAAAGATTGGATTGTCCTTATCACGAATTTTGTCCAAACGGCTTAATGCAATCAAAGGCGAAATGTCTGCTTCATCTAGCGTCTGTGCTTGTTCAAAATCTTGGCGTGCAAGCCCCAGTTCCCCGGCTTCCATGTGCAAGTGGCCCCGGCCCATCAGGCTGGCACTATGTTCGGAATTGATCTCAAGAGCGCCGCCATAAAATTCCCGTGCCTTTTCCGCATTGGCGAGGCTGCTGTGACACAAACCAAGTTGGTGCAGGCAGCTGGCGTTTTTAGGGTCTTTTTCCGTCGCGGTTTCTGCCATTGCCAAAGCCAGATCAGGATGATTTTTTTCAAGTAGAACCTGCGACAAACCCAGATACGCCAGTGCAAGTTCTGGATCCAATTCGATCACACGACGAAAGAGGCTTTCAGCGGCATCCAACTGCAATCGTGCTAAATGAATACGCGCTTGATTGCGAACCGCTTCGGCATAGTTTGGCTCGCCAGCAAGTAGCTGTGAAATCTCATTTTGAGCTGCATCAAGATTATCGGCTTCGATCAACACTGTGGCGAGGTTATTACGTGCCTCATGATGATTAGGGTTCAATTTCAAGGCACGCCGGTAATACTCCTGTGCCTTATCCAGATCTTTTCCGTCCCTCGCGATACTGCCCAGATTATTCAGGGTCGGTAAATGTTCCGGTGCCAGCTCTAATACTTTGGAATGTATCTCCTTGGCTTTGTCCAATTGCTTATTGTCATAATAGGCAAGTGCCAGATTGGACAATGTCGATGCGGAATGGGGGTCAGATGCAACAGCCCTTTCCCCCAGTGTGATAGCTCGCTCGACCTGCTGTGCTGAGCGCATGACTTCCACTGCGTTTGCCAAAAACATGATATTGTTTGGTTCTAAGTACAGCGATTTTTCAAGAAGCCTAACCGCATCATCTGGGCGCTTTTGCTGATGGGCAATCAATCCCGAAAGGTGGCACGCCATTGCCTGATCAGGATGTGTATCAAGAATGCGGTCGCACAAATATTTGCAAGCTTCAATTTGTCCAGATTCGAAATTCTGCTGGGCAATCGCAATCGCCTGAGGCAGGCCTAGCTGCTTTGTTTGTATCGACTGCATGAAGGACTCCGCTCAATTTAGAAAAACGGATAAGCGAGAACTCAAAAGCGCGCAACGGATCGGAAGCCCAGTTGTGGTCATTCGCAGTGCAAAAAACCTGAAAAGGCATAAACCAAAGTTATACTAGCGTTAACCAAAGTTATAGAGCTGCATTTCGTGGTTGAACAAAGGTTATACTGACCTCTTTCGGCGTTTAACCGCCCATTTTTTGCCCTTATCCCCTCCTAGCAGCGAAGGCCCGCACAGACGGGTTTAGGAAATTTTCACTTGGGGACATATGATATGGGCTTGAACGAGCAGCGATGCCGCACGGTTAATTGCAATGGGCGAATGACAAAATGGAAGGGCAAGGCAGCCAGTATTGCCCCATCTGTTTTTCTGGGGTCGGTTTCTGCAATCGCGATCACCGTAGGCGTGGCTGGTGCGGATACAATTAACACTGCGCAGACGACACCTTTTATAACATCTGCAGATATTGATCATACAATCACAGCAGCAGGGTCGGTGATCGTAAATCCGCTCACAAGTACTGGAATTGTTGAGATCAACGTCGCTGATTACACCAGCGCGCTGACCAATGCGGGGCAATTGAGCTCTCCCGAAGGCAACCTGAGAACACGTTCCGCCATCGACCTGAACGGAGATGTTTCTGGCTCCGTGTTGAATTCCGGCACGATCTTCATGGGTGCTGCGAATGGCGATAGCGCTGATCTCAGAGGCATCGACGTTCAGGGCAACGTCGCCGGGTCTGTACAGAACACCGGCACGATTCATATTGCAAACTCAGCGCTTACATTTGGGACCGCCATTGGTATTACCGCTACGGGCATTACTGGCGAAGTGTCGAATAGCGGTACGATTAATGTGCAGGCATCTGCAGCATCGAATAACACTGCTATCGGCATTGCAACCAATGGCCTGGATGGACAAATTTCCAATAGTGGAACCATTAATGTGGTGGCACAGGGGTCAGGCGCTGATGCAACCGGGGTGGATACCGGCAATATCGGGGCCAATGGCCGACTGGTGAATTCAGGAACTGTGACCGTGATCGCAAATGCGTCAAGCGCGTCTGGTTCAGTTCACGGATTCAACATTGGCCTTCTGGAAGGAACAGTCGTCAACTCCGGCACGCTGGATGTCCAAACCCGTGGAACAAGCCATGCAACAGGCCACGGCATTCAAACGTCGACCGTTGATGGCACGCTGATTAACAGTGGGCAAATTACAGTGAACACCATCAGCGGAAGTTCGGCCCCCCAAGCATTCGGTATTAGTACTCAAAATGTTGATCCGACTGGTCGCGTGGTCAATTCTGGCTCTCTAATCGTGAATGCTCTTGGCTCTACAGGCGCTGATGCATCAGGCCTTAGGGTCCAGAATGTGCAGGGGCTGATCCGCAACAGTGGAACGATCAGCGCGAGGGCGAATGCTACTAGTGGTGATGCCTCAGCAACTGGTCTTCGCACCTCAAACATCGCGACCGATGCCAGCGTGATAAATAGCGGTAGCATTACCGCGGCTGCAAATGGCACTACTTCTGCAGGCTCAGTTGCGTTGAGTGCAGGTGATGTCGCAGGAGTGTTGCTCAATTCAGGCTCCCTTCGTGCAACAGCAACAGGCAGCACGGTTTCGGCAACTGGATTAGGTGTGCGGAATGTTGAGACTACGGGTGCGTTGATAAACAGTGGCAATATATCCGCAGTGGCGAGGGCGACTTCTTACGCTACCGCCACTGGGCTGAGCGCATTTTCTATCGATGGCCAGCTTGTAAACTCCGGTACGATCACGACCACAGCCATAAGTGACGGAGGTTCTTCGGCCTATGCCGAAGGCATTGATGTGCGGTTCATAAATAGCGAGGGATCCCTCACTAACAGTGGTACAATCAATGTCTCGGCTCAAGGGAACAATGCGTCTTATGCAAATGCGGTTGGTGTTCGCGCCTTTTCTGGTAGTGGATCCTTAACTAACTCAGGTGCAATTAACGTTACCGCTGAGAATTCCGGTAATAGTTCGGCCAATGCAACCGGTGTGAGAATGACCTTTATAGAAAATGGGGGCAGTCTAAACAACTCCGGCACAATCAATGTATCGGCCACCGCAAATGGGGGAACCGCTGCCTTTGCTAACGGTTTGAATGTCAGTCGCATCTCAGGCGGAGCCACATTAAACAATTCCGGCACGATTGGTGTATCTGCGACCTCCGATGGGTCAACAATCAGTGCTGCCGGTATCTCCACAAACCAGCTGCAAACCGGTGCACAGCTTTTCAACTCAGGCACCATCAACGTATTAGCTCGTTCTACAGCCGGCTCACCAACCACGAACTCAGCTTACGGCATTCGGGCCAGAACCCTTGATGGCACTGTCACGCATAGCGGCTCAATTTCAGTACGAGCCGAAGGAATGTCTGCACGCGCATATGGGATTTTCGCGAACACTCACAACGGAACGTTGAATGTATCGGGTGATATTTCGGTCAGCGGGTCGGGAACCAACTATGGTATTTTCCTTGGCGGTGGCTCTGGTACCCTGAACATTGACAGCAGCGCCTCGATTGATCAAAAAATCCGGGTGGCGGATCACGATGTTGACCTCAATCACGTAGGCAGCAGCGCGGTCTACCGGTTTGAAGATGCCAATACGGCTGCAGGGACATTTACCACCAAGGTCTCCGTTCCCAATGGCGCTTGGTTTGCTCAAGGTGAAGGAGGGTCTGCCCCTGTATATGCTGCGGTGTCAGGGTCTGATTTTCAGATCAACACGGCTGAAACCTTCCAAATTCTTGGCTTGAACAGTACTTTAGGATCGGAACTTGGCAACTCGGACGACGGTACCGTAAGTCAGAACACGATCAACTATGATAGTGACCGCGCAAACATCTGGGATGGTTTTACTCCCTATTGGCGCGTTACTGTTGGCCGTGCTGAGCAGGACGCAAGCACCACTCAAGATAGCGTTGACTCCACCTTGGGGAGCTTCAGCGCCGGTTTGGCAAAAGATGTTGGAGCTGGCCTGCGCTATGGATTTGGTGCCAACTACATTATTGGAAACAGTAGTGTTGGCGAAAACGGGCTAGACTCTCGCGGCATATACATCAGCGGCATCGTCGCAAAGGATTTCGGTTTTGCTGATCTTAGCTTCGGTATCGGTGCAGGTTATCTGGATCACGACACCAGCCGCGCAATAGGTGGAAGCCCCGATGCAGATGCAAGCTATTCAAGCAATTTGCTGACGGCGCAAGTGGGCGCAACGCGGGATTTTGGATTGGCGAACGGTATGACCCTCACGCCCGGAGCTATGTTCCAGTACGGTCACCAAAGCGTAGATGGGTACACCGAAACGGGGTCCCTTGCGAATGCAACAGTCGCTTCGCAGGACTTTGATTTCACGCAAACCCGTGTTGGTGTAAGCCTCGACAAACCGGTCAGTCATGGTTCGTTAACTGCTTCTCTCGCAGCCATCTACCGCGACGTGACTGGCCCCTCTTCGCTTGGTGTCTCTGTCTTTGGGTCGTCCGCAACGCTTGTTGCTGCATCGCCGGAGGCCGAAACACTCGGAGAACTAGGCCTTGGCTATACCCAGTCTTGGGGCGAAGGTCATGACTTGCGGGTCCAGGCCCTTGCAAACTTTGGATCCGATAGTAATGCTCAGTCCTTTTCCGCGCTATATCAATGGAATTTTTAAGCTCGGGTTTATCAGTCGATTACCTAGTAAGTTGCCTTAAAGCTTGTACTCGAATGTGAAGGCTTGCGCATCGCCTAAAAGGTTAGGCGATGCGTGTTATAGCGACTTTTGCAAAGGTCGCTATCTGCGCATTGCAGACCTCGGTATTAGCTGCAGCATTAGCAATCTTGTCCTCTCGCTTGTGAACGACCGCTTTTACAGTTTGGTGGGTCTTGTTTCGCGAATGCAGCGAACTTCCGCTTCCCGCCGATTCTGTGGAAAAACAACGCGTTGCGAGTGCAGAAAGTGTGGTTCTGAACGGAGCGCGAGCGCCTTTTCTATCAGGCTTTGCGCGTTTGCTGCGGTGCGGGAAAGATCTTCGCCAATTTGCGGAGGTTTTGGGCGGTGGCGGCGAGGAGGAATTCGTCATTTGCGCCGCACGGCCCACGTAATCGGAGCCGTCCAAGGCCTAGGATGCGCTTGAGGTGGGCAAAGAGCATCTCAACTTTCTTTCTGAGCTTCATCGCAATCTGGTATTCTTCGGTTTTGGCCAGATCCCTAGCGACTTGACGCGCATCTTCGTGCTCTTCGCGGGTGATCTTCCGTGCATCGGCATTCGGGCAACACTTGGGCTTGGATGGACATACCTGGCAGACTTCTTTCAAGGCGCGATAGCGGGCTGTGCCCTTGCCCGTCGGCCCCCGGTTCGGGTCTGAGTAGTTCCTGCGGAACTGATTAAGCGCGTGACCCTCTGGGCAAATATATTGATCATTCTCAGCGTCCCATTCGAAGTCTGTGCGTGTCCAGGTGCCGTCGGGGCGTCCGGCCTTGTCGATTACCGGGATGTAAGGATCGATCTTGCGATCCACGAGCCAGCCGAGCATCGGGCCGGAGCCGTAGGCGGTATCGGCGATCATCCAGTCGGGGACGAGGTCGAACTTGTCTTTCACCCGTGTCAGCATGGTCTCCGTCGATCCGACCTCAGCTTGTCGGATGGACCGTGTGGCCTCGACATCAACGATGACGCCATGGTCGGTGTCGATCAGGTAGTTGTCAGAATAGCTGAAGAAAGCAGGCCCTTTACGCGCTGCCGTCCATTGGCTCGCAGGGTCAGAATGCGAGGTGAACTTGGGTTGCACCTCGCTCGCAGCTCCGAAAGCCGCCTCATCCAGAGTGTTGAGATACTCGCGGACCGCGCGAGGCGCATCTTCAGGATCGATGGTTGATGCATCCCATTCTTCTTTTGGCGTTGAGTTTTGTTTGTTTGCATCGGCTTCGATCAAGCTGGCATCGATTGCCATGCGCTGGCCGCTGACGAGACCTTCTTCGATGCACCGCGCAACAGTCGTCTCGAACAGGTGGCGCAGCAGTTCGCTCTCGCGGAAGCGTCCATGCCGGTTCTTGGAAAACGTCGAATGATCCGGGATACGCTCATTCAGATCGAGGCGGCAGAACCATCGATATGCCAGGTTCAGATGCACCTCTTCACAAAGCCGCCGCTCGGACCGGATGCCAAAGCAATAGCCCACCAGAAGCATCCGGATCAGCAGCTCAGGATCAACGGAAGGACGGCCCGTGTGGCTGTAGAAATCCGCCAGATGAGCCCGCACGCTGGCCAGATCAACGAAACGGTCAATCGAACGCAACAGGTGATCTTGCGGGACATGATCCTCAAGCGAGAACTCGTAGAACAGCGCCGCTTGCGCCTCCTGCCTCGGTCCCATCATCGCAAATCCCTCCCTGCAGAAGTAATTGAATCAGCGACTTACGCTTCGATCAAGGGTGAGTTTTTCAACAAAATACGCCCAATCTGTTGAAAACAAAGTGTTGTGGCGCTCGATGTGAGTAGCTCGTCAACGCAATCTCGAAATCGTCGTATGTGCAACACCGAGGTCTAACGCGATGGCTCTGCACGTTTCGCCGTTGGCCATACGCTCGCGTGCGAGTTTCTGCTGATGTTCGGTCAGTTTGGGTTTGCGCCCAAATCTGACACCTTGTTGGGCAGCGATGGCACGGCCTTCGTTTGCGCGTCTCGTGATGCGTTCTCGTTCGTCTTCTGCAAGCGCAGAAAGAAACGCTAGGATACCTTTCCCCATTGGCGTGGTCAGATCGAGCCAAGGCTTATCCAGGACCTTAACGTAGGCACCACGTTCGGCGATCCGCTGAATAATGTTGATACCGTCGAGCATAGATCGTGTGACTCTATCCCACTCTGCGATCATAAACACGTCCCCTGCCCCAAGTGCGTCTATCGCACGTTCGAGTTGAGGCCGTCCCGTCACAAATTTTCCAGAAACCTTCTCTCGGAAAATTCTGTCAGCGTGGGCTGCGTTTAGCGCACCGATTTGGCGATCTAGAGACTGTCCGTGACTGGACACTCGGGCGTAACCAATAAACATGGTGGCAACGTATATGAATAGCTTTCAATACGCACCTGATTTATGCAACACCTAAAGATGCTTATTTTTTGGGATTTCTAGAAATGGTGCAAATATCATGAATTTCGCAACAACGCAGATCCTCACAGCACTATTTTGAACGGATAAGAGCACCCATGAAAAACGGTGCCCAGCTATGGGCGTCGAGATGTAAACTTAGCCCTATGAATACATAGCGTTCCGCTCAACCTTTGGCCCCTGTACAGCATCGGAATATAAGTCTGTGACTGTATTGGTCATTGTCTTAGGTTCGTAAAAGTAATCGTGACCGATTTGAATTACAGGTGTGATCTCAGCTGCAGTACCAGTTAACCAACATTCATCGAAAGTCGGTAACTCTTCGGGTCGAATATCTCGCTCTATGACGTGAATCCCTTGCTGTGATAGCAATGCGATCACAGTCTGTCGTGTTATTCCGTTTAAGAACGTCTTTGCTATGGGGGTATGCACCTCTCCATCTTTGGCAAAAAAGATATTCGCACCAGTGGCTTCGGCAATATAACCCCGATAATCCATCATTAGCGCACCTGAGAACTCTTGCCGTTCTGCTGCGTGTTTCGCTAACGTTGCAGTAGCATAAAGCGCCGACGCTTTGGCTTGCGGTGGAAATGATAGTGGATCGGGCCGTCGCCATTTTGATATGTCCAAACTCGCACCATTTTTTTTGCTTGGGAAATACTCTCCCATCCTCCAAGCGCAGATAGCCATGTGAATAGGGTTTTGCGGAGCAGATACGCCCATGTTTTTTCCAACACCGCGCCAAACGATAGTGCGCAGATAGCAATCCTCAAGCGAGTTCCCTTGGATCACATCTTGCTTTGCTTGTTCGATGTCATCAAGGGAAAACGACAAATCCATCTCCAGTAGAGAGCAAGATTTGATCAATCGAATGGCATGTTCTCGACTTTTGAAAACCACGCCACAATATGCGCGCTCCCCTTCAAATACACTCGATGCGTAATGCATTGCGTGAGACAGGATGTGCACTTTGGCATCCTGCCAGTTCACGAGATCCCCATCCAACCAGATCTTACCGTCTCGGTTTCCAAAGCCATCCATATTGTCTCATCCTCGATATGCGTGCCGCCAGTGGGGAGAGATGCTTCACTCCGTGTTTGTCTGGGCTGGCTGAAGTGAATGCGATCATAAACAGTATTGTGATCTAAATTATACCCCTATAATTCCATTCTAGATTGATCGAATATAAATAAATGCTATCTATGCGAATAATTGGTTCTGGTTGACTGATTCTTATCAATAACCTTCTGGGTTGTTATTTGAACTATCAAGTAGTTGCCGCATTCAGAAACCGTAATTGATTTGGTGCCCAAATGAAAAACTACTACGAAGACAGCGCATTAGACGAAAAAGAAACCATTTATGATGTTTGGGAGCGAGGTGGTGCAGTAAATGACTCCATTACACCCTCCACATATAGCGAAGACTATCGTCAACATATGGGGCTTAAATTAAAGTCGATCGCTCCTATCGGCAGTAATATTGTCTCTCTTGGTAGCGGAAATGCGTTCGTTGAGTCTGACTTGCAAACAGACGGTAGGCAGCTAAAAGTCATTGATATTAACGAACGGGCCGTACAGCTTGCCCGCGACAAAGGTCTAAACGCATATTGTGGCGACTTTTACGAATTGGAATCAGGTTCGTTTTCGTCCTACGACGTGATTTACGCTGACGGTTTTATCGGCCATCTCTTCACAGAAGATGGCAAGCTTGAAAACTTCTTCAATAAGTTGAAGAGTTTACATCTAAAATCAGGTGCCTGGGTAGTGATTTCAAATGATCCCCCTCGGACACGAGAAACGAGCTTTGCCAAACATGAAACTGTGCCTGATTTCTTCTTTGTTGGGGCTGATATGGTGGCTTCTCAGCTTGTTGAGCATGGATTTATACTACGCGAAAAATACTATTTTCCATATTTTCGTCCACAAAGTGGTTTGCGGGACCGTACCGTCTGTATTGCTCAGGTCGCTTAACAAATGCCAATATCTGAAAGTTTCGAGTCCAATCTTGCCTTGGTGCTTCCTCGCTTGATTGAGAGTTACCCAACTCCATTCCACATATATGACGAAGAAGGGATAATATCCTCTCACAAACAATTAGCTGATAGCTTCAGCAGTTGTGATTTTCGATTGTATTTCGCTGTAAAAGCGCTTCCAAATAAGCACATCTTGTCTTTGTTGCACAAGCAAGGTTCGGGGTTCGATTGTTCGTCTATCCCTGAGTTTCAACTCTGCAAAGACGTGGGTGCGGTTGGTTCTGATATCCTTTTCACATCGAATAACACATCTCATGTGGAGTTACAGGGAGCGCTCGAAATTGGTGCCGACATCACGTTTGATGACCTTAAAACATTCGAGAATTGCACACAGCTCCCAGAGCGCGTTGCATTTCGCCTATCCCCTGACAGCTCGCAAAAAACAGATGCAGCCATGGGGGGAGCGATTAATTCAAAGTTCGGCATACCCTTTAAGCATGTCTTTGATGCGTATCAAAAAGCCAAGGACCGTGGTGTTAAAAAATTCGGCATACATCGCATGACATATACGAATGAAACTGATACAGAATTTGCCGTTTCGGTCGCTAGAGAGTTGATATCGATCACGAAAGCCATCTCTGACAAAGTTGGTGTCGAGTTCGATTACATTAACTTTGGTGGTGGCCTTGGTACACCATTCCGCCCGACGGACTCGTCGCTAGATCTGATGATGTTTGGCGCCTCTGTTTGTCAAGTAATGAAAGCGGCGTTTCCTTGCTCTACACCCAAAATCATTTTGGAATGTGGTCGCTTCGTCACTGGGCCGCATGGTGTTCTCGTGTCCTCAGTTGTTGACACCTATAAGAAGGGAAAGACGATTATTGGCTTGGATGCGTCAATGTCATCGTTGATGCGCCCAGGCATTTACCCAAATGCCTATCATCATATTAGCTTTCCCTTCATGGATATGGAACGTACGGAATTGGTGGATGTAGTTGGGTCTCTTTGCGAGAACAATGATAAGTTCGGAATAGACCGTAACTTACCCATTCCTAGTAGCGGCGACATTGCACTTATCCACGACACGGGTGCGCACGGTCATTCGATGGGCTTCAATTACAATGGTCGTCTAAGGCCTGCTGAGCTTTTGTTAAATCGAAGTGGTGAGGTCTTTGAGATCCGGCGCCCAGAAACTTACGATGACTACGTTGCCACGATTTTAAACCAACCACGCCATTTATTGACTAGCACATTACGTGCTGTCATCTGATGCATTCGGGAGTAATAACGTATGCTAGATCGAATAGAATTCTCTCACGTCATTGGAATAGCTTGGGATCGGTTCCAGAAGGGCGATAATTGGAAAACCGCTGATGCGGTTGAAGCCATCGGCGAGGTGATCACAATGCTAGATGATGGCCGTATCCGAGCCGCTGAGAGGGTAGATACTACGTCTAATAGACAAGACGCCTGGCAAACAAATGACTGGGTTATCCAAGCTTTGCAGTTGTCTGATGACATGGCCGATTTCACCTCAATATCAGGTGGCCCTCAACATGGATCGTGGTGGGATAAAACAACATCGAAGTTCGCTGATTGGTCGCTTGAACAATTTGAGCGGGCTGATTTTCGCATTGTTCCGAATTGCCACATTCGGAAATCAGCCTTTATTTCTCCAGGTTGCGTGATTATGCCATCATTCTTGGACGTTGGAGTTCATATTGGAGAACGCACCACAGTCGATACCTGGGCGTCTGTTGGCGCATGTTCACAGATCGGATCTAACGTCCACCTATCTGGTGGTGTTGGGATTGGTGGAAGCCTCGGAGCAGAGCCGACCATCATTGAAGATCATTGTTTTATAGGCGCACGGTCCGAAATCAAATCTGGCGTTTGGGTCGGGGAAGGCGCAGTCGTGTCTATGGGTGTGTTAATCGATGAATCTACCCCAATCATTAAACGGGACACCGATGAGCAGTGGACAGGTTACATCCCGCCCTACTCAGTCGTTGTACCTGGCACGATTCCAATCAAATCAGACCAGCATGATCTCGAATTATCGCGATATTGCGCTGTAGTAATTAAGGTGGTCGACGCTAGAACCCGTGGCAAAGTCGAGATAAACGATCTTCTCAGAGGGTGACTTGAGATTACCTGTCAAGAGCAATAACCAGCCAAATGATTGGATTAAGCGTGCCTAACTATGATCTATTGCTGACATTCATGCTGGCAACAATGACTTTTGCTTGGATACCAGGGCCTGCGATGATGTACACTACGTCACGCACCGTGGCTCAAGGAAAGCGTGCTGGCTGGATGGCAGCGCTAGGGATTCATGCCGGAGGATATGTGCATGTGTTGGCTGCAGCACTTGGTTTGGCCTTGCTCTTCGAGACGGTTCCAGTGCTCTACATTGCACTGAAAACACTGGGTGCAGCGTACCTATGTTACATAGGCTATAAGATCATCAGTTCAGATGAATCCTTAACAAAAACAGGGGATTTTGCCGTGCAAAAAAGCGGCGTCATTGCGTTTTGGGAAAGCGCTACAGTTGAAATATTGAATCCTAAAACCGCGATCTTCTTCATAGCGTTCTTGCCTCAATTCACAGACGCCTCGGCGGTTTTACCCATGTGGAGTCAATTTTTAATCTTGGGCGTCGCAGTAAACATCATATTCTCGATACCAGATGCGGTATGCGTCATGTTGTCATCGAAAGTGTTATCGGTTTTAGAAAACTCAGGCAGGGTATCACGCTGGCCCAAGGTAATTGGTGGGTCATTTTTAATGATGCTTGGTATCTCATTACTCTTTGAGCAGAAATAGGTATGCATCAATGAAACTTTTATACTCCCCAGGAACTTGTTCGCTTGCACCGCACCTTGTTCTGGAAGAGATTGGCGAACCCTATGAGATCGAATTTGTATCGAACCGTGACGGAAGCACTCGAACCGAAGCCTTTCTAAAGATAAACCCTAAGGGGCAAATCCCTGTGTTGATGGATGGTGATAGCCTCATAACAGAAGTACCAGCAATCTTATTTTATCTAGCGGCTAAGCATCCAAATTCCAATTTGATGCCAAACGATCCATTTAGAATGAGCCGAATGATAGAATGGATGAATTGGCTCGCCGTAACTCAAGCGACGGCCATTTCCGGGTATTATAGACCAGATAAATACTCAAAAATCAAAGAGCGACATGCTGAAATCGTTGATAATAGTTTGATAAAAGCACACGAGCAATACATACTATTTGATCAAAAACTTAGGGATGGATTGTGGGTAGCAGAGTCGTTCTCAATAGTTGATCCCTACTTGATGGTTCTCTTTCGTTGGGGAAACATGATTGGAATAGACATGAGTAAGTTCTCTAATCTCACCCGGCATGCCCATGCCATGGAAGCGCGTGACGCGACTAAGACGGTGTTACGCAAGGAAGATATATCGATTTGGGGTTAGGTTTGACCGATTGATTTAGCCTTGCGCGTTATCATTTAGCGGATTGGACCATGTCCGGAGTAATACAATTAGATAGCTCCTCTTCATTATGGCCAGTAATTTGGTAAGGGCCAAGTATAAATAGCGCGTGGAAGCCTTGATTCCTGAACGCCGATACTGAGCACCAGCCATTCTCTGCCATCAGGCCTAATGAGTGCTATCGCCTTCGCCAACTAATCTTTAATTTAATGGAAAAATCCTCAAACCCTGGAATTATTCGCCCTACTCCGAGTCCTAATATTTGAAAGTCAAAGCCATTGATTTTATTAAATCCCGAGTCTTAATAATTAACCACTCTCACAGCGCGTGTCGGAGTACGTAAATAATGAGACCGAATTAATGAGACTCGTCTCCTCTTGAAATCAACGGCTTAGTGTTTCGGCGATTTTCACCAGCTCATCCGACCTTGATGCTCTTTTGACGTTGGGCAAGCGCGTTGAGCCAATTCTGCAAAGCATCAAACTCCCGATCTATGTCATCCGGTGTCGGTACTATTGGGTTCAAGGCATCTGATGCTTTGTGCAGAAGCTCAGAGCAAACCCCGTAATGCTGGCGCATCGTCGTTGCATCGGCTTCCGTTATCGCAGAAAGCTTCGCAAAGCCTTTGGTGTCCACTTTAGAAGAAAAAGTTCTCAACACCGGAGAAACAGCATCTTCTATGGCGGTTTCCCACGTTTGCCTCAGGTTTCCGACCAGCCCTGTTGCAGTGACCGACCACTCTGTGCTGTCCGGATCATTTTCGTACTGAACACGGCAATTCGCTAGGTGCTTGCGCATGGTCTTAAGACGAGCCTGCGCATCTTGAGCTTTGTCAGGTGCCTCGTTGCGGCAATGACCGGGTGTCCTATTCTTCTTCTGGATATGCCTTAAGGCGACGTCGGTCCTCATCGCAGGATCATCCACATGAGTACATGCGCCCCTGAGCATGAATAAAAACGGCAGGTCATGGGTAAATACTATCACCTGCCTGCTCCGCCCTTCTTCAGCCAACCTTTGTGCGATGGCTTTTCTGTGAAGGTGGTCCAGCGATGAAACCGGATCATCGAAAATAATACCTGAGCCGCTGTCGTTGGTTGCGAGTTCGGCCATGAAGCCAGCAAGAGCGACGCAACGATATTCCCCTTCGCTTAGAATATCACCAGCATTGCTGGAACTGCTTTCAATTAAGCTTACACGGAATCTAGAAACGCCGTGCTGTGATCGGGCTTGCGCTAGTTCAATTTCGAGACCCGCCAAATTCAGATGATCAATCTCCCTGAGAAATCGGCCACGCAAGCGATCAGTTATCAAAGCCTCGGACAAAGACGTGTTTTTCTGAGTAATTGAGCCGGGTCTTGTGTCCTTGAGTGCTGTTTCCAATTCATCGACTTGTTTCAGGCGATCTATTTCAGCAGTGACATCATCAACGATTCCAGCCAACCATTGACGATCTTGCAATTCGCTAAGTTCCGCTTTCAAAGCCTTGCGGTCTTCGCTTTCGTCATCGGCCAACATAGCTTGCGCGCGGCTTTCGAGAGCATCCATGACCGCGTTCAGAGGAGTCGGATCGAAGCTGGCCAGTTCAGGAACGGTATCACCGTTGGATCGAAGAGCGAGCCGTCTTCGCCACATCAATAGCAGAGCTACCCGGCGCAACTCATCAGCAAGCTCGGGCTTTCCAAGCTCATCACCAAGAAATCGCTTTGCGCCCAAAACCTTCGTCACTGGAATTGTAGCCTCGGCTATCTGGTCTCGTATGGCATCCAATGCCTGCCGAGCGTCTTTTTCTTCCTTTTGTGTCTTGTCCTGAACGAAGTCCTCAAACCGTTTCAACCGAGTGCTGGCATCCCCATCCAGTTCCTGCTGGCAAAGAACACAATGTGATCCAGCGTCCGCCACAGGGAAGGCGATACCGGGATAAGCTTCTTGCACCGAATAGGCCCTGGCTGCGTCCCAGAGCGCGAGCCAGGTTTCGGAGCCAACACCCTTTAGAGTTTCGTCTTTGGAGAGCCCTTCTGAGGCAACGGCAGCCGCTTCGCTCTTATTCTTAAGGTCCGCGGCAAGGCTTCTTAGCTTTTCGATGTTTGCCGAAGAAACCGAATTGAGGACGTTCTGCAAATCCTCATGGAGCGACTGCAATCTACTTCTTTGCGCCCGCAGCCTCCTAGCTGCGACTTGAGGGTCCTGAGCGAAGTCTGCATTGAGTTCGGCCAGCCGGGCAACCTCTGCGTCAGAAAGGTTGGCAAGGTCAGAAATCGTTTCTACATCTGTATCCTTACTGAGAGACGCAATGGCTTGACCCACCTGAGTTTGCTGGGAACACTTGGGCGCTGAAATGCTTTGTGGAGTTTGCCGCTTCAAATCCGCGACTTCGCGGTCAAGGTTTTCCTTTACGCCCTTGCATGACAACACAAGACGCTCCAGCAACCTCATTGGGAATGGCGTATAAGCCAGATCGTTTGTTTCCTCGACGTGTACGTTTGCCGTCCGTGTGTCGAATACACTGATCTCGGAAAGCAGCGCGGCAGACGCAGAGTCACTGGTCCATTCTGATTTCTGAACCTGCGCTCCAGCGTGAAATTCGACTTCTGCGCGCTGCGGTCCAGTCGGCGTACCATAGATATTGGCCAAAATCTCGTCTTCGCGCCCGCGTTTCCATCTAGCTCGGCATGCACTTTTCAGGATGCGGACGTAACCGGATTTTCCAGCACCATTGTCCCCATAGATTATGGTTACACCCTTTGGAATAAAGGTGAGCGACTGGTTTTCTGCGAGCGCGTTGACATTTTGAACATTGCGGAGAGCTTTCAAGGCAACTGTAGGCGCACCCGACTTCTGAGCGGTGATATGCTCCGATGCCAATGGGTCAGTTGGCAGCGTAGAGTTCTTGCACAACTCTGTCAGTTCAAGGATGTCCCGATCTGACAACGGCTCCGTGCTGGAAATCAATCGGCGCAGTGCGTCCCTTTGCCAAACCGGTCTATCCTGGGACCAGTCCAGAATTTCGAGCATTGCCTCAGATTCAGTTTTTACCAATGTGCTATTCCAAATGTGTTTATTGCATCAAACTCTGGCGCACCTAAACCGATGCACCAATGTCTCGTTTTAATGCCCGTTGTAAGGTGCTGCGGTTCACACCAAGGATCTCCGCCATTCCGGAAACAGTCTCGCTCTTGGCCTCGATTGCAGTCTTCGCGTGCTGGATTTGCGCCGCCGTTAGGGCTGACGGACGCCCGAGACGCTTGCCGCGTTTCTTCGCAGCACGTAGGCCCGCCTTCGTTCTTTCCTGGATCAAGTCGCGCTCAAACTCTGCCAAAGCTCCCATAATGTGAAACACCAGTCGCCCGCCTGGCGTCGTCGTGTCGATCCCGTCTGTCAGGCTGCGAAATTCGATCCCGCGATCCCCGAACAGCTTCAGAAGATGAATGAGGTCAGCGATTGACCGCCCTACCCTGTCCAGTTTCCAGACCACAAGAAGATCGCCATCGCCAAGCAGCCCCATTGCTTTAGAAAATCCGGCCCGGCTTTCGGCTTCCGTTGCACCGCTCTTCGCTTGATCGGTGATGATACGGTCGCACCCGACTTCGGTTAGCGCCTCGATCTGTAGATCGAGGTTCTGTTCCTCTGTAGACACCCTTGCATAGCCGATTTTCATAGATTCTTTTTGCACGAGGTTTTTGCGGCGGTCCAGCACAATTGGAATCAATGACTTAGCGACGTCAGGAAAAGTGCCGCAAAAAGGGTCCTTTTCGCATCACATTGACGAGAAGCGACCGTTCGCTGCAACCGTCATCAAAAATCGACATGCGGGACGAACCCGCCTTTTGCCCACGCAGCTATTGCTGACGCAGAAAACATTCGCGCCTGCTATGAGTGGCAGCATTTTTCGGCAACGCAGCGGTTTTCGCGAGACCGGACATTCAACGCCGTACAGACAAGCAGATTTCAATCCACCATTTCGCGGCGGTTGGATTTGACAATCGAGGCGCAGGACAAATCACTCTTTCGCTGCGGCGGCACCAATGGCAACTTCGAACACAGGGGTCATCTATGATCGTTTTATAGCCACCAGAGCCCCCGCGCACAGAATAATTGCGATGCCAAGCCAAATATGTGCTTCGGGCCAGTCACCGAACACCATAAATCCAACAATGACTGCCGCGACAATCTCCAAGTAGACAAGTGGCGCAAGTATTCCTGCAGGTGCGAACCGGAAGGCTGCGATAGACAAACCGTGAGATAGGCTTTGCAGCACTCCCACTGCTGCAAACAAACCTATAAAAGAAGAAACCTCTCCCAACCCTGACCATAGAGTAAATGGCGTTAGGACGATTGCACCAAGGAGCGCCTGATAGGCTAGCGCTGCCATCGGTGGTGCCTGCCGCGCGGCAAGCCGGGTGGCGAGCATATAGAACGCAAACAGGATGCCAGCCAAGACAGCCCAGAGGATATTGGCGTCGAAATTTCCATCAGGGCGCAGGACAATGATGACGCCAATAAAGCCGCCAACTACAGCGCAAATTATCGGAAATGTAAGACGTTCTGACAAAACAAACGGTGCCAGAGCGGTGGCAACGAATGGCGCAACAAAGTATGCTGATATTGCGTTCGCAAGTGGAACCGTTCGAATGGAGAAGAAGAACACGGTCATCGATCCGACCAGCAACAAAGTTCGCGCTGTCTGCGACCTTAATCCGGCTGGTAACAGTGCTTCACGTCCGTGAAGTCTCATCGCGATTGGAACGGCAACCATGGCTGCGGCGACATAAGTGCCCCACGCGATGGTGAAGACTGGCAGAGCATCTGTCATGTGCTTCGCGATGCCATCCCTCAACGGAATGACGAACATCGCGGCGGCCATCAAAACGAGACCAAGCAAAACTCGGTCAACCGGCTGCTGATTTTTACCCTCCAAATTTTCTGCCACTCGTGCACCCCCGTTTATTTTGGTGAAATATCATAGTGATGCCAGTTAACTGCTTCACTTGCTTTTGGTAAAGTTGTCATTCATGATCAGCGCAGTATTTGCCGCTTTGGGCTCACAGCCGCCCGATTTCCGTACAGCAAGGCCCTTGGTGCAGGCGGCATGGAACCAGCCATCAATAGATCGAGCCAACCATTGATTTTGTGCCGTCCCGCTCAACGTGCGATCGTCCGCAAATCCAGAGCCGAGGTTCGTGCCGTATCTCACGAATGACATTGCCACGACGCTAGGCAAAGTAAGATGCAATCACTTGCCTCATTATTTGTGGATATTGTCGCTGACCATGCCCCGGATAAACTATTACGGCAGGAAGGTCGCGCAAGCGTTTGATTGAAGCGCAAAACGCTTTGTTATCTGCGTCATCGCTTCGCTCAGGTGGTTCGCCATCGTAAATTTCATCACCATTCCAAACCAATGCTTCGCCGGTAAACAAAACGGCTGTCTTTCGCTCAAATAGACCACATGTTCCCTCGGTGATGCCTGGAAGATGTAAGACCTCGAAGATACGGTCTCCGAGGTCAATGGTGTCGCCATCGCTCAGGACCCGTGTCGGCTCGCATGCGGTCAATTCGTAGTCGTCAGGTTCGAAACCCTCATGCGGCAAAGCCTTCAATGCGTTACCAAAGTAGAATTCCACAACCGAGCTTTGCCGGTTGGGAGACCGAACCCGGTGGGCATCGTATTTGTGAATTAGCCGATCATCAAACTGATGCAAGCCGCCAGCATGATCATAATAGCCAACTGAAGCAAAAGCGACTATCGGTTTATCTGAAACCGTTTCGAGAAACGCTCTGATGGGCGCTACACCTATGCTAGTATCAACCAATAAGCACTTATCTTCGCCTTCGACAAACCAGATACTGCCTCCCTTCGCGTAAGGCTCTCTTATGCGTCGAATGCCAAATTCATCTGCGGGGTCAATTTGGAACCAGTCTTCTGCAACAGGTAGATTTTTGGGATTGAGGTCCATCTCGTTCTCCGAATCGTATTGTCTCAAAGTATGCCCGGCAGCGGCTCTGCCATCAAATACCCTCTTTCATGGCGATAGCCTGTATCTTGACTTTTGCTCCATAGGGTAGCTTTGCAGCCTCGTAGACTGTCCTTGCCGGGAACTGCGAGAACCGCGCTCGACAGACTTCATTTACTGCCGCAAGATCGCGTTGAATGTCAGCAAATGCGATATCAACATAGACGATATCTTCCGAGCCAAAACCGGCGGCCTCAGCAATCTTAAAAACCAGATCAAAAGCACGTCCAGCCTCTTCACCTGCGCTGCCTGATAGATAGCCGTCATCATATACAGCCAGTTGACCCGAGATATGACAAGTATTTCCAACAACGACTGCGTTGGAGATTGGCGACGGCGATAAAGGCACACCTGGAACGTCCGTGACAAAGATACGCGATCCATGACTACGTCCGGTGGATTGAGTTTGTTCACTCATCAGACCAACCCCGCGAGTTTTGCAAATGGATCATCGTTTGAATTCCTGCGCCAAGTGTATTCTGATCCGATTGCTGTCTCTTCCGCTTTCTCGACCCCATACAAATCGGCCAGCACCGCAAGCGCCATATCCATTCCCGCGGAAACACCTGATGACGTGAAGAACTTTCCGTCTTCCACCCACCTCGCCTCTTTTACCCAATCAACGCTTGGCGCGAGGTGCACGGTTCCGTTGAAGTCCAGCTTATTCGTTGTCGCACGTCTTCCGTCCAGTAGACCGGTCATCCCGAGCAAAACCGTGCCGGTACATACAGCCATGACACGTTCAGCCTTTTCGCTGACATCTCTAATCCATTGAAGTATTTCTGGGTTCTTGCCTTCCTCAAGAGCAGTATCACCGCCGGGAATGAGCATCAGATCGTAGTCTGTGCGGTCACTCAAGCTGGTTTCGGCGATAATGTTCTGGCCATGACGACTCGGAATGGGGCCGGCCGCTTGCGCAACTGTCACTATCTCGATGTCGTAAGTGCCGTCACCAAGCATTTCGATTGGGCCAAAGAAATCGAGGGTTTGAAACCCCGGAAAGACGAGTGCCGCTAACGTTCTCATTAAGCATCTCCTGTGCACTGTTATGTGAACTGGATAGCTAGTCCGTATTGTGGCATAAATGACAATATGCCCCCCTTTTATGCCAATTCACAAACCGCCGCACCTAAACAACGAACCGTGGTCTTTGTTGTTTATCCAGGCATTGTTTTGCTTGACCTTGTTGGCCCCTTGCAAGTGTTCACCCGTGCTCGACACAATGGAACAGATCTACCCGCCTACGTGACCCATGTGGTTTCGCTGGACGGCGGCCCCGTCGAAACGAACACCATAGTGCAGATCGACAGTGCGCCTTTGTCAGAATTCCTGATCGAGCCGGATGGACCTGAACTAGACACCTTGGTAATCGTCGGTGGCAACGGCGCTGAGGTTGCAGCTGAAAGCGCCCTTCTGGTCAAGAAGGTTAATCAGCTTGCAAAAAGAGCCAGGCGAGCATGCTCCATATGTTGCGGCGCTTTTGTTTTAGCGGCGACAAAGCTGCTCGATGGAAGGCGTGCGGTTACACATTGGGAAGACTGTGATCTCCTCGCTAGTCGTTTTCCAGAGGTCTGCGTCGAAGTCGATCCAATCTTCATCAATGATGGGCCTTTCTGGACATCCGCAGGAATCACTGCAGGGATCGACATGGCTCTTGCCATAGTTCAGGAGGATTTGGGGCGTGCACCCGCCCTTCAACTTGCCCGATCGCTTGTAACGCCTATGATCAGGTCGGCAGGTCAATCACAGTACAGTTCCGATCTCGCGCGGCAGACGCAAGATCTGGATGGTGAATTTTCTGCCCTCCACGATTGGCTCAGGGAAAATCTATCGCGCCCCATCAGCGTCGAGGATATGGCGGTGCGATGCGCGATGAGTTCACGCAGTTTCTCCCGCAGGTATTTGGCAAGCATCGGTGTGTCACCAGCAAAATCGCTTGAAAGAATGCGCGTGGATGCAGCCAAGAACCTTCTATTGGAAACAGATCGCAGCATGAAAACGATTGCCATTGAGTGCGGTTTTCGTGACAGTGAAAAGTTGCGACGGGCCTTTCATCGAAACCTTCACACGTCGCCGTCAAGCTATCAGTCCTTGTTTCGCGATAACTGAATTCGTGCTCAGCGCAGCACCGGTCAAATTGGGCTCTGCTGTTGATTTCGCCGCTTCCATCACGAAAGGCGGCTGCTGAAACGCGAATGTCTCAGGATTGACCCACACATCGTAATATCAAAGGCTTGGCTGTTTTCAGGAACGGCCAGCCTCAGGCGGTCCAAAGCTGAGGTCTTGCTGCATGGGCATTCGGCGGCTGCGAGCCCATCTTTACCGAATGCTGCAATCGGCTCAAATGTCGGCTTTCTCAAGTACCGCTACCGCTGGTTCGCTTTTCGGATTGCCTCCACCATCGCTGTCGCAATTTGTTCCGATGCATTCGCGGAGATCATAATAGAGCGGTGCGAGGTGGGCAGACTGGGCAATCCGTCAGACTCAGCCAGTATCTGCAAGCCATCACAGACGCAGGATTTTGGCAACAATCCGATAGCGACACCGGCGCGAAGTGCTGCCTGAAGACTTGTGAAGCTGCCGCTTTGGAAAGCAATCCTGTGCTTGCGCCCTTGTGCGTCCAGCAGTTGCTTTGGTAGATCGCGCCAGTAACAAGGGCGGTCAAGCACAGCCAAAGGTACGGTTTCGGCCTCGGACCAAATCAAACCCTCGCGAGCGGCCCAGACAATCTCTTCAGTATCGAGAGGTTCGCCGCCCGGATCATCCAGGCCGGAGCAAACGGCAACGTCCAGTTCCCCGGTTCGGATCGCTGCCGCATATCCAGATGTACAGCCCGACCGGGCCAATACCTGAACCCCCGGATGGGTTCGAGAGAACCCCATGAGGATACATTCGAGGACGGTTTCATCAAAATCGTCGGGTAGACCCACGTGGATTGAGCCGGTTAGCGGCTCCCGGAAAAGCTGAGCTGTTTCCCGTATCTCGGCAACGATCAGTTTAGCACGCGAAAGCAGCGCCTCGCCAGCCGGTGTCAGCACCATGCCTTTGGCGGTTCTGAGAAAGAGCGTCGTGCCCAAACCCTCTTCGAGCTTGCGAAGCTGTACACTTATCGCTGATTGTGTTCGCCCGAGTTTTCCTGCGGCAACAGTCAGGTTACCGCATTCCGCGATCCTCACAAAGGTCTGGAGCAGATCGCTATCGATGGGCAGGCGTTCGTTTTCATTCATGCCTTTGATCGTATTTATTCGTTTTTTCTAAATCAACTGAAACCATATGGTCCGGCCAACAAATGGAGGGACCACAATGGATACAATACAGGCAGTGATTTTGATCGGCATTGGCCTTTTCGGCGGGGTTTGGAACGCCATCGCCGGTGGCGCGACGCTGTTCACATTCCCCGCACTCATGGCTGTGGGGCTGCCGCCTGTTGTAGCAAACGCAACAAACTACCTTGCCCTACTGCCGTCGAACGCAGCTGCGCTTCCCGCCTACAGGGAGGAGCTGCGTGGGCTTGGGAAAACCCTTCTACCATTGCTTGTCGTGTCAGGTATTGGCGCATTCATTGGGTCGATCCTACTTCTGGTGTCCGATCCGGATTTTTTTGTCGTGCTCCTTCCTTTTCTCATCCTTGTGGCGACCTGCCTCTTTGCGTTCGGAGACGCGTTGCGGTCATGGTTGCTCAATAAGATGGGCGAAAGCCGTGGGAACAAGGCTATCTACGCAGGCCTCTTCCTTTCTTCGATCTACGGTGGGTATTTCGGTGCGGGCCTTGGATTCATCTTGCTTGCGATTGCGCAACTCATGGGCTTTTCAAATTTTCACATCGCCAACAGCATCAAGAACCTGCTGGCAACGAGCTTCACGATCCTCAGTATCCTCGTGTTTGGAATTGGTGGGTTGATCGCATGGCCGCAAGCAATTGCCATGATGGTGGGTAGCACTATTGGAGGCTATGTCGGTGGCCGTTTGGCTAAGCGCGTGAGCACACGCTATCTTCGAAGTGTCGTCATAGCATTCGGAGTAGTTCTTTCCATCGCGTACTTCGTCCGTGCTTTTGGTTGATACACTTGAGCGCACCCACCCATTGCGTAACGTACGGTGCAATTGATGTGTTGCTCTGCTCGGTCCGATAGCATCGTCGAGCGAAAGACAGAACGGGAGAACCAACAATATGCTGAGAGTGCAAGGTGAAACTCAGACCCTGACCGCCCGCAAGCTGGATGGCCTGGATCCAGCCGAGCTTCAAGCCGTCGAGGCGCTGACTATCACTATGGCGCAGGAGGAGCTTGGTGGCACATTCGAGAGCTCGGTTGACGAATGGCGGTCTGGGCCCGGAGAAACCGTGCTTGGTCTTTCGTTCTTCGACGGAGACGACCCCTGCGGTCTCGTTCTCCTGAAGAGGCCGCCGAAATCCCCTGAGTGGGTGACGCCGAACGATATCTCCTTGCACGGCCTCAAAATCACGACGTCTCACCAAGGGCGGGGGTACGGTCGAACCGCCTTCGAGCTGGCTGTGGAAGCCGCAAAGCAGCGCTGGCCTGAGGCGAGCGGGCTCGTCCTCGCGGTTGATGCGGGGAACGAACCCGCCCTGTCCGTTTATCGGGGTTACGGCATGGCCGACAGCGGGCCGATCTACCGAGGTCGGATCGGATACGAACATCGTCTTGCACTGGCATTTCCACGGGCGGTGCAGGAGTTGGAGAAGTAGGGAACCGGACGTCTACAGGCTCCGCGTTAACGGCAGGTTCGTCCCACGACTTGTTAGTCCAGGCTACAATTCTCGCCGCGCTCTGGGCGAATGGCCGGTTTTCTCGCTGCGTTGCGATGGCCAGATTTCAGCAACCGCAGAAAAGTTCGTGCTGCGAGCGCGCGCAGCGAGAAACCCCAAGGTCTTTTGTGGGTTCTTCGCGACCATTCTCTGCTCGTTAAACGAAGGGCTGCTTGTAGGTGGTTCAGCTAGACAATCATGAATTCTAGAGTCTCAGAAATTTAAAACCCTAAGTGACTGTTTTTGTTGCAACCGCAGTCTCAGCAATTAAGTGATCCGACAGCGCGTGTCGGAGTACGTAAATAATGAGACCGAATTAATGAGACTCGTCTTCCCTATAATTCAACGACTTAAGATTTTCATGCATTTTGATGAATTTCGCTGATTTAGACTTATCAAGCTTGTCTCAGCAAGCTGACACGGCTCCCAGACCGACAGCTTCACAGCGTAAGGATTTGTGCTGAACAATGTTTAGCGACCGAGTGCCATTCCCTGATCGCTTGTGGCCCCAAGCTGCCATTTAACATTGACACCAGATGCTGCGATTGCAGCCCGCATTGCAGACATTCGCCGCAAGCGCAAACCTGAAGTGGATTCGATACTAGAGCAGCAGGTTTAGTGTGAATTTACCGCGGTTGTGTAAATGTCTGCTATAAGTGGTGGCTAGCTCCAAATTGAAGGGCCTTTGCGACTTGTCTCTCATCAGCATCCATCAAAGAGATGGCTGTCATGGATCAGGAAGCCTGGGCCAATCGGTTCTTCGATCACTTAAAGTAGCTATTTTTATATCATGTCCACTATTCAAAACCCGCGTCTTTTGCGATCACGACCGCCTGGGTTCGGTTTTTAGCATTCATTTTTTTACACAGCGTTCGTACATGCAGCTTGATTGTCACTTCCTGTAAATCTAGCCCACGAGCAATCTCTTTATTGGATTGACCAAGGCAAAGCCCGCTTAGGACTTGTCGTTCGCGCTGACTAAATTTCTTCATAAATTCAGTTTCAGGTTTTCCATCAGCGCCTCCTAATGCGGATACAGGTACGAAAGTTTCTCCTGCGATCATAAAACGTACAGCATTTATCAAAGACTTAGCGCCCATTGACTTGGGGACGTATCCAATCGCACCCAGCTCCACGGCTTCCTGTGCAATTCGGTTAGGTGCAGTGCCACTGAGTATAGCAAAAGCCTGGTTCGGATGATTTTTTACCGCATCCGAGAGGCCATTCAAACCATTCATTCCGGGCATGTCGAAATCCAGAAATACGAGATCGAATGGCCCTTTGGCATCTAGCGCCTTCATGGCGCTGACATAGTCGGCAACTGAAACTACTACGGCGCGCCCTTCGGATTCGAGATACGCTGAAATCGTATCTCGAACCATACCGTGATCATCTGCTAATAAAACGCGCATAGCTTTTGGTCGCTCCAACCTTTTATCCTTATCCTATTGTATCGTACCCGGATAAGCTGAGCCAGATAAACCACACTCATTTTTGGAAATCATTAAACTCACGGCATTCTTTCTCTCACAAGCGCCTTGGATTTTCGAAGGTAACAGCACACCAAAGCAGATACTCATTACATCCTTTATTCAATGGCACGTTTATGGAGAGGTTTAACCTTCAATTTCGGGCAGCAAGCTATGCCATTCGGTCATACCGATTATACAAAAGTATATTTATCTCGCCCAATGAACCTGAGCATGTGCAATCCGTCTATGAAATAACATTGACGATACAAAACATCACCAGCACGGAGTTGACCTGTTATGATTAACGCTTTGAAGGCTGCATGGGTGGTACTCGTAGTATGCCTACCCTCACATGTCTTATCGAATGAGACTGTTCTGACAGTTTCCGGTGATATCGCGGCATCAGACAAAGGTGAAACCTGGGCGTTTGATATTATGGACCTAAAGGCTCTCTCAACTGTCAGATTTGAGACTAGCACGATATGGACCGAACGCTCGCACACCTTTGAGGGTGTGCTTTTGATTACTCTGTTAAATCACGTCGGTGCGTCCAAGGGCACAATCAATGCTATAGCCTTAAATGATTATGCGGTGAAGATTCCGACTGCAGATGCTGTCAAAGGTGGTCCAATCATAGCTTACATGCGAGATGGCGTGGAAATGTCCATACGCGACAAAGGACCTTTGTGGATAATCTATCCATTTGATGATAATAAATCTTATAGGTCTGAAGAGTACTATTCGCGCAGTGTATGGCAGCTTAATCGACTTGAAGTCATAGCAGAGAATTAAAGCGGGGTTGAGATCGACAGCAAAGAACCTCCTCAATTTATGGCTAGATGGCCAATCATAGTATTCGTGAGCATGCTAATAGCTTGCCTATTATCGATTGCGTATCTAGGCCGAGCCATAACGTCCGATTTGAATATGCTTTCCACTGCTCAGAATGATGATGTCAGTTGGAATGTATCTCAGCTCGAAGTCGAAGTTCTGCGCCTACAAAATGCAGCTTATGAAGCGGCGCAGGATTCTGACAGTACTCTCTCTGAATTTCGAACGCGATTTGATATCTTCTACAGCCGGGTATCTACCCTGACCCAGAGCATTTTATATGAAAAAATACAGGATAATTCTGTTGTAAAGTCGGGGTTGCAATCCATAACCGACTTTCTTGACACCACCACGCCCATTGTTGATGGGCCTGATGCTGTTTTACGGAATGCTCTTGCTGACATTCAATCACAAATCATCATCATGCGACCGAATATGAGATCTCTTGCGTTAGCAAGTATTCAAATTCATGCACAAGAAGAAGCGATACGGCGCAAAAACTTCTCACAGACATTGGTCAAGCTTTCTATTTCTGGTTTGGCATTAATTTTTGCTCTCATTTTAGCTGTCTTAGTATTGGTAAAACTCTACAGGCGCAGCCAGCGTTTTTCGCACGACAACCAGATCGTACATTCAAAATTTGAAGCGGCAGTAGCCTCCTCGTTGGATGCAGTTTTAGTTGTGGATACGTTCGGTAAAATCATAGAATTCAACGGTGCTGCGGAATCTGTCTTTGGCTATGCTCGGGAAGACGCTCTTGGCGGTGATATGGCCGAAATGATCGTGCCGGAACATATGCGCAAGATGCATTTTGAGGGAATGAACCGATTTCTTGAAACAGGTGATCAGAGGGTAATTGGCGCTGGACGTATACGCTTAGAAGGGATGCGGAAATCGGGCGAAGTTTTCCCGGTGGAACTATCGATATCATTGTCAGAAGCCAATGGAGAGCGCGTATTTGTATCGTTTCTACGCGACATCACCAAAGAGCTTAAGGCCGAAGAGGAACTGCGCAGTGCACGCGACAAGGCACAGGAAAGCGAAAAGGCGAAATCAGAGTTATTGACCATCATGAGTCATGAAATGCGGACGCCCCTAAACGGCATACTCGGTTCCCTTTCGCTTATAAATCTTGATAATCTTAGTGAAAGACAGAAGCGACATCTCAACTCGATCACCGTTTCAGGAGAATTGCTGTTATCTCACGTGAATGATGTTTTAGATCTGTCCAGCCTCTCTGCAGACACCTCTCAACAAGAAGAGACACGGTTTGATCTGCGGGATTTAGTACAGAAGGTTGCAGATAGTCTAAGGGCGAACGCCGAAGCACGCGGCACCAAGTTGAAAGTCGAATTTCTTTCGACAGAGTTGGAAGTTGTACTGGGTTATAAAATGTCTTTGCAGCAGTGCCTGATGAATCTAGTTGGCAATGCTATCAAATTCACCAGTGAAGGTACGGTTGCTATTGAAGTCGAAAGATTATCTTCGGACAATCTTGTGGAAATACGAGTTTCGGACAATGGAGTTGGCATCGCATCAGAAAATCTAGACCGCGTCTTTGAGGAATTTGTGACTATCGATACCACTTTTTCGAGAAAAAATGTAGGTACAGGACTCGGCCTAGCAATTACGAAACGCCTCGTCGAAACAATGAATGGAGAGATCGAAGCTGATAGCATTATCAGCGAAGGTAGCCTTTTTACGATACGGCTTCCTCTTCCTATGGTGGAGCCGATGCCGCAGCCGGATCCTGAAAAATTCGATATTCTACCTATTACCGTGATGGCAAATTTCAAGGCGATCATTGTGGACGACAACGAGATAAACCGTATGA
This sequence comes from Roseovarius sp. EL26, assembly GCF_900327775.1. Lineage (NCBI taxonomy): Bacteria > Pseudomonadati > Pseudomonadota > Alphaproteobacteria > Rhodobacterales > Roseobacteraceae > Roseovarius > Roseovarius sp. EL26. Next base: position 921,870 of record NZ_OUMZ01000007.1, read on the forward strand.
TCATGACGGACATGTTGCTGGATATCGGTTTTAATGTTGAACAAGCCTCTGATGGATATGAAGCGATTAAAATGTTGTCTCAAAACGCTTTTGATATCGCTTTTATTGATATCAGTATGCCAGGAATTGATGGCATAGAAACCTTGAATTCTATACGGGCACTAGACGTAGCATGGAGCAATGTCCCTGCCATTGCTGTAACCGCACATACCTCAGAACAAGATAAACGTAAGATCCTTCAAGCGCCCTTTGAAGCCTTGCTGGTAAAGCCGGTCGATCTTAATGAGCTGAATGCAAACATCATCGCGATATTGGAAGGAGAGAAGGACTTCCATATCGATGAGAGCGGCTCAAACACCGTAACAGACTTTCAACGGCGTTTTGGAGAAAAGAAATATCTGGATGCCCTGAAAGATCTGGGAGCTGACTTGCAAAATCTTTACCGTACGCTCGAAAGGGAACCGGAATTGAGTTTAACCACCAAACAAAAAGCTCATAAGCTTTCTGGGTCAGCATCCATTTTGGGAAAACAAAGCTTATGGTCGGATTTGCAAAAAATTGAAAATTGCGACGCCGAAGCTTGGCTGTCTATAAAACACACAGTTTTACCTGAGCTCGCAAGAGAGATTTCAGAACTATTGTAAAGCCATATGATAACCTTTGCATCGCTTTGCGAATGGCACTGAAAAAACAAAGAGTTAATCAAATGTCTACGTTAAGCAGGCCCAGGCTCTATTCCTTTTAATTTGCCTTACGAAGAAAGCTTCATATCTAATTCGTCAGCAAGCAGGCTATCGTTTGCCAAGTGTCCTAGATATAAAAATTGGGCGTGCTGCTTTTCCTCCAATGATGAGGTAAGCCGCGATACCGGAAAGAAGAAAGATCACGCTCGCCGAAAGAGGAATCGTAGATACCGTCACTGGTTCGCCGAAATCTTCGCCTGCAAACAAGCTGAGGTCGCCATCAATTGCAGAAAAGACGGCGTTTTGGTTGGGACCGCCAGTTTGTTTTGATCCGAAGCTGAGATTTACGGCATCAGTTAGTTCATAATACAAAATAGCTGCACCACTTGCGTCTGATTCAGAAAAGTTTGTGCCAGGACCCTCAAACAAAATACTGTCGCCAAGATCTGTCGCAACTAATGCCTGAGGGCTGTTACCCGTAAAGTACGAGGTTAACCCGTCCGCTTTCTGTGCAAAAAAGTATTCTGATTGAGACGCTTCTCCGTCTACATCGTAGATTGCGATTTCTAGGCTGGTAAGCAGTGTTGGATGGAGGAAAGATCCCGACAAATCATCAGTTCCATCGAAGAACTCCAACGTCATGGAAATCCCATTTTCTAAACTGTTGATGCCGTTGCCATAGTACAAAAAACCCAAATCATCCTGTGGACCACCTGTACTGTTTCGATAGTCTGGGATGAAGCCTGGATCGCCAAAATAGTTTTCAGCATTGGGGTTTCGCTGATCGGCAAAATCTGTTTCGCCTTTGATTGTTGTGGTGATCTTCGCATCAACCGTTTGACCGTTATCACTGGCAACGTTTCTAAAGAATATCGTTCGTTCATCTGTTGTATTTCCCAAAAGATTATTGCCGGTTGTTGCGTTAATCATTTGGTCAAAACTTAATGGAACCGCATGTGTTACAATGGGTGCCAATGCGAGCAGACCTCCCAGTACTATTTGTCGAGTAAGAAATAGGATCTCAATACGGTTTACATATTGCGCTATCTTTAAATTGCTCATGACTCATTACTCCAGCTGTATTCGTATGTTCTGACTACCACCAGAATATGATTCAAAATTTATTGGAGCACTGGTGCACTCGGATACTCCAACTATCTTTTGGATAGTGGCTTATCCCAAATTGTCAGCGCCCATTCTGTTGAGCAGATGATGGGTAACGTGTTGTCGGTTATTTTTAAAACAACTGAACTTCTGAGCACTCCGGAGAAACACATGCCTTACTGTAGACGCAGCTCTAAACGTCAAAGCTTTCTGTTTGCCGTTAACTTTACTCTCTTTGCAACTGCATGGATGATTTCATCGATTGCGATTCTGATTTCTTCGCACACAAATTCATTAACAAAACACGCGCCTCATGAAACATATGCCACAGCTCAAAAGGAGGTTCAAAACGAGCTTGATGAGAAATACTCTGATCTATTGGCGAAAGCAAAGCTGGCAATAGAGAGCAAAGAAATTGCTTTAAAGGAAATTCGTGAGCAACTCGTGGTTGGATACGTCGTAGTGAAGGATTTTGAGATAACTGACAACAAGCAAGCACACTGGTTGTCGGAGCCGAAGCTTATGCTTGGCGTAAGCTCTTTGATGGGAGGTAACCTCATAATCAGTTATGCGAATAATACTAAGCAAATATCAGTTGGTGAGCGTATAGACTTCGTTGTTGATGACTGCGATTGTTTTATATTGCTCAAATCCAGCGCTTATGGAAGCGCTACCTTTCGATTTGCCTGTACTCCAGCAGCTCCTAATCATGCCCCTGAAAATGGAAGGTCATTTGTTGAAGCCAAACTACACGAATAAGATGCTGCTTTGATCTCTGACAAAAAAAGGTACCTAAACTCAATTCGGCTCAAAGCGCTATTGGTAGCCTACTTTTCGACTAATGAGTGTTTCTTTTTTCTTTAATAATCATTCCTATGAATTCGCCACGAATGTGCGCAACTGAATGGCAGCTTTCGTGACCATCTAGCTTAGCCTTGCGACCGTAGCGAATGACTGCTTTCCGCCCTGCCCTTCAATCGGTAGATGTCCCGTGACAAGAGGATGGCACTGGGCACACGTCCCACATCGCCGATTAGTCCAAGTACATGAAACTTGAGATATTGTGAGCGGTAGAAATGGGCTCTTCGTGGCCATTCTCCACGTTCGCACATCAACATGCTATGGCCTCGCTCACCACAAAGTTGAACCGTAGCAATGCAATAACCCAGATGAGCCTAACTCTCTCTTAGCTTAAGCCGCCTTTGGAGCAATAAAACCTGACGAAGGATGTAGTTACACGACGATCCAAAATAGTTTTTATGTACCCCAGGGACAGAGTGCTTCGACCTGTCGACGACCAAGTTTATTCAATGTTTTTATGTTATCTATATAAATCTTCTCGGGGTCCAAGACGTGTGCGAGGACTTTAGTCATCTGATCTTGACGCAGAAGATGTATGGTTGGATAGGGTGAGCGATTAGTAAAGTGGCTGAGATCGTCTGCTGCCACACCCTCAAATTGATATTGAGGATGAAATGACGCTAATTGCACATGCTCTGTCAGTTCTGCTTTATCCAATAACTGCTGAAACCAATCGAGTAAGTCGAGGTAATCATCGAACTCTTCTAGACCTTGGGTAAACATGAGCAAGCTAGTGGCAACGTCTTTTTCGTTAGCCCCAAGCAGGCGCTGTAGTTCATTCACATAGAACTGCTTTAATTCTGCATCGGTGGTGGCATCACATACGGCATAATACACTTGGTTTCGGGCTATGACGCTAGAGGAAAATGGGCATAGATTTAATCCGACGACCATTTGTTCAAGCCATCGACGAGTGTTTTTAACCACGTCTTGATGAGCTATTGATAGCGTTTTGAGGTCAAACTTATTGATACGATAGATCCTTTTTTGTTTAGCTTACTTAAAGCATATTTTGCCCATATTCTAATTTGTTTGCAAAAACCAAAACCATCGACTTAGCGCAGTCACAACCGTATATATGGTGTCATACCATCTTTCGCCATTGGCAAGCAGCCCATAGCGGGCCTTTATCGTGCACTTGATAGCGGCACTTCAGCTTCTTCAAAGCAGACATTGATGATCTACCCGAGAGTGTTCAGGCTCCATAGTGTTCCACAACGGTGCATGTAGCCTCACGATTATCGCGCATCCCTAAATCCCACAGAGAGTGAATAATCGGTCCAAAAATCTCTAGATCCAGTCAGTACGTAAATAAGAAATAATCGATGATGGAGGTAATACATTGAGTGCCCTACCCTGGCATAAACAAGTGTCGCGGTTCACATATTGCTTACACGGGCGCGGTATCTAAGCGCGACGTCAAAGGAACTTTGACAAACTGGGCTGATACCACTTACAAAATACTAAAATTGTTCGATTCTAGTTTTAGGAAAGTAAATGGCAAAGCAGTCACTGCAATCTACTGATAAGGCTCTTAAAACGAAGGAAAATACCAACATAGATTCGCCCGACTTATCAAACAACAAGAACCTTGAGATATTGAAAACTCGATTTCCTGTTGGCAAGCTTGATGATCTGGCAAAAGAACACAACACCGACAAGAGTTCAGAGCATCACGACTATACGCGATTGTATGAATTTATGTTGGCGCCTCTTAGATATGAAACCTTTACCTTGCTTGAATTGGGAGTGGGTATTCCAAGTAAAGAAGCGCCATCTTTGAGGGTTTGGCGTGACTATTTCCCTAATGCACAAATTGTTGGGGTGGATATCCGTAAGATCTCCAAGAATTTTGAGGGAGATCGTATTGCTATCGAAATCGGAGATGCTTCTGACCCCAAGTTTTTAACCGCGGTATATGAAAAGTACAAACCGCATGTCGTTATTGATGACGCTAGCCATTTCTGGTCTCATCAAATTATTGGTCTGCGTACTTTACTGCCGTTACTTCCTCCGGGAGGAATCTATTTTATAGAAGATTTACAGACCAGTTTTTGGGAAAATAGCGAATATTCCGATGCGCCAGAGGATTGTGTTTCATTCATGTTACGCCTGATGGAAGACGTCATGGGAAATCATAAAGGCCGTAATATTTCGTCTGAGGAAGAGTTTAATCTGACCTCGTATATAGACAATTTCTTTGTCACCCGAAAGTTGATTGGCCTAAATAAGAGGTCAACACCGCATCCTCGTGCCCAAAGAGCGGCCCGAAAACTAAACAAAAGTAATGAGGCGTAGCAACCTTACGTGCCAATTGTGTCGGTTTCTCGACCTCACCATCAATTTCACAAACCAGCGGCTCAATCGGTTAAGATGACATTGCCGCACGCTCTTTTCAGGTGTCAAATCGCGACGCAGAGTGGAAAAGACTGAGCCAACCTAAGAACGAGGTATAGCCAAGGCAGTTGGGCATCGGTGCGCGCACTAAGTTACCCAGGGCTAGGCACCAATATAGCTGCGGGTCAGCACCAATGGCTGATTTTCGCGCCGCCCAGTGGCGAGAGAACACACACTGGCGGCATTACTCTTGCTGCCAAGCGTATTCATCGTAAATCAGGTTCCCAGTAGGAGAGATCGAGCTGTTGGTTTAGTAGAATTAGATAGGCTCTCCTTTTTCCGGGAGACCGCCTTTCGAGGCTTTTTGTAACGGCGGTCACATCGGGCCCAACTTGTCGTTCGTTGCACAGCACACCGGCGGCTATGGATCAACTGCAGTCAAATTTTCTAAGCCAGCAAGGCCGGCACATCCAAAGTATCGCGATTCACCTGATTTGTGTACATAACGAGGGGGTAAAACGTACATCCTGTACGTTCGCCCTGTTTACGATTTGTCTTTTGCTTCGTCGCGCTCTGGAACCGGATCAATGCCGCAACTCCCCCACGGATGGCAGCGTAAAATACGCCGGAATGCCAACCATCCACCGCGAATTCCCCCATGACTTTCAAGAGCTTCAAGTGCGTACTTACTGCAAGTTGGGTGATACCGACAGTTGTGGCCCACCCACGGCGAAAACACCAAACGGTAGGCCTTGACCGGCCATGACAGGATATGCGCCAGAGGGCTCATTTTGCGGGTTTGTGCAGATATTTTAAAGCCTCTTGCAGGTCTGCGATCAGCGTCTCATACGGGCGCTCTGCCGTCACATTGGCCCGCCCGATCAGCACATAATCCCAGCCTTCGCGCCCTTGATCCGGCAGAACGGCCCGTGCCACTTCACGCAGGCGACGTTTGGCCCGATTACGCGCCACGGCATTCCCGACTTTCTTGGAGCAGGTAAAACCCATTCCAATCAACGGGCTATCATCATTGCGCGGCCGCGCTTGCACCGTCATCGACGGCATTCTGCGCCATTTCGCTTTGGACGCGGCAATAAACTGCGGCCTTGTTCGCAAAACTTGCAGACAAACGGAAGCCGCCGGGGAAATACTCTCTGTGTGACTAACAGAGTTCCCCGGCGGTTTCATGTTCTCAATCCTAAGATTGGCGCTTATGCGCTCAGCTCTTTACGACCGCGTGCGCGACGTGCATTAAGGATCTTGCGGCCAGCTTTAGTTGCCATACGCGCACGAAAACCGTGGCGCCGCTTGCGGACCAGGTTAGAAGGCTGAAAGGTGCGTTTCATCGCTCCGTCTCCGACATTGAGGGTCGCATCGATCAGGAATCAACGCAAACCAAGTGTAATTCGAGACCCGGCTATAGTCCGCAGTTTAAAACAAGTCAAACCCATCTACCCGCTTTTGCAACAAAAACATGAATTTCTCCACACTGATGTTACAGTTGGCCTAATTTGCGGCATCTCGAGACTTAATTCCATCACTGCTGATCACCCACACGTGAGGTTTATAGCCATTTGAAATAGAAACATTCATTTAAGGAGACACCACAATAACATCGGATCCGGATATGAAAGAAACCACAGCCCCAGAAACCCCTCAAAAAAGTGGCATGTTGCGACACATGCCGCTGGTTGCGATTCTGATAGCAGCCATCGTTGGCTATTTCACCTTGGGGGAATATCTGAGCTTTGACACACTTCGAGAGCAACGCGGAACCCTACTGGCCTTTCGGGATGCCAATTATCTTGGTCTCGTCCTTAGCTTTATTGCCATCTACTTTATCATCGTTGCGTTTTCCCTGCCCGGTGCTGCGGTGGCTTCGGTGACTGGTGGATTTCTGTTTGGCTTGGGTTTGGGCACAGCTTTCAATGTCATTGCCGCCTCACTGGGAGCTTTTGCAATCTTTTTCGCGGCGCGTTGGGGTCTGGGCCGGTCATTGGCTGCCAAAATGGACAGCTCGGACGGCACATTTAAGAAAATAAAAACCGGATTGCATGAGAATGAAATCAGTGTGTTATTTTTAATGCGTTTGATTCCAGTCGTGCCCTTCTTTGTCGCCAACCTGCTACCCGCGCTGGTCGGTGTCAAATTTCGCAACTTTGCTTTCACCACTCTGCTGGGCATTATCCCCGGTGCGATTGTGTTTACCTGGATAGGTGTGGGACTGGGAGAAGTATTTGATCGCGGAGAGAGCCCTGACCTATCCCTACTGTGGGAACCGCAAGTTATTGGCCCTATCTTGGGTCTTTGCGCCCTTGCCGCCCTACCGATTGTCATCAAAGCCCTGCGTGGCAAAAAGGAATTTTGAACATGACCAAGATCAAAACTGACCTGCTGGTCATCGGGGCAGGATCAGGCGGGTTGTCTGTTGCTGCTGGCGCAGTTCAAATGGGAGCAAAAGTTGTCCTGCTTGAAGGGCACAAAATGGGTGGCGATTGCCTAAACTTTGGCTGCGTCCCATCAAAGGCTCTTCTGGCCAGTGGTAAAGCCGCCTATCATCAGGCCCATACAAGCAATTTTGGAATCGCCGATGTAAAACCCGTTGTGGATTATGCAGCGGCTAAAGACCACGTTGCCGATGTCATCGCCCAAATTGAGCCGGTCGATAGCCAAGAGCGGTTTGAGAGCCTTGGCGTGCAAGTTATTCGCGAATATGGCCGCTTTATCTCTGACACCGAAGTGCAGGCGGGTGATACTACCATCACGGCCCGCCGAATCGTGATTTCAACAGGTTCCTCGCCCTTTGTACCGCCCATCCCTGGTTTGGAAAATGTCCCGTATGAGACCAATGAAACCCTATTTGATCAGCGCGAACAGCCCGATCACCTGTTAATTATTGGTGGCGGCCCGATTGGTATGGAGATGGCCCAGGCGCATCGCAGGCTGGGATCTAAGGTCACGGTGATCGAAGGCGCAACGGCGCTTGGCAATGATGACCCTGAACTGACAGCAATCGTGCTGGATAGGCTTCGCGAAGAAGGCATTGAGATCGCCGAAAATGCATTGGCCACAAACATCAGCAAGACAGCCGGCACTATCACGGTTGATACCAAGGACGGGCGCAGCTTTCAGGGCACGCACCTTCTGATGGCCGTTGGGCGCATGCCGAATATCGATAAGCTCAACCTTGGTGCAGCGGGCATTGAAACCAACAGGCGTGGCATCGTAGTCAACGACCACCTGATAACCTCCAACAAACGAGTCTATGCCATCGGCGATGTTGCCGGTGGGTTGCAATTCACCCACGTCGCCGGATATCACGCAGGTCTGATAATTCGCTCTGCCCTGCTGGGTTTGCCCGCAAAACAACGCACTGATCACATCCCCTGGGCCACGTACACTGAGCCAGAGCTGGCACAAGTTGGGTTACAAGAATCTGAGGCTCGCGTCCTATACGGCGACAAGCTAGAGATCGCGCGTTTTGACTTCCATCACAATGACCGAGCTATAGCCGAGCGTAAAACCACCGGCCTGATTAAGGTAATGGTATACAAAGGCAAACCCGTCGGGGCCTCCATTGTAGGCGCACAAGCCGGTGAATTGATCAACCTATGGTCCATGGTCATTGCCAATGGATTGAAGATGAAACACGTGGCGGCCATGGTTGCACCCTACCCTACAATTGGCGAAATCAACAAACGAGCGGCAGGGGCATATTTTTCGCCGAAACTGTTTGACAACCCAACGCTGAAACGGGCTGTCAGGTTTGTACAAAACTGGCTACCATAACGTGACAATGCGAGGGCGAGCATGCGTGTATTGAATTCTCTTTCGGGCCGGTTCCTGATTTTGACAGCAGTTTTTGTGATGCTGGCTGAGATCATGATTTTTGTACCCTCTGTAGCTCGTTTTCGCGAAGACTACCTGATGGCGCGGTTAGAAAAGGCGCAGATAGCGTCTCTCGCGCTTTTAGCCACTGACGACATCAGCCCAGAACTGCAAGAAGAACTACTGCAAAACGCTGGTGTCTTTAACGTGGTGCTGCGACGCAATGAAGCGCGCCAACTTATGCTGAGCTCTCCCATGCCTTCGGCCGTAGCAGGCACCTTTGATTTGCGGGATGTGTCCGCAATGGAACTGATCAAGGACGCAATTGTCTGTCTCATGAACGCTGAGCCAAAGGTAATCCGCGTGATCGGAGAACCAGCACGCATGGCCGGACTGTTGATCGAGGTGACGCTGGAAACCACCCCATTGCGCAATGCCATGATCGATTACGGTGTTCGTATTTTGCTGTTGTCTGCAGTGATTTCTATCATCACTGCGGGATTGCTCTTTCTGGCGGTGCGCAGCTTTCTGGTCAAACCGATCGAAGGTGTGATTGGTCATATGAAAGCATATGCTGCGGCCCCAGAAGATGCCCGACGTGTTATAAAACCGTCTGCTGGAATCACAGAGCTGCGAGAGGCGGAAGAAACACTGCAATCTCTGCAAACAGAGTTGACCTCGGCACTGCGTCAAAAAGAACGTTTGGCGCAACTTGGCGGTGCCGTCGCCAAGGTTAGTCATGACCTGCGCAATATCCTAACAAGCGCACAACTTTTCACCGACCGGATTGAGATGAGCGAAGACCCAAAGGTGCGCCGTATGGCCCCCAAACTGGTCAACTCGATCACCCGCGCCGTCAACCTGTGTGAAAACACGCTTGCCTATGGCAAAGCCGAGGAACCCTCGCCAACACTTAATCGGTTTATGCTGACGGACATCGTCAGTGACGTCATTGACAGCGAGCGGTTAGCTGTGGGCGATGCAGATGTTATTTTTTCACAAAACATTCCCTACGCAATGACCATACGTGCCGATTCTGAGCAACTCTATCGGGTGATTTCGAACCTGATGCGCAACGCCCGTCAGGCGATACTAAATTCAGGAAAGCCCGGCGAAATCAACGTGTCAGCTCACGAGTCCAACGATGATTGGAGAATCAGAATCCTGGACACCGGCCCCGGCCTGCCTCCCAAGGCTCAGGAAAACCTATTCACCCCGTTTCGCGGCGGCGTGACCAAAGGTGGTACGGGCCTAGGGTTGAGCATAGCCGATGAATTATTGCGCGGACACGGTGGATCTTTGCAGCTAGAAAGCACCAGTGATAACGGATCAACCTTTGTCATCACCCTGCCTAAAGGCGATATTTCGGCAAAGTGACATTTTCTGAAAAAGCCTCTTGCAAACCCCCGCCGCAAAGTCTAGTTCCCCCCTCACGGACCGATAGCTCAGCTGGATAGAGTACCTGACTACGAATCAGGGGGTCGGGGGTTCGAATCCTCCTCGGTCCGCCACCATCTCATATGTAAGACGACACATAGTTCTGCCATTTGGCACCCATAGTCGTTCCATTGGCGATAGCAATTTACTTTTGCTCTAATTTGCTTTGCTTTTGGTCTTGTGGCAAAATTCAGCATGGTCCCTACCTTAGATCTCGTTTTGAACGAAATTCCCTAGGACGTTTGTCTCTAAAACATGCTCCTGGCGAGGGCTGCAGTAGCAAGTGCAATACAATTCGACTGAAGGGCCCACAGGCGCCAACCCATGAGACGGCTTTGTCTAATCTTATTGCAGGTGCGTGGGGACAACCTCTCCTAGTTTTTGTGTCGACTTCATTGGCCTCCACCTTCTATTTATCAAAGCGTTCAGGTCGATTTTGGGAAGTTACTGAGTACCTGTTATTGTCTGTCGCCTTAGTTGGTATTGCTGCCGCGGTTGCCGACATAACTGCATCCCGAAAGCAACAGGCGATCTCTGACGCTGGGGCCGCGTCGCTGTCGGCCAAATCCAGTCTCAACTATCGCACTGAGTGGGTGATGAACTCCTGCGAGGTTTGGTGGGATGACGTTTTGAACCAAACTAACGATACGCCATCTGCGTGTTCTCACACTCATCCGACGATAGACGGCGCGACCTGCGAGTCTTCGTGTCGCGCTGCTCACTTTGTTGGACAACATCGAATGCAAACGTATTCTCCGACCGAAGAGCACGAGGCTGCATCAAGTCTGCATATGAACATTTGCTACGATGGTGCGGAAGACATTGGCGTGTGTTCCAACCTGACTTCCTATCTCGACCGGGCCTCCAAACATGCCGAGCTTAGCAACTCCAAAAATCTTTATGACTACAGTGCTTTTTCATCCAGATAGGTAATCCAGTCTATCAAAGCTGTTTCTGCATCCTCAAAACTCTTCGCAAAAAATGTATCAATTAACCTGCCAAATTTTGTGGCTACCTCCCGCGGGTTTTTGGTCACGGATTTTTCAGCCAAATCAATATGCCTGATTTTCAGAGAGGTCAAAGCGCCGACCCGAATACCTGTCAGGCACAAAAGGAAAATATGGCTTTATCCCGCTTCTGAATTGGCGTTCCGCTTGGCATTAACGCAAGCGCATGTTTGGCTTGATTAATGCTAGGTGCTGGACCTGGTGGTGCCGCACGGGCCTCCGCCTCATCCCGCCGTTGCAAATTGAAGTAGTCAGAATCTGCGGCTTTGATCCGGCTACGATACCCATCTTGCTGCGATAACGATAGAATAAATTCTCGCATGGTTGTCAGAATGGCCCGCATGGTGGACTTGCCAAGAGGTTTCCCAACTGGCGTTTTGCTGTTTTCCAAATGAGTCCGAAACCCCATCGCTTGTTCAATGTGAAAACGTGCGAAATCTTTGCGTCCATTCCAAACGTCAAAGCGTTCGAGCGCTGCAATTTCGCGATCAAGCGATTTTTTAGAAAGTTGTCTTGCATACTTACGATATTCTAAAAATCGACGTTTAAGACGTTCATTTTTCTCATTTGGCCGCTTGCTCATTTGAGCCTCCTAGGAAGTAAAAAAGGTGCGTAAAAGTGTTACTAAGAACCGTGGTTTGAAGTGGAAAAACACGGAGGGATATGTCCACCATTATAACGCGCCCAACGGTCACGCTATTGATCGGGAGGTACCCTACCGCCATGGTTCTCTGTTGGTATATGGTCGGTGAAATGCGCACCTGCGTCGATGCCTATGGAGTTGTCGGCGTCGACTCCGGTGCGATTCACCCTCCGGCTTCAGTCATATGGTTAATCGATTGAGCACCTAACGCTGGTCAAACAGAGTCTTTAGGAACGAGGCTTCTGTAGGGGTAAAGACATATCTTGCCAATACGTCATCACCGATGGCAGAAGTATCAACTACATGGTGAGAACTTGACACGCTGTTGCCACTCTTGAAGGAACCAATCTTATGTTCAGCCATTTGCTTTGCATAGGCACGGCTCGCAATCTGACCTGACATTGCGCCACCGAGACGGTCACCGCTGCCAAAGTGATCACGTGGCCCTGCCATGATCGACCCTGCCGTCAGTGCTATCACCAGTGCTGGTGCGACAATGAGTTTTTTGATTGTGTAGAGGCGTTTCATTTTTGATCTCCTTGTATTTGGTTACATCTCCAACCTAGGACCGCCATAGCTTTGAGTATTGTGAGAAGTGCTCAGTTTTTTGTGATTTTCCAACAAGTAGCCGTGCCGCCGCTTGATTGCCTTTGTTGCATGTAAGTGATCAGATTCAATCGGTCGGGCGTTCTGTCGGCATGCGACCAACTGACAACTGTGGTCTGACCAACGCCTGTTTCTGCACCAGTGATTTGATACTTTCAAAATAGTGTGAGTGGCTCGCGTCCGTCAGACCAAACGGCAGAAGGGTTTCCAGGGATCTGAGCAGAAGAAGCGAGGTCTTTGGTCGCCGGATGTAGTGTCGCCCTTGTTCCTAATAGTGTCGGCGCCTCAACTGCCTGGTCTTCTAGTGGCAACGAAACGAATGCTTGGCATAGCTTTGGCACCCTGTTTAACATAGCTTAAAACGCAATACGCCCCGAGCTTGCAGGGCGCTTCAGTCTAGGGCGACATATCGGTATGAAAGAGAACCAAGGGAATTCGGATGACGATATTTGGAATGTCCCGGGTTTTGGCGTCCATCACATCGCCAAGCTTTTGGAAAACCGTGGTTCAGATATTGTTGCGCTTCTGAGATCGGCCAACCTACCCGTTGATATTCACGAAACCCCGCCAAACTTTGTTGATGTCCGGAACGAGCTGCGACTATTGGAGCTTGCCGTCCAAGAAACCGGTGACCGCTTGTTTGCGATCTCAGCCGGAAGAACATTCAACCCCAGAAAGACGACACTTCTTAGTTATGTTTTTTTGAATTCTCCGACCGTTGGCGAGGCCATTGAGAAGGCTGTGAACTACGCCCGCTTGGTGCGGGGATTTGCCAAATTGTCCTTCTATGAGGACGGGAATGGCATGTTTCTGGAGATAGATTCCATATCCCAGCTGATGCGTGCTGATGGCGCTCATAATGAATTTCGAATTTCCGCTTTTTTGACCAGTCTTCAAATTGCAGCCGCGACGCCCCTGTCTATCCATGAGATACGTTTCCCGCATGAATTGACGGAAGACGCGCAAACACAAATATCCGAGGTTTTGTCGATTAAAGTCAAACAGAGTCAACGCGTTCCGGGTATCCTGTTTGACAAGACAATTTTGGATATCCCGATCAGAGATGCGGATCCCGCCTTGCTTTTGCACCTTGAAACACATGTGCAAACTCTGATGTCGGATTTAGCGCCGGACATTGGTGAAACAAGTTCTTTGGTGCAGAGCGAAATAACCTCGCGTCTGTCTTTTACTGCTCCAACACAAGATGACGTTGCGAAGACACTTGGGATGAGTATCAGTACGCTTGGACGTAAACTGGCCAAGGAAGGTACGACCTATAAACAACTGCTGAAGGACATTCGTGCCAGGCTGGCAGAGCAATATCTTGATGATCCCAAGCTCAGTCTTTCTGACATTGCTTTTGCGCTTGGTTACTCTGATCAGGCGGCATTCACGAATGCCTACAAGACCTGGACAGGCCAATCGCCGGGTAGTGTTCGGGCTGGTTAGGCTGGCCTCGGTTTATGCAAACCGGCAAGCACTGTGAACCAGGGCGATGTGCGCTGTTTTTGTACCTCAAATAGGGCGCCCGATTGGCGGTTTGTTGGGGTTATCTGTCCATGCTTTGAATTTAAGGCTTCCGGATATGGCATACCCAAACGCATCAAGGTACTGATCTGCATATGTATTGCGCTCTTTGCTCTGCGTCCTGTTCGATGGCTGCTACAGTATCGCTGGCACGCGCGTTATTGGCTGCTCTGTCAACAACATGATCGCGTGCCTGCGAAACCTCTGAGCGGGTATCCTGTGCGCGGTCGCGTAGATTGTGGTCACCCAGCGGGCCCGCCGTGGACATTCCGGCGCTTGCAACAAGGACGAGTATAGTGGTGGATGTGATCATTACGGTTTTCATCTTTTGGTTCCTTTCGGTTGATCGTGTTTGTTACGCTGTGTGTGCAATCAACTTAGCAACCGGCTCTCCAGATTTATTGCGCTGGCACGTCAAGGTTTTGCGAAAAGACTTTAAGTTAACGCGTTCATGTGAGCTCCATTTCAATTCAGATCAACGCAAAACGCTTTAAAACCGGACCTCGAAGCCGATGTCCCATCCGAAAGCGAGGCCGCCGGAGCCGCTTCCCAATTCGGTTTCAGTGGTGATCTCAGCATACAGCTGCGAGCGATCCGACAGGGCGACAATGCCCCCCACGCTCAGGGCCGCTGTGTTCTGATCAATTGCCGCTGAGGTTTCGGTGTCGAACGTATTGTAGAAGTCGATTTGACCATACAGCATCGAATTGTTTGCAAAGGTACGTGCTGCACGCAATCCGATCCGAGCCGTCAACGCATCATCATCCACCAAGGATCCGATCCGACCTGCGGCATCGCCCAAATCGATATCGCTGTACATGACCTGCACTTGCGGGATGAGCGTCCATTCATTCTGCAATGCGAACGACTTGCCGAGTTCAACAGATATCTGATACCCACTGCCGTTGATATCCAAGGTGTTCCGGCCATTCAAATCTATGCGGCTGTCGAAATCCCCATAACGAAACTGCCCGTCGATATAGAATTGGCTTTCGGCAACCCAAAGCGCGCTCAGGGTTGCATCATAGGAGTCGGCAGAAATATTGGCATTGGCCAAGCGGGAGCTGGCACCCGATGTCAGGCTGCTGATGCCAAGTTCCAGCCCGCCAAATAACTGTCCGCCCGCGACCTCGCCCAAAAGAAAGTCCTGATCATATCGCTGGTCATCGCTGTACGTCGTCACATTACGATCACCGACACTATTGCTGATGCATTCCCCTGCAGTCTGAACCCAGGTGAATGGCTGTGCGCTTGTCGTCAACTCGGTCAGTGCACCGCTGACGCGTGCTTGCGAAACAGATGAGCGAACATCCTGTGCAAACCCGCGTTGTGCGTCGCCGCGCAACGGGCCGGCCATGGACATTCCAGCACTCACAACAAGCGCGAACACTGTAGCAGTTGTAATCATTGCCTTTTTCATCTTTGGCCGCCTTTCAGCTAAGCGTATCTGTTACGCTGTGTGTGCAGTCAATTTGACGCGGTGCGGTTCAAATTGATTGCGTTGGCAGGTCAAGGTTTTGTGAAAAAACATCAAACTTACGCCCGTTCATTGCGTATTTGGCAGTGGGGCGTTCTTGGTCAGGTAGACATTGACTTCACCCTCTACGAACCCGAAGAGATTGAAGTTGGTACGCATAGGCGGGCCCCGGAGCGAACAACCGGGCCCGATACTAATTGGTGGCAGGTTTGTTGTCCCTGGGGCGACCTGCTTGGATCAGCGCAATGCTACCGGTAGTACTTCCAGATTGGCGTGGGTTGCAGGTTGGAACCTGACGTCTGGCCAAAAATCACAGTGTGAGAGCCACCATCATCAACCGTGATGACGACAGCATTGGGCAATTGCGAGCTCCAGCTCGAGCCATAATTGCTAGTCTTCTGGGTTGATGAGAGGTTCTTTTGACTCGGATCCTGCTTTGACGACAAATCCAGGCCAAGGCCTATCGTTTTAGTGGTTTGCTGGTCGAAGGCTTGCGAAACAGATGAGCGAACATCCTGTGCAAACCCGCGTTGACCGTTGCCGCCCAACGGGCCGGCCATGGACATTCCAGCACTCACAACAAGCGCGAACACCGTAGCAGTTGTAATCATTACCTTTTGCATCTTTTAGCTCCTTTTGAGTTAAGCGTATCCGTTACGCTGTGTGTGCAATCAATTTGACAGTCTGCTCTCCAAATTGATTGCGCTGGCACGTCAGGGTTTTGCGAAAAGACTTCAAATTAACACCCGTTAGCGGCGCCTTGCCGAGTGGGTGTTCTCTGTCAGGTAAACATTGGCATCGCGCCAACCACCCGTCAAATGGAGCAGGTGAAAGTCCACAAGCACAACCATTTCGCCGTTGGGTTAAAGTGCAGCATCCGTCGAAATGGGCTCGGTGACGTCATTAGATCGAACGCAGCATCCTTAAGAACTAATCATTTTTTGCCGTCATGGACGGCCCATAGAGGTCGTTCGACACAGTTCCAAATTGCTGCAGTCGCAGCCCGCATTGCTGCCGTTCGCTGTGATTGCAAAACCTAACTTGGCCTCAAGGTCAGTTGTGCGGGACAAAACTGCCGTTTAGCCCGCTGCTGTGAATGACTGCCTTTGTTGTCAAGCCAACGTGGATAGGCAGGTCGCAGCAACCCAAAGACCGACACCAAAACTCAGATGTGCGAGAAGGCTCTTAGCGCGCGCGATATTTGGGCTGGGTGCATGCCGGGCTGCAAGCCCTGCTCCCATAGCTGGTTGAAGGATCATGAAGGGTGCGAGCACCGTCAGCACGCCAAATATCGTTACTGGCATTAACGTAGGATTCATGAGCCAGTTCTGATCGACCAGTGTGAGAAAAACCAAAGCGAAAAGAACTCCAATCAGATAGTGAGCCCCCCAGCCAAGCAAACCTTCTGATCGGATTGCTTCACTCGCAGAAATAGGTCGATGTATGAACCGCCCTCGGGCCATATGGCCGAGCCAGCGCCCCACCATCGCATAATTGAGTGTTTTCTGGGAAAGCATTTGCTTTTGGACAAATGCAATCAAATCCATGAAGGCCGTTGCTCCGATACCAATCAATACTGCGCTTGGAAGAAACTCTGTAATCATGCGGTGGTGACCTTATTCTTTGTTGATACTTTATCGGAAGGATGTTTATTACCACTTCAAGCCAACTTGAGGTCAAGGCCATACTTGATATTTCTGAACTCTCCCGTGCGAAAGGATTTTCGGCGTCAAAACTTCGCCATGATGAAGAAGTCGGCCTGATCCGTTCGGAAGGAAGACGTGGGTTGAAACATCTTTTTGAGATGAGGTGAAGACACGGGTTTCACTAATTGCTTTGGCCGCAAACTGCAGGGGTCTACTAACAAAATTCTTAGCAGGGCAAGGCGCTCACGGCCCTTAGCTGTCGTCCATCACGTACAATGCTGCCACAGTACAGCTTCCCCGAAGTGGACGTTGATCGTCTGCGCTACATTATCAGCGACGCAATGACCGGAGAGCGGGATAAAGCGCCAGTCTGATTGGGTGGGCGAGCCTTAGACAATCAGTTCTCCTTTCTCTTTCGCATTTTGACCCTACTGTCGTTCTTATGGATCGGCCGCCGCGTGCGAGATGGCCGATCAGAATTCATGCGGGACGCATCTGCACCTGTGTCAGCCAGATGAGACCGAAGAGCATCATCGCAGCAGACAGCGCGCAGGCAATGGTGCGCACCGTGTTCCACGTCGTCCAGCGTGGCAGGTAAGTTCCGGTCCAATAGTCTCGGGTCGCCTCAGACGTCAGGTCCATGCCCGCCAACGCCTCATTCATCGGTACGTTGAAGAACACTGTGACCGCGAAGCAACCCAGAAGGTAAACGAGCGCGCCTGAGAGGATAAGCAGGCTCGGACCACCAGCAATATTGGTTGCGCTATAGATCACGACGAAGACGGACACAGCAGCCATGCCGAGGAAGAGCGTCATGAAGATCCAGCGGAAAACCTCGCGGTTGATAGCCTGCATCGCCTCGATACCACCGACGCCGTCAGTATGAGCGAGAGAGCGCATGATGAAATCTGAGAACGCGAGGAATACGCCGCCGACGAGGGCATAGGCGAGGATGGAGAGTTGCAGGAGGACAAAGACAAAGGGTGACATAGTGCATCTCCTGTTTGGGAGTTAGGTTGCGACGCGCGCCGATGTGCGCGCCACCGCGAGACGGTCACAACTGGGCAATGATGCGCTAGCGAAAGGCAAAGATGCACAAAATCGCGATAGCAATTTCAAGCACAAGCGCACCGATGATGCCGCCGGATGGCATTCCATCGACCGCAACACCAATTAGCCGACCCACAGGAAACGCGAGGAAGACGATGAGCGTCGCAGCGACGTCACCTGTGCCATCGCCATGCGCCAGATGCCCAGGGTAACCTTTTCGAGTCGTGTAAATGACATGAGATGTCCTTTCGTTTGAGGTAAGAGGTCACGCTGCGGCGTTCCACATGCCTCGAGAGGCGGCAGCGGTCGCGAATACCGCAAAGTCGCGTGGCTTCCGGCCAAGTGCGCGTTCAACCCCGTTGGTCGTATGCGCGTTCCGACCATCGAGCGTCTCCCGCGCGATAGCCGTGAAAACGTCGGCGACAAAATCATCGCCCGAGGCAGCGACATTGGCGTGGAAGTCCTCGAACGTGATGGAGAGGTGCTGGACCTGGCGGCCAGTTGCTTGAGAGAGAACATAGGCCATCTCGGCGAAGGTCATCAGCCGGGGGCCGGTGACTTCATAGAGTTCGCCTTCGTGACCCTCTTCGGTCAGCGCGGCGACGGCGACGTCTGCAATGTCGTCAATGTCGATGATCGGTTCTGCAATGTCGCCACCGGGCATCGGGAGCACGCCTGCCAAAATCGGATCGCGCAGGTAGCCTTCGCTGAAGTTCTGTGCAAACCAGGCGGCGCGAACGATTGTGAACGGGATACCGGAATTACGCGCGACCTCTTCACCGAGGCGTGCGTGATGTTCACCGCGGCCCGACAGAAGAACGATATGCTTCAGCCCGCTTGCGGCAGCAACCTTCGTGAAGGCTTCGAGCTTTTCGACAGCACCGGGGAAGGCGAGGTCTGGGAAGTAGGTCACGTAGGCTTTGGTAGCCCCGTGCAGCGCAGGCGCCCAAGTGGCAGGATCTTCCCAGTCAAAGGGAACATCCGAACTCCGTGAGCCCCGGCGTACATCAACGCCTTTTTCTTCGAGCTTGGCCGCGACGCGCAAACCAGTTTTGCCGGCGGCACCGACGACGAGAATGGGTTGGCTATACATATATTTTCTCCTTGGTTGAAATGGGTGACCAAGGAATAGGCCCAGCAGGCGGCTCAGATATTGACCCCGACCGCCAAAGAATTGACCGCGCTCGCCAAACGACGCCTCATTCGGCTGAAACGCAATTCTGATGGCTTCACCTAGGAAAGTGTCCTGTGACATCGCGAAAAATCGCGGATACTATCTTGGTATGTGCCGTACTTTCTCAACGAGGTTCTTTTCACGATGGCCTATGTAACATCTCTTTTTGCGCGCAAGATGGTCGCCGCTGCTGGGTCCGGTATCGACCCTAGGGCAACGCTTGCATCCGCCGGAATTGACTATGATGCGCCGTGGGATCCGAAGGTCATGATCCCAGCAGTGGCCTATTACGACATGCTGGAGGCCATGGCCAAAGAAGTTGATGTGACAGAGCTGCCTGTGCATGTCGGCGCGTCGATGAGATGTGACGATTACGGGGCTCTTGGCCTGACGTGGAAAGCAGCCCCGACGCTTCATGGGTCCTGCACCCGTATTGAACGCTACGCGCGTCTCTGGACGGGTGTTGTCTCCTACGAATTGCGAGAGGACCCGCACGGCACGCTCTTCATCCTGCACCGCGAGGGTGAGCGAAGATTGGGGCTACGTCTGTCAAATGAGGCGACCTTAGCAAGTGCCGTATCTCTCAGCAGACAGGTCTGCCCAGTGCCGTTTTCGCCGGTTGAAGTGTTCGCGAAGCACGCCGCGCCGAAGTCGAAGTTGTTTCACGAAGATTGGTTTGGCTGTCCCGTGACCTTCGGCGCCGATCTCGACGCGGTGCTGATATCAAAAGAAGCGATGGAACGCCCCAATATCCTCGGAGACGAGGGCATCTCGCGCTACCTGATTTCGCATCTCGATGCGGAGCTTGCAGATCTCAAGAGCGCGACGCCCCTTGTCGCACAAGCAAAAGACTCAATCGCGCAGGCATTGAATGAAGGCGCACCACTCATGGCGGATATCGCGAGGAGTTTGGGGCTGAGCGCGCGTTCTTTCCACCGCCGCCTTTCCGAGCATGGCCTGAGTTTCCAAACACTGACTGAGGAAACGCGCCGCGAGCTTGCCGAAGGCCTTCTGCGCGATGAGCAGTATTCTCTGGCTGATGTTGCTTTTCTGACCGGGTTTTCCGAGCAAAGCTCGTTCACACGCGCCTTTAAACGGTGGCTCGGGAAAACGCCCGCTAGTTATCGCAAGTCTCACAAGTGAAGACGTGCACTTCTCGGTGCCAACTGAATGTGCGCAAGTGGAATATAGCAGACATCAGTTCGTCTCGCAGCATCGGCGCCGTAAGCCGCAAGATCTTTCGACGTAAACGGCCCTTTGCGGACATTCATCCATGTTCTGTCATGCCGCATAGCAGCCTTCGAACTAGCCGTTCGCTGCAACTCGCAATGCGGACAAAGTGCAACTTTGGTACTGTTCGACAGATGCCTGACAAAACTCATTTAGCATCGGTTAAATTGGAAATCAAACAGTATAAAAACGCTTCGCACTCTACCAACGAACTTACCGAAATACATTCGTTAGGCTGGTGCGCCTGGGAAATGCGATCGGGTCCACAAACGACTGCATCCAGATCAACGTTCATGTAATATCCAGCCTCGGTGACACCATCCCAGAATCCAATGTCTTCTCTCTCTCTAGATTTGCCTTCAGGGTTTTTAGAAAATCGCTATTTTTCCCGAAGTTTTAGCTGCCGATTGAGTCAAAGGTTCGTGACGTTCCACATCTCTTGTGTAAGACGACACATAGTTCTGCCATTTGGCACCCATAATCGTTCCATTGGCGATAGCGTCTTACCTTTGCACTGGATAACGGTTTTTTCGGTTTCGCTATGACTTTGGTAATGATCCGCCTTTTCAATTTTGGTTTTAACAAAGTCTTTGAAGACGGCCGCCTCTAAAACTGGCCTCAACAAGGGTTGGGATATCAATTGTTTATGTGCGACGATGTTCGAGCGCGGCATTCCAAATATTGTTAATGATGTTCGTCAGATTATTTAGAACAGGCCGGATTACCTGCGCATAGACACGGATTTCTTTGACCCCCTCTTGTGCCCCCAGAGTCTGCACACCAACCTGGGGTGGTCATCAGACCCGCGAGGGTTTGGTCATGTTGCGTGCACTATCTGGAATGTATATCGTGGCCGTCGATATCAATCCCGGCAGCCCTGATAACGATATTGGTGGATATGATGGCATTTTTAGCAGGGACCGTCGCCACGGAATGCAACACTGTGGTCGCGCAACAATATCGCTCTAACGCAGATCGCGATAGTACAGACAACAGCCTTCAAATTTGTCGAAGTGGATCCCAGAATTGATCTTCATTGATATTACGACTTTAATGACAGCCGCTTTCTTTGCTGGTATCGCCAATGCAATTGCAGGTGGTGGTAGTTTCCTAACTTTTCCAGCGCTTGTATCCACGGCGTCCCGACAATTGCTGCAACGTAACAAGTGCTGTCGCCATTTTCCCCTGATACATTAACGATGCCATCGTTGCATGACGTCTTTCTGCAAGCACAGTTCGCGCAATTGTTATCTGCATCGGAAAAGCCATTACCATTGTGTTCGCGGTCAGAGCTATGTGAACATTGATCGAGGAATTTCCGATCATAACTTCATTTGCACTCAAAGACTTACTAAGTCGGATCAACTGTCTAGCTTGTTTTCGCTTACCCTTGTATCGAATTCACTTGATTGACCATCACATGTTCGCTTTCCTGATCAAAGGCAAAATCGGGATCTTTCGGAGCTTGTGCTGCTGTCTTTTTGTCCATGAGTTTGAAACTGATTTTTGCACAAATGACGGCAAAAACGGCACCGCCCATGACTGCTCCTAAAAGGACGCCTTTTGCCCCAAACATCAACGCACCGACATGGACAAAGGGCAGCATCCCGACGGTACTGCGGCCCCAGTTGAGCCAACCGGAATACCCGGGATGACCCATGTTGTTGAATGTGGCGTTTGAAATGAAGATCGTGCCGTTAAAGAATGCCACGATCGCCAGTGGACCACAAAACAGGTACAACAATTCTCGGGTTAATCCAGTGGCCCCAAAAGCGTTAGAAATAGGTGATCGCAGCACAAAGAGCAGCACACACATTCCAACAACATAGATACCAAGAAACTTCAGACCAGAGAAATAGGTTTCACGCACACGGTCCATGCGCCCTGCCCCATAGTTCTGCCCAATGATCGGCCCAATGGCACCACGTAGCGCATTCACGACCGAGAAAACCACCGGCGCCAGCCTACCAATGACGGCCATGCCTGCAACAGCCTCTGATCCGAATTTGGCCATGTAACGAGTCAAGATGGCCATCGCGACAGGAGATGCCACAGACTGCATGACAGCAGGGATTGAAAACCGAACGATGGCCCCTGTGTGATGCAACACCATGGGTACCGTAGGTTTTACAAAGGCATTGCTACGATTACGTGCGCCCCGGACGGCCATGACTAGCGTTGCAATGCGGGCCATAACCGTCGCAACGGCGGCTCCCTCAAGACCCAATCCCAAGGCAAAGATCAAAATCGGGTCCATCACAAAGTTGACCCCCGCGCCGGCAAGCGACGGATACATTGACCATTTCGCCTCGCCATAAGCCCTTAAGGCAACAACTGCGGTCATTGATATGCCTGAAAACATTGTCGCAGGCAGGATAATCCACAAATAACTTGCCGCCTTTTCGGCGACCTCACCCGTTGCTCCAATTAAACTGAGCAAATACTCGATGTTCGGAAGCATTAGCGCCGGAAAAATGATCCCGATCAATGTGGCAATGACCGCAACGCTGGTGGTGATTTCTCGGGCTTTTTCTCTATTATTCGCGCCCAATGCAGCAGCTATGAGGGCCCCAGCAGCGATTGACAAGCCAATGTTGATGGCACTGACAAAAAACATCAACGTGCTGGCGTATCCAGCTGCCGCCGCCATCTCCTGATGACCCAAAAGTGAGATGAAAAAGATATCGAACAGGTCAACTAGGTATATGGCCATAATGCCGATACTTGATGTGAAAGACATCACCGTTACGTGTTTCATCAGGTTCCCTTCAGTGAACCTGATTTCTTTCGACTCTGACATTGTCCGCTCCCCCCGCGTTAGGTTGAGTGTACCTTGTCTTAAAAATTAATCAATTGGAACAATTGTTTGACGTCAAAAACAAAGAAAGCCGGGCGTTTACCCGGCTTTCCAATATTGTATCTGCAGTGATCAGCTGGTGAACCACCAACGGTGTGAACCGCGTGCTCCATCGGCTTCCCAGCTTGCAGCCAGACTGTCACCGCGGCCAACTTTGCTGCTGCGTGCGTAAACAAAGTTGAGGAACGCAGGAATGATCGTGCCACCATCGTCGCGTGAAAGCTGACACATCTCGCGGTACATCTCTGCTCGGCGGGTTTCATCCAGCTCCGCTTTAGCTTGCAACAGCAAAGTGTCAAAGCGCTCATTTTGCCAATGCGACTCGTTCCAAGGCGCATCACCTTTATAGGCTAGTGTCAGCATGTTGTCCGGTGTTGGACGTGCGCCCCATTTCACGAACACAAATGGCTTTTTAAGCCATACATCCGACCAGTAACCATCATTCGGTTCGCGAACCGCCTTGAGGTCGATGCCAGCAGCTTTAGCGTGCTCACTGAAGAGAACACACATGTCGACTGCACCCGGCAGCACGCTGTCTGCAGCGGATAGCGATACGCTCAGGGAATCCAAGCCAGCCTCTTTCAGATGCCACTTGGCTTTGTCCGGGTCGTATGTGCGCTGCTCTATGTCGGGCCAGTATGGCATGTTGGGCGAAACGTGGAAGTCGTTGCCCGGTGTGCCAGTGCCGAACAGGATTTTCTCAACGATGTCTTCACGGTTGATAGCATGCTTCAATGCCAAGCGCACGTTCACATCATTGAACGGCTCCTGATCACAGAACATTGGCAATGTGATCGCCGAACCAGACGCAACATTTTCAACCTCAACACCTGGCGCGCGCGCCAACAAGCCAAGTGTTTTTAGGTCCACCGAGGTGATCGCATCTACGTCACCTGAAACAAGTGCGGTTTGGCGCGCGTTTGGATCGTTCAGAATCGCATGTTCAACCTTGTCAAAGTATGCGCCTTCACGGTGCCAGCCATCGTGACGTTCCATGAATGTACCTACGCCCGGATCGTGATCTACGATCTTGTAAGGGCCCGCACCCATCTGTGTATCCCACTCCGCAGTCCCGTCTTCTTTAGCGGGAACCATTGTCAGGTGATAGTCAGCCAGAACCCATGGAAGGTCAGCAAAGCCCTGATCAAGATCAATGGTGATGCTATGATCGCCATCCGCTGTTATGTCTGTGATGTTTGCCAACAGCGACGCCGCTGCTGAGGTGTTGCCCTCGCCGCGGTGGTGGTTCAGAGACGCAATCGCATCCTTTGCAGTGAACGGACGACCATCGTGGAATGAGGCATCTTTCGCCAGTTCAAACGTCCACTGTTTCGCGTCTGGCGAAGCCTCCCAAGAAGTTGCCATGTCGCCGCCAAGGCCGTTATCCGATGTGATTTCGGTTAGGAAGCTACGGAATGTATGCCCCAGTTGGATTTCACCAACGGACTGGTACTTGCCCATATCCATCGTGTCACTGGTGTTGCCGTCATGAACGCCTAAGCGGAATGAGCCACCTTTTTCCGGTGTTGCGGCAGAAACTTCGTTGGTCCACAGCGCTGACGCCGCAGCGACTGAAAGGCCTGCAGATGTCGCATGTTGCATAAAATGGCGTCGGGTGATTTGTCGCTGCTTACCAGCTTCGACAATACGTCCCAAGACTAATGTATCTTGTTTTTGTCGCATGTTATTGAAACTCCCTGTTTATGGTTATGTCGTTCGATGTTGTCCCTCGAACGTCTCCATAGTTAAATATTGATTTCAGGATGCTCAAAATCAACGATTTTTTTCTTAACAATCATTAATAACGTTATTCCCGCAAAGATGAGTCGCAATCAGGACGAAAAGCATCGCCCTGAGTATCTATCAGCGAATACAGCGACTGCTGACCACATGCATCCGATGCATTTGTGGGCAAAAGAATGGCATGAACAGCTTATGCCCTGGATGATCGATCACACGAAAGCTCAACCAAATCGCAAGAGCGGCGAAAATTACTCCGCCTAAAGTCTGCCCGATCAATACGCCCGGGGCCCCCATCCAAGCAGCCCCTATTAATACAAATGGCAACGTCCCAAGTGTGTGACGACCCCAATTGATCCAGCTAGAATATGTAGCATGGCCCAGATTGTTGAACGACGCGTTTGAGACGTAGATCGCCCCATTAAAGAAGCTTGCTAAAGCCAAGGGACCACAAAACCAATAGAGAAGCACACGTGCATCGCCTTGCGCATCGAACATATCCGCCAGCGGAACCCGCACGAGATAAAGAAAGAGTGTTGCCAGCAACACATATATGGCGAGAAACTTTAGGCCATCAATATAGGTTTCACGTACCCGATCCAGACGCGAAGCGCCGTAGTTTTGGCCAATGATCGGCCCGATAGCGCCAGACAGGGCCAACACAACGGCAAAAACGACAGGTGTCAGCCGGCCAATAACGGCCATACCTGCCACAGCTTCGGTACCGTATTTTGCCATCTCGCGAGTTACGATGGCGCTACCCAAGGGCGTTGCGACGTTTGTTAGGATGGCTGGAATTGCAATGGCAATGACCTCACGCAGGTCCTGCAGAATTCTTGAAGCCTGAGGCATGGCAAAAGCGTTGTACTGGCGCAGCGCCGGGTAGATCGCGAACAGCATCGTCGCGATCCTTGCAATGGCTGTCGCCCAAGCTGCCCCTTCCAACCCCATTCCAAGTGTAAAGATAAAAATAGGATCCAGAACAGCGTTGATACCACCCCCAATCAAGGAAGGATACATCGCCCGTTTCGCATCACCGTAAGCCCGCAACGTGGCCACAGCAACCATCGCCAACCCAGAAAATACTGTCGTTGGCAAAATGATCTTAAGGTATGTATAGGCTTTGTCCGCAATCTCGCCCGTGGCGCCAAGAAGGCCAAGGAAGTAAGTAGAGTTCGCCATGATCACCACTGGAATGACAATACCGATGACCACGGTAAAAGCCGCCACACTTGTGGCATACGTCCGGGCTTTTTCATCTTGCTTCGCCCCGACCGATCGTGAAACCAACGCAGCGGCGGCAATCGACAGGCCTATGTTGATAGCGCTGGCAAAAAACATCAGCGCACTGGCATAGCCCGCAGCAGCAGCCAATTCATCGACGCCAAGCAGCGAGATGAAATAGATATCCACCAAATCGACCACAAAGATCGCCATCAACCCGATGCTCGCGGTCAAGGACATCGACGATACGTGGTGCATCAGGTTGCCCTGGGTAAATTTTGCATCTGCTATGTAGGCCACGCTGGCTCTCCTTGCACAGGACGGTGGCGCGAAAACGCTGTCGTCGAAGTTTGGTGTACATATTGTCTTTCTACGGGGTATCCAAGCCCGCAAGTTTCACAGCTGTCTGTGCGCATATGAACATATATGAACTTTATCGGCGGAAAACGTTCTTAGTGGTTAATACCGCACCCGGAATCGGCTATAGGCGATCCAGCAAGCTCAAAATGCCATCAGTGTCTTTTTGGGGTTTAAGTTTTTGTAGGCGTGCGAAAATCGATCGATCGTCTGTCATGATTTCAAAGAGCATCGCGCGCGCCAGCGGAAAAATCACTATGTCACGTTCTGCAAGCACCCATAGACGCGCAAGCATATTGCGGTCGATGTCACCTTTCGAAAAGGAATAATCCCCCATATCAAATGCTAACGATGGGCGGGTTACTTGTTTGTTAAGATTAAACGGTTGATCCCCACTTTGACCCGACCTTCGGCGCTCACAATCATGCATTTTTATTGAATCAAACAAGATAGATAGCCCCATCCCAAGTGAGCGCTGTTCAAAGTTCACACCATGATCAGCAAAGGTTGTGGATGCCGATATTTTCCAACGAATGTTCAGTTTTTTTGCGAGAAATTCACCGTGTTCATTCCAAAGTCTCTGAAACAAGACTACGGCATGTTCGTGAGGGTCACGTTTGCGCAAGATCGCAATCAGAACCGCGTGAAGTAAAAGTAACTTACTCTGGTCAACAAATTGTTTTTGTAACGTTATTAGTTTGGCCCGAATATCATATTTATCATACTCGACGTCCACTTCAGGTGACGGTGGCACCATTTCCTGCATCAGTGAGCGCAAATCAACATCAGGTTCAGGTATAACGTGTTCAACACCCGTAACGGGGTGTTGTTTCTTTTCGTGATGCTGCCCCAGCGAATAAAATCCACCGCGGTAAATCTCTTTTGCAATATCCATTGCCGTTTTCCTCTAACCAGTCGCTTGCTGAGCATCAAGACTTGGCTTGAATAAACCAAGCTCCTACTACGCCTGCCCATTTCAAAGAGCCGCTTATCCTGCAGCCTATTTAACCGCTCAAGTCTGTATCATCGCCAAAACCACTTTTGGTGATTGCCCTCATCTACCGGGCACCAGAGAAATGAACCGCTGATGCGCCGGCCTCGTAAAATACAGATTTCAGACCTGGACTCCATTCGCTGTAGTCTTCACATACAGGCACAGGCAAGCCGGCAGGGTCTGAGTTAAGGATAGCTTGCGCTGTCGCCGTTCCAAAAACCGTCCCGGGGCTGATGCCACGGCCGGAATACCCAAAGATACTATAGCTGTTTGGAGCCAACTTCATAATGCGCGGCAGGTGATCTGCGGTCATCGAAATACGACCACTCCAACAATGCGAAATCTCTGTCCTTACAAGGCTTGGAAACATCTTGGCAAGTTTCCGTTTAGCCCAATTGCTGTGAACGGCCCCTCCTGCCCCCATCCCACCGATTAATAACCGCCCGGCGGCATCAAGACGGAATGAAGTCATGATCAACGCCGTATCCCAGGCCCCTTCCCGACCCGGCAGGATTGTCTGCAATTGCTGCGGTGTAAGCGGTTCCGTCGCAATCTGAAAGTAATGCACAGTCGATGTTGTTGGCAGATTCAACGTTTTGAAGTGCGCGTGATATGCGTTGGTGGCAAGCAACAAGGAATTGGCTTTGACCGTGCCGTCGGCCGTGGTCGCGATCCATTGCTCCCCTGTATTTTCCAAGCCTAACACAGCTGTATTTTCATATAACTTAACTCCGGCAGCCGTTGCTGCGCGTGCCAATCCCTTGGCGTAGGCCAAAGGTTGGATTGTCCCAGCCCTCCGGTCGTGCAATGCAGCATAAAACAAATCGCTTCCAGTACGTTTTCTAGTCTCGAGCTGATCCAGCATTGTAACTGGAGCGCCTTGTTGTTTGAATTGCGTCAAGCGGGCTTTAAGCTGTTCAACGCCCTTGGCAGAATGGGCTAGGTGCAAGGTGCCATTCCGAGTGGCATCACATTGAATGTCGTGCTTTGCAATCATGGCAAACACCTGATCTGGACCCCCTGCCAAAACGTGGTTTAACCGCGCTCCGGTTACCTGCCCCATAGCATTGCAGACGTCATCCGGCGGCAACCAAAGTCCGGCGTTAGCCAGCCCGACATTGCGGCCAGATCCACCGTGGCCGATGGTTTCCGCCTCAAGCAAGGTCACATCTGCCCCAAGCTCTGCCGCTTTGAGGGCGGCAGAGCAGCCGGTAAATCCTCCACCTATCACAAGAACCTCGGTGGTATGCGAACATGTCAATGATGTTGCATTGAATGTTTCACCACAGGTGTGTTGCCAAAGATTGTCCATGACTTGCCCCAAAAGAAAAACCCGGCAGGAACGGGTCCAGTCGAGTCACCTTAACAGTCAAATTTTGGACGTCGATTAGAAAAACGCCTGTAGCCCTGTTTGTGCTCGTCCCAAGATCAATGCATGAACATCATGGGTGCCTTCGTAGGTGTTAACCGTTTCAAGGTTCATCATGTGACGGATCACTTGGAATTCTTCAGAGATACCGTTGCCGCCATGCATATCACGCGCCATGCGGGCGATATCCAATGCTTTGCCGCAATTGTTGCGCTTAATCATACTGATCATCTCTGGCGCGGCATTAGCTTGATCCATCAAACGGCCCACGCGCAATGCTGCCTGCAAACCAAGGGTGATCTCAGTCTGCATATCCGCCAGTTTCTTTTGAAACAGCTGGGTTTGCGCCAAGGGACGATTGAACTGGTGCCGATCCAATCCATATTGACGGGCCGCGTGCCAGCAGAATTCAGCCGAACCCATCACACCCCAAGCAATGCCATAGCGTGCACGGTTGAGGCAACCAAACGGTCCCTTAAGACCTTGAACACCGGGCAACAGCGCTTCTTCGCCAACCTCGACGTTTTCCAGGACGATTTCACCTGTGACGGAGGCACGAAGTGAAAGCTTACCGCCAATCTTGGGCGCACTGAGGCCCTTGGTACCTTTGTCGAGAACAAAACCTCGGATTTTGCCGCCATGTGCCTCAGACTTGGCCCAAATGACAAAGACGTCAGCAATCGGGCTGTTGGAAATCCACATTTTGGAACCGTTAAGCAGATAGCCTCCATCAGTTTTGGTGGCACGGGTTTTCATACCTGCAGGATCGCTACCGGCATCTGGTTCGGTCAAACCAAAACAACCTATCAGATCACCTTTTGCCAATCCTGGCAGATACTTACGGCGCTGTTCTTCACTGCCGTAGGCATAGATTGGATACATCACCAGACTGGACTGTACGCTCATCATGCTGCGATAACCGGAATCCACTCGTTCAACCTCGCGCGCGACAAGGCCATAACTAACATAGCCTGCGCCCAACCCGCCATATTCCTCGGGGATTGTGGTGCCCAACAGGCCCATCTCACCCATTTCGCTAAATATTTCCGGGTCAGTTTGTTCTTCGGAATAGGCTTTGATCACACGAGATTGCAACTTTTCTTGTGCATAGGCCCGTGCGCTTTCGGCGATCATGCGCTCATCTTCTTCAAGCTGATCTGACAAACGGAACGCATCCTGCCAGTCAAAATCTGTAAGGTTGGGTTTATCCTTGGCGCGCAACGCGGGGGTATCGAAGCTCATATCGGCATCCTGATGAGTAAATTGCATGTTTGATTGTAAAATATAGAAGTTTATGGCAATAAAAATCAATTATTGAGCAAGTATACATGAGTTTTAGGAAAGTATGAGCCCTTCTCGCCGTTTTTTACCTCCAATTGCCTCGCTCCAAGCCCTGGAGGCAGTGGAACGATTAGGCAGCGCCACTGCTGCTGCACGCGAGTTGTCGCAGACACAAAGTGCCGTCAGTCGCCAATTGCAAAGCCTGGAGACGCAATTGGGCGTCGACCTGTTTGTGAAACAAGGTCGAAGACTGTCATTGACGCCCGAGGCAATTGATTATGCTTTAGATATTCGTGAAGCCCTTAAAATCATTGGGCAATCCTCATTAAAACTGACCATCAATCCAGCAGGCGGCAGTCTTGATTTGGCGATCTTACCCAGCTTTGGCATGCGCTGGTTGGTTCCCCGACTTCCTGAGTTTGCCCAGTTACACCCAGAGGTGACGATCAATCTTTCGACACGTCTATCTGAGTTTAACTTTACGTCGGAACCTTTTGACGCGGCAATACATTTCGGAAAACATGATTGGCCGGAAACGGATGCTCTGCACCTCAAAGACGAGGCCGTGATAGCGGTTTGTGCGCCGGACTTTCTTGCAGATAAAAGCATTAGGTCAGCCAAAGATCTTTTGCAGCATCCGTTGATGCATATCCAGACACGTCCCTCTGCATGGCGGGATTGGTTTTCTGCCCAAGGTGAAAGCGTCGATCATGTCGGCGGGATGCTTTATGATCAGTTTTCTACCATCATACAAGCCGCATTACACGGGCTGGGTGTGGCCCTGATTCCGGATTATCTGGTGGAACAGGATCTTGCATCCGGGCGGTTGGTGCGCGCTTGGGGCCACGCCACGCCACTACCCGGTGCCTATTTTCTGGTTTGGCCAAAAACAAAATCCAAGGACGCTGCCGTACTAAAATTCAGGAATTGGTTGGCTGCGCAAATGGACCAAGAAGATATGCTGCCACGTTAATGCAGCAGCATGTCATTCACCCCAACGCATATCCTGCCCCGCGTACTGTGCGCAGTGGATCAATGCCACCGTGTTGGCACAGGGCCTTGCGTAAGCGACCTATATGGACATCAACGGTACGGCTATCGACGTAGATATCACGCCCCCAGACGCGGTCCAGTAGCTGTTCACGGCTCCAGACTCGGCCTGGTTTTTCCATGAAGGTCGATAACAGGCGAAACTCTGTCGGGCCCAGTTTCAGGGATTTTTCATTACGCGTAACCCGGTGGGTTTCGGAATCCAGCACGATGTCGGCGTACTCCAGACGTTCCCCAACTGTCGAAGGCCGTGTGCGGCGCAAATGGGCACGGACCCGCGCCATCAGTTCAACAACTGAATAAGGTTTGATCACATAGTCATCGGCACCGGTTTCAAGGCCTCGCACTCGGTCCACCTCTTCTGAACGGGCCGACAGCATGATGATCGGCACCCCGCGAGTTTCTGATCGGGTTTTTAAACGTCGGCAGACCTCGATGCCCGACACATTTGGTAGCATCCAATCCAGTAATATGATGTCTGGCGCGACTTCCTCAACTAAGATTAGCGCCTCTTCGCCGTTTTCAGCACGGGTAACATTAAACCCGTCTGCTTCCAGATTGTAAGCCAGCACTTCGCGTTGTGCTGGTTCGTCTTCGACCAAAAGAACCTTGGGTTGTTCCGTTGCCATGGGACTACTTTCTATTTATTCCTGAAAGTCCGGTGCTATATTTGGATCGACTGATGTCTGATCCTGTTTTGGTCGGCGCTCATCGGGGGTATCGCCTGACACCAGATATATCACCTGTTCTGCTATCGCCGTCACATGGTCACCCATGCGTTCCGTGTTTTTTGCAATGAAATGCATATGCATACAGGCGGTGATATTACGCGGGTCTTCCATCATGAAAGTCAGCAGCTCGCGAAACAATGCATTGTACATCTGATCGACATCTTCATCCCGGTCGATTACCTCGTAGGCCAGATCTACATCCCGTTGGATATAGGCATCTAAGGCAGAGCGCAGCATACGGTCAACTTCTTTGGCCATTCGGCGCAAAGAAACGGAAGATCTTGAAATCGCGGGCATTTGCGCCAGAACTGTGGTGCGCTTCGCCATGTTCTTGGCATAGTCACCGATGCGTTCCAAGTTGGCGCTGATCTTCATCACCGACAGTACAACCCGCAGATCAATCGCTGTAGGTGCGCGTAGGGCAATCACCCGTGCGGCATCAGTGTTGATTTGCTCTTCGAGCACATCAATCGCCCGATCTCCGGCGCGGACCTGTTCGGCCAGCTCCTCATCCAGCTTTTCCAGTGATTCAACGGCGTTGAGGATGGCGTTTTCAACCATTCCGCCCATCTTCATGATCTTGGCTTGAATACCTTCGAGATCACGGTCAAATGCGGATGCGATATGTCCTTCGGTGTTCATTTTACCTGCTCCTACCCGATACGGCCTGTAATGTAGCTTTCGGTGCGTTCATCTTCTGGGTTGGTGAAAATCTTTTCAGTTTGGCCAAATTCCACCATATTACCAAGGTGGAAAAAGGCAGTTTTTTGACTGACCCGCGCGGCCTGCTGCATCGAATGTGTCACGATGACAACAGAGAAGTTCTTGCGCAGATCATCGATCAGCTCTTCAACCTGTGCCGTGGCAATTGGGTCAAGGGCTGAACACGGCTCATCCATCAACAGAACTTCGGGTTTGGTAGCAATCGCGCGAGCAATACACAAACGCTGTTGTTGCCCTCCCGACAAACCTGTACCAGGCGCATCAAGCCGGTCTTTAACCTCATTCCAGATGGCGGCACCACGCAGGGACTGCTCGACAATCTCGTCCAGCTCTACCTTGTTCCGGGCCAGGCCGTGAATGCGCGGGCCATAAGCCACATTGTCATAGATCGATTTGGGGAAAGGGTTTGGCTTTTGGAACACCATACCCACCTTGGCGCGCAATTGGACCGGGTCGACACGTTTGTCATAAATGTCTTCACCGTCTAGAAGGATCTCACCTTTGACCTTACAGATGTCGATGGTATCGTTCATCCGGTTTAGGCAGCGCAGGAATGTGGATTTGCCGCAACCAGATGGACCGATAAAGGCAGTGACGGTTTTGTCTTCCAGCTCCACATTCACATCTTTGATGGCGTGATTATCGCCATAAAAGACCTGAACGTTTCGGGCCGAAAATTTGATGTCAGTTTTGGTCATGGTGTTCTTTGCGTTGTCAGTATCAAACATTGTTTTCTATCCTAACCAATTACCAGCGACGTTCAAAACGGCGGCGCAAGATGACGGCGATGACATTCATAGTCAACAAGAAGAGCAGCAGGATAATGATGCCCCCCCAGGCACGTTCATAGTACGCCGGGTCTGCGCGTTTAGCCCATTCGTAGATCTGTGCAGGCATGGCCGAGTTTGGATCAAGAAAGCCTGAGGCGATACCATCGGGTGCGTTGGTAGCAATATAGCCGACCATACCGATAAGTAGCAGTGGTGCGGTTTCTCCAAGCGCCTGTGCCAGACCTATTATAGTTCCGGTTAGAATGCCGGGCATGGCCAACGGTAGCACGTGATGAAATACGGACTGCATCTTTGAAGCCCCAACCCCTAGTGCCGCCTGACGGATGCTTGGCGGCACCGCCTTGAGGGCTGCACGGGTTGAGATGATGATGGTTGGTAGGGTCATCAAGGTCAACACCAAGCCGCCCACAAGCGGTGCAGATTGCGGCAAATGCATGAACTGGATGAACACAGCCAAACCAAGAATACCAAAGACAATCGACGGAACCGCAGCAAGGTTTGAGATGTTTACCTCAATCAGATCGGTAAATTTGTTTTGCGGGGCAAATTCCTCGAGATAGATCGAGGCCGCGACCCCGATGGGCAGGCTGAGAAACAATACCACCAGCATCATGAAGAACGAGCCCATCATCGCCACGCCGATCCCGGCCTGCTCAGCCCGGCTTTCTGAAGCGTCAGCGCCCGTAACGAAGGACATGTTGAAGCTTTTGCGTACAATGCCTCCTGAGACCAGTTCATCCACCAAATCCAAATGTTCGGCAGATATATTTTTATCCCGCGCAACATCTTCGCGTTTAACCCGGCCTTTCAGGTAGCCATCAACCCGGCTGGATGCCAGCAATTTAAACGTTACCGTTTCACCTATTTGATCTGGGTTCGCGATCACATAGTCCCGTACTTCTGCCGCTGCCGATGCCGAAATAAGACTTTTCATCTGTTTGGATTTCTCAAACGGAGTTTCAATGCCGTTTTCCTGCACCAAATCAAACAAACCATTCAAAACCAGCGGGTTATACCCAAAGGTCGAAACTTTCTTGATGTCCTCAATACTGCGCTCACCCTTTTTATCGAGCTTGGCAGAATCCAAATAGACCGGCACGTCTACAAAGGTTTGCCTGAATGCGCCTGCGCCGTTACTGACGATTGTGGTCAGCAAGACCAATAGAAACAACATACCAATCACGACGGCACCTAGGCCAAGAGCCTTGAAGGTACTTTCCTTGCGGTTCCGGCGTTGGGTGCGGGCATCTTGTGCGAGAAGCGAAGACTTCGCCTGTGGCTCGGCACTATTATTGGTAGCCATGTCGGTCATTCGTACTGCTCCCGATATTTGCGCACGATGTAGAGGGCCACAAAGTTAAGCCCCAACGTGATGATGAAAAGCGCCATCGCCAAGGCAAAGGCAACCAGAGCCTCGGGTGAGGCAAAATCAGCGTCCCCAGTTAGTTGGCTGACGATCTTGGCAGTGACAGTGGTCATCGCTTCAAACGGGTTCAAGCTCAGCCGGGCGGCGGCCCCTGCCCCCAGCACCACAATCATGGTCTCACCGATGGCACGAGATGCCGCCAACAAGATCGCCCCGACAATACCCGGAAGGGCCGCCGGCAAAACCACCTGTTTAATGGTCTCAGAGCGGGTTGCACCCAAACCATATGAGCCATCTCGCAGCGATTGAGGCACAGCATTGATAATGTCGTCCGAAAGCGAGCTGACAAAGGGGATCAACATCACCCCCATAACCAGACCTGCGGTCATGACTGCTGTGCCCGCCTTCATGATGCCGACACCATCAGCGCCAAAGATGCCGACCAATAATGGTCCGACTGTAAGCAAGGCAAAAAGACCATAAACGATGGTTGGGATACCCGCGAGAATCTCGATCAATGGCTTGGCAACTGATCGCATCTTGGGACTGGCATATTCGGACAAGTAAATTGCAGCAAACAGGCCGATCGGCACTGCCACAGACAACGCGATGAACGAGATATAAAGCGTGCCCCACAAAAGTGGGATAAAGCCCAGCTCTGACCCACCCCCAAAGCTTGGTGCCCATGTCAGTCCGAGGAAAAAGTCACCAATGGGATAGAGTTTAAAAAACTCAACCGTATTAAAAACCAGCGATAGCACAATGCCCAGCGTGGTCAGGATGGCAAGAGACGCAGCTGCGAGTAGCAAGGTTTTGATGCCGGATTCAACGACATTTCTGGCGCGAAAACTTTTGTCGGTGCGTTGCACAGCAAAGAGCATGCCCCCTGCCACCAATACCAAAACGGCAACCGCCATCGCGATACTGCCTGTTTTCGATAATTGGCGATAGGCTTGTGCGGCATCCAAAACTGTGCGGCTGACGTCAGAACCAAGTGCCACACCGACATCTGCCAGTTCAGCACGTACATCTGTTATTTCAGCGTTCAAATTCTGGGCTTCTTGTGCGCTCATTGCACCTTGAGAAATTGCCACCTCAATACCATCGGCAACACGGCGAACATCACTCATGACCAGACTGCGCGCACTATCTGCGACGGCACTATCAGGCAGGTTAGAAGAAACGATATTGTTGAGGATCAATGGCTGCGCAATCAACCAGATCAGCAACAATCCAATAGCGGGCACTGCGGCCAACATCGAAACATGTGCACCATAATAGGATGGCAGCGAGTGGAGTACCTTACTGTCCCCGCCTGCACTTTGGAGAGCGCGAGCGCGCCCAATCACAAAGCCGATGGTTGCCAAGGCAAGCACGATCAAAACAAGCCAATGAGAAGGCATAAGGTTTCCGTTCAGATGAGAGAAACATCAGGTAAGGTGGTCGGGGGGCCAATTGGCCGCCCCGAAGTTTTAAGCAGATTATGAACCACCAAGTGTGGTTTCGTCTGATACCGCTGTTTGTGTCTCAATCAGCTCAGGATCAGAAACCAGGCCGTATTCAGCCAGTGGGCCATCTGGGCCAGCGATCTCATCGGCTACGAAGAATTCTGCGTATTCTTTCAGACCAGGGATCACGCCAATGTGGGCCTTCTTAATGTAGAAGAACAATGGGCGCGACACGGGATATTCACCCGATGCGATAGTCTCGGTCGAAGGTGCAACATCAGTCATTGTTGCTACCTTCAGCTTGTCAGTGTTGTTCTCGTAGAACGCTAGACCAAAGACGCCAACACCATCTTGGTTGCTATCGATACGTGCCAGGGTTTCTGTGTAATCGCCATCAATGTCGACTGACTTGCCATCTGTACGTACGTGGTAGCAGGCTTTCTTAGCAGCTTTTTTCTTGGCTTTTTCGCTGTCGCCCTCGGCAGCTACGAGATACAGATCATATGCGCCTGCATCTTTACACCCTTTAACCAGAACCTTTTCCTCGAACACTTCGCGAGTTCCGTGTTTGGTGCCGGGAATGAAGGCCGCGATTTCAACGTCTGGCAGTTTAGCGTTGGCGTCTGACCATTTGTTGTTTGGATTATCGACCAATGCGCCGTCAACAACAACTTTCGGGCTCAGCGCGTTGAACCAGTCAATCGGCTCGAATGCGGTGAAAGCTGGACCGTCGATTTGCGAAGCAAAGACAATGCCATCGTAACCGATGCGCACTTCGATGATGTCTGTTACACCGTTTTCAGCACAGGCCTTAACTTCTTTTTCGCGGATTGCACGCGATGCGTTTGCAACGTCGATGGTATTTTCGCCAACACCTTCACAGAAGCGTTTCAGGCCAGCAGATGAGCCACCCGATTCAACAACTGGGGTTGGGAAGTCGAAGTTTTCGCCGAAAGCTTCGGCAACGATTGAGGCATAAGGAAGAACGGTTGAAGAACCGGCAACCTGAACATTATCGCGCGCATAGGCAGCGGAGGCCGAGACGGCCGCGATGGCCACAGCAGACGTGGTCAATTTAACGAGAGACATGCGTAACGCTCCTGATTTTATTCATGGCCTCACGTTATGTGGTGGCCTTGCGCTTATTTAGGCGCGGTCAGCAACGCTTTTGTTACGGTTTTGTAACTCTTTTATGACAGACATCACCATAACTTTAAGTATTTGTAATTATAAAATATTATGATCTTAAAACTTTCACCTTTTCCACACCATCGGCAAAATAACCCGAAATTCACTACCATGACCCGGTCTTGATTCGATCCTAAGCCGTCCGCGGTGTCGGTTGAGAATATGTTTGACGATTGCGAGGCCAAGTCCTGTACCGCCCATTTCGCGCGAGCGATGGCTGTCAACACGGTAGAACCGCTCTGTCAGTCGTGGAATGTGAACCGGATCAATCCCCGGCCCCTGATCGCGGACAGCAACAACTACTGCCGGTCCCCGTACCGTGGGTTCGTCCAAAGTCGTGGTGGCGCGCACCAGTACCTGCTGATCTTTCCCGCCATATTTAATGGCGTTCTCAATTAAATTGGTCAGCACTTGCTGAAGCTGATCTTGATCACCGGGCAACAGAACTTCATCAGGGCTGAAATCGGTTTTGATTTCCACGTTATTGTCCAATGCCAATGGTTGCAAAGTATGCAGCACAGAACCAATCACCTGCAATATATCTATTTCTGTTGTTGGGCGTTGGCGTTCTTCGCTCTCAACCCTGCTGAGCGACAAAAGATCCCGCACCAGCCGTTCCATACGTGAGGCCTCAATCTGCATGATGCCGAGAAATCGTTCTCGAGCGGCCTCATCTTCGCGCGCAGGACCAAGTAGCGTTTCAATGAATCCCGACAGTGCGGTCAGCGGGCTGCGCAGCTCGTGGCTGACATTGGCGACAAAATCACGACGCATCTGCCCGACTTGTTCAACGTGAGTGACGTCCTCAAAGCAAATCAGTGCCCCGGCTCCTTGTCCGATATCTACCGGTGCACAGTTGACGACAAAGGTGGTGTCTTGTGCGCCATCATTACCAAGATAACGTGTGGTGTGGGTCGTGCCGTGCTTCAGCGTTGCCTCGACCACATCCAGCACATTGGGTTGACGCAGCGCGGTGATGAAATGCCGCCCAATCATGCCCTGCCCCAACAATG